>JAJFJB010000435.1 GCA_021774435.1 Alphaproteobacteria bacterium
ATCGAAAGCCTGACGGTTATGTTGAACCACGCCGGGGGCGTTGGGCGCGGATTGCGGACTGCGGTCAATTCCTACGCCAAACTGTCCGGTTCGATAAATTCGCGACTTTTGCCCCGGGCGCGTAAGCTGATCGAACAGGGCATCGAGTCGCCTACGAAAGGGCTGCCCAAAGCGATACCGTCTTATCAGGTCGTAGACACCGAAATGGCGGACGTTATCGATACGGAGGCGGAAGTCGTGGACAATATCAGGGAATTACCGTTACCGGCCGGTGAGTGAAAATGGCAGCCACCCGCAAAGCGAAGAAACTGCCGAATGATGGCGCGAAGAATGGCTGGTACGAGGCGCTGCCGGCACCCCCGCCCGCCCACAGCGCCGAAGGGACGGTTACAGTTGATTGGGCGGTCGTTGGCGCGGGGATCTGCGGCTTAACGGTGGCGCGTCAGCTTGGCGAATTGCGACCTTCCGACTCCATTGCGCTGATCGATGCGGAGCGGGTTGGCTACGGCACATCGGGCCGTAATGCTGGGTTTTTGCTCAAAGGACACAGCCATGGCGGCGAAAAGGATATGGAGCTCGGTAAGCGAAATGACCGGCTCTGCGCGGCTGGAGTCGAACATATTCACGATATCGTCATGCGGCATCAAATCCAGTGTGACTGGAGCGATTGGGGACGCATTTATGTGGCGTCCGGAGCGCCGGGCGAGACTCATCTAGATCGCTTGGCGCATGGTCTCGAAGGGATCGGCACGACCTATACCGAAGTCGACCGCGACGGCATGGAGGCCGTAACCGGCACGCGGTTCTATTCGCGGGGCATCCGTGCGGATGGTACGGCTCTGGTGCAGCCAGCGGCGTTGATGCGGGGGCTCGGCGCAACGTTGCCGCCGAATGTCGAATTATATGAGGACAGTCCGGTATCGGAAATTCATTCCGGCGATGGGTTTCGGCTGATTTGTCCGGAAGGCGAGATTGCCGCTCGGCAGGTGGTATTGGCTAACCACGTCTTTGCCGAGGAGTTGGGCGTGGCACGGGGCCGCGTGGTGCCCGTTTCGCTGTTCGCCAGTCTGACAAGACCGCTAAAGGAGGATGAACTAAAACTGGTTGGCGGCGGCGGTGAATTCGGATTGCTGCCGTCCAGTCCGAATGGCAGTACGGTGCGATTGACCCGTGATCGCCGAATTTTGATGCGGAACACATTGATCTACGGTCGGGCAAAGCAATTCGATGAATCGGAACTGGCGGCTGCGCGCGTCAATCACCACGAAGGTATCAGAAGGCGCTGGCCGGATTTGGCGGATATCGAACTGGATGGAACGTGGGGCGGCACGCTGGGCTTCACTCGGAATGGCGGGGTTGTTTTCGGTGAGATGGCACCGGGCCTACATGCGGTGATGACAACCGATGCCGCGCCGCTGACGCGTGGCGCGATCGCGGGAAAATTGCTCGCGGATCAGCTCTGTGGCATCGATAGCCCGCTGCTGCAGGATATGCTGGCTCTGCCGAAAGCCGCGCGCTTGCCGCCGGACCCGTTTCTGAGATTCATCGTCAACAGGCGCATCCGCAAAGCCGAATCCAGCGAAGCCGGTGAGTTGTAAAAGAGAGATTTCGGGAGGTTACTGTGCGACCGAATGAGAAAATTCTAGACCTCCGGAGTTTCCTTGACGACTTGGAACAGGACGACCCCGGCAGCATCATGCGCATTCCGGAAAAAGTCGGGATTGATTTCGATATCACGGCCGTCGCCATGGAGTTGGAGCAACTTGGCCGGGCGCCGGTCCTTTGGTTCGAACATGTTGGGGACTCACCTTTTCCTGTGGTGACAAACTTGTTCGGGGATCGCCGCCGGTATGCGCAGGCGCTGGGTGTGGATGAAGACAAGCTGATTGAGACTTGGGCAGGACTTGGAGAGGAAACGATCGAACCCGTTACCCGAGATACGGGGCCAATCCTGGATACCGTGCTGACAGGCGACGCGGTGGATCTCGACTATTTGCCGATTCTGAACCATTTCGCGGAGGATGGTGGACGCTATGTCACCAATGGCATCGTCGTTGCCAAGGATCCGGACACCGGCGTGCGCAACGCCAGCTACCACCGGCTGCAGGTTATGGGCAAGACGCGTTTTGGCACCAGTCTGCACAGCCGCCGGCATCTGTGGAATTACGCGCAGCGCGCGGCGGAACGCGATGAGCCTATTCCGGTTTCCATCGTCATCGGCGGTCATCCGCGCTTCGCTTTTGGCAGCGGCCTCTGGAAAGGCGCTATCGATGCGGACGAATATGCTGTCGCCGGCGGGTTCATGGGGCAGGCGCTGGAATTGGTGGAAGGCGTGACGGTACCCGTCGAAGCGCCCGCCTACGCGGAGTTCGTTATCGAAGGTCATATCGTACCCGGTGAACAAATTGGAGAAGGCCCGTTCGCTGAATTCACAGGTTACGCCTCGGCGCGCTCGACGCAGCATGTGATCGAGGTCTCCGCTATCCTGCACCGCAAGGATGCGATCTATCAGGACATCGTTTCCGGAATTTCCGACGAACATACCGGGCTGCTCGCCGTACCGATGGAGGCGCGGCTGCTCAAGGTCTTGCGGCAAAACTATCCCAACGTGACGGGAGTCGCGATGCCGAAATCCGGCACCTGCCGCATGCATGTTTATATCGCCATGAACAACCCGGCACCGGGACAGGCAAAGAATGCAGCCGCAACGGCGCTCGGCGAGGACCTTAGCCTGAAGCTGGCAGTCGTCGTCGACAGCGACGTCGATATCGCCAGCGATCAGGACGTGATGTGGGCAGTCTGCACGCGGATGCAGGCGGACACGGACGTCGACATCCTGAAGAACTGCATGGGGGCAATTCTGGATCCGTCGAACCATGATGGCCTTACCGCCAAAATGATCATCGATGCGACCAAGCCCGGCGGCGATTTCCCGCCACGTCATACGATCCCGAGCGACGCGGCTGCGCGGGCACGCGAGCTGATTGGGAAGTACGGCACGTAGGCCGAATTCTAACCAACGTTTCTTTAGGCGTCTTTCGACTCGCTGATTGCCTTTACGATTTTCTCCGGCGTGATCGGTAGGTCGAAGACGCGGGTACCGATTGCATCAGCGACGGCATTGGCAATGGCCGGCGCGACGGGTGTCAGGCTCGGCTCGCCAATACCTTTTGCGCCGAAGGGTCCGAGCCCGCTCCGGGACTCCAGGATGATCGATTTGATCTCCGGCATGTCCATGGATGTTGGGATCAAATATTCGCTGAAGCTCGGGCTGACCAGTTTGCCTTCCTGATAGATCAGTTCCTCGCTCAGCGCATAGCCTTGGCCCATTAGCGCCCCGCCTTCGATTTGGCCTTCGACGGCCTGCGGATTGATCGCCTGTCCAATATCGTGTGCGCCGACGCTTTTTAGGACGGTGACTTCGCCGGTCTCGGTGTCGACGGCCACTTCGACGGCGTGGCAGCCATAGGTGAAATCGGGGAAGACAGGCCCTTGTCCCGTCTCTTCATCGATCGGGTCGGTAAACGGAGCCCGGAACATGGCTAATTCCGAACGTTGAAGACCTTCCGAGGCGCCGCGTGCCGCGAGATCTTTTAGGGACATCGCATTGCCGGGATTGTCGGTGACGAAAGCCTGTCCGTTGGCCAAATCTATTTCCTCCGGCTGAACGCCCAGTTCCGACGCGGCAAATTCGACGAGCCGTCCGCGCAAAATTTCGCTGGCGGTATGGGCTGCTCTGCCGGTCATATACAGCGCCCTTGTCGCTGTGGTCGTGCCGGCCAGCGGTGTTACGGCGGAGTCGCTGTTATAGACGACAACGTCGTCGAGCTCGACGCCAAGTAGTTCCGCTGCAATCTGGCCCAACGCGGATGCCTGACCCGCGCCAATGTCGGTCACGCCGGAGCGAACAATTACGGTGCCGTCGACTTCGATCCCGACCCAGGCTTCCGCAGTGTCGTGGAACCAGGTGATGCGGCCATAGCTTTGCTGATAGGTGGCCACACCGCGGCCGATCTTGACCGGCCCTTCAGCCTTCGTCGGCTCGCCTAGCGCGGCGAGAGCTTGCGTCATGCATTCGTCGCTCCAGATCGCGCTTTCGACGGTTTGCCCCGTTGCGGTCTTGTCGCCGGTGCGCATGAAGTTACGCCGCCGCAGTTCGAAACGATCAATGCCAATCGCTTTCGCGATTTCATCCATTTGCGCTTCATAGGCGACGCAGGCTTGTGCTGCGCCGAAGCCGCGGAAGGCGCTGGTGTACATATTGTTCGTCGCAATCGCCGTGGAGTCGATTTTGACATTGTCTATCCGGTAGGGACCGGGTGCTGCAACCGCGCAATATAGCAGCACATACGGGCTGAGGAACACATAGGCGCCCGAGTCGGCCGTGATTTTGACCTCCAGCGCGGTGATCTTGCCGTCCTTCATCACACCGGTCTTGTGAGAAACGCTGAAAGGGTGCCGTTTGCCGTGGCCAACGAACGAGTCCTCTCTTGTATAGGCCAACCGGACGGGACGCCGTGTCGCCTGCGCCAGCAACGCCAGGTAAAGCTCGACGGTGATATCCTCCTTGCCGCCGAAACCGCCGCCAACCATCGCGCCCAGAATGCGCACTTTGTTATGAGGCACCCCTAACGCGTCGGCAATGAAGCGGAAATGCTCAATCACCTGTGTCGACATGCGAATATTGACGACACCGTTTTCGTCGACCCAGGCAAGTCCAACCTCGGGTTCCAGGAAGGCATGTTCGATGAACTGCGTATGAAACGTGTTCTCGATGATGTGATCCGCTTCGGCAAAACCCTTTTCCACATCGCCTTTCCGAATGTTGTGTTTGCCAACGATATTGTCCGGTTCCGTGACAATAGGCGCGCCGGGTTCTAGCGCGCCTTCCGTTTCATAGACGCCGGGCAGAGGCTCAATCTCATATTCGATCAGGTCGTATGCCTTGTCGGCGATAGCGGGTGTTTCGGCGGCAATCAACGCCAAGGGCTCGCCGTGATGACGAATGATTTCACGGACCAGAATTTGCCGGTCCGTCGAGGCGCGTTTTTGTCCGGTTTGCCCCGGCATATCCGTCGCCGCCAGCCGGTCGGGCAGTTCCGCGGCGGTCAGAATGCTGACGACGCCCGGCAGCGCACGTGCTTTCGATGCGTCGAGCCGTTTCAACCGGCCGCTGGCGATGTCGCTGCGCAGGACCTTGGCGTGCAGCATCCCGGGCATGGTGTAATCGCCCGCATAGCGGGTGCGGCCGGTCGCCTTGCCTTCCGCATCGGTGCGCTGCAGCGGTTTGCCGACCTGCCGCAAAACAACATTCGCTTCGGGCTGACGCGCGATCGTTTGATCAGTCATTGCCACCTCCTTGACGGAGAGTTTCGGCAGCTTGTTTTACCGCGGTGAAGATTTTCGTATAGCCGGTACAGCGGCACAGGTTGCCGCTCAGTGCGATGGCAATGTCTTCGTCTGTCGGATCGGGTGTTTCGCGCAGCATGGCGTCTGCGGCAATCATGATGCCGGGCGTGCAATAACCGCATTGTACGGCGCCCTGTTCCAGGAAGGCCGCGATGAGGGGATGTGGGTTCTCAGCGTCGTTCAATCCTTCGAGGGTTGTGATCGAGCGGCCCTCAACGGTCCAGGCCAGGGTCAAACAGCTATCGACCGGTTCACCGTCGATCTGCACGGCGCACGCGCCGCAGTCGCCTTTTTCGCAGCCGCTTTTTACCTCGAAATGACCATGCCGGCGCAGACAGTCGAGCAGAGTTTCGTTGGCTGGCGCCGTCAGTTCGCGTGCGATTCCGTTTATTTCGACGGAGATTGCTTTTTCCAAACTCATTTGCCTGCATCCTTTCCGGCGAGCGACTGCCAGGCCTGTGTAACGAGTCGCCTTGTCAGCATGTGCACGGCGTGCCGGCGGTAATCGGCGGAGGCTCTGATATCGTCGATCGGGCCTGTCTCAGACATTGCCTTGCGCGCCGCTTCGTCTATCAAGGTATCCGTCAGAACCTCGCCGGTAAGCATCGCTTCGGCCTCTTTGGCGCGGAATACCGTTGGCGCCACGGCACCCAACGCAATGCGCGCATCCGTGCATTTGCCGCCTTCGCAAGTCACGGTCACAGCAACGCCAACGACGGTGATCGCGTCGCCTTTGCGGCGCGCCAGTTTGTAGAAACTGTTGGCGCTCGATAGCCCGGGAGCGTTCCAGGAAAGTCCCGTGACGAGTTCATCCGGCGCGCGCTGATTCTTTTTAAAACCCGTATAAAACGCGTCAATCGGCAGGATCCGTGAGCCAGCCGCGCTGGTAAGATGCACTTCCGCATCCAGCGAGAGTAAAGGGGGTACGGTGTCGGCCGCTGGTGATCCAGAGCAAACATTTCCCGCGATTGTGGCCTGATTCCGTACCATTTGACCGCCGAAGACACGAGCAGCATCAATCAAGGATGGCGCGGCTTTCGCCAACCGCTTATCGCGCAGAACATCGCCGACGGTTGTGCCACCGCAAATCGAGACGTGATCGCCATCGATCTTGATATCGCGAAAGTTCTCAATGTTACCGAGCCAGATCAGGCGTTCCGCCTTTTCGCGGCGTGCACGCATATCGACAAGCAAGTTTGTGCCACCGGCGAGCGGCGTACCATTCGGCAATTGCGCCAAGGTTTCCTGCAGATCGCCGGGCAGCTCCAGTTCAAATTCGCGCAGCATCGCGCATACTCCCTAGTGCCTATTAGACGTCCCAACCGCCATCAACGGAGATTTTTTGGCCGGTCATGTTTTTGCTTTCGTCGCTGGCGCAATAGAGAACGGCGTCGGCGACATCTTCGGGCTCCGTCACGCGCCCGAGGCACATCTCTTCGACATATTCCTGATAGACTCGCTCGAACGTCCAGCCCCGCACCTTGGCCTTTTCCTCGCAGAGCTTGTCCATGCGGGGCGTGTGCACGATACCCGGCATGACGATATTGACGTTCACATTATGCGGCCCCGCTTCGAGGGCAATAGTACGGGTCAGGCCGCGCAGTGCCCATTTCGAGGAACTGTAGGCGGTACGGTATTTATAGCCGCGCAGGCCGGATGACCCGCCGATATTGACGATCTTGCCGTATTTTTGCGCGATCATGGTGGGCAGTGTGTATTTGATCGGCAGGAAAGTGCCGCGGACATTGATATCGAGCACTTCCAGAAAATCATCCGGGTCGATGTCCTGAACCGGTGTTTCGATCGGCCCGGTTGTCCCGGCGACATTGACCAGAATGTCGATACGTCCGCCGAAGGCCTTTTTGGTCTGTTCCACCATGGCTTCGACCTGTTTCGGGTCGGTGACATCGGCGGAAATCGTTTCTACGCGGCGGCCCATGGCGCGGACTTCCGCTGCCACTTCTTCCAACGGTGCGACGTCGCGGGCGGCCAACATCATGTCGGCGCCCTCACGTCCCAGAGTCCGGGTGATTGCGGCTCCCATACCTTTGGCGCCGCCGGTGATGATCGCGATCTTGTTTTCCAGTCTCATACTTCGTCCCCCATTTTACCTTTCGTCGCCGGCCGGGATGCCGTATCCCCCGCCGCCGCTGCTTTCGATGACCACCGTGTCACCCCGTCCCAACCGGACATTCGTCTTGCCCGGCAACTCGCGGCGTTCTCCGTCCGCGGCAATCACATCGACCCGGAATGGCGCGCCATCGGCACCGCCCTGTAATCCGTACGGTGGAATGATCCGACGCTCGAACATCGTCGTCAACGACATCTCGTCCGCGAGCATATGATATTCGCGATGCAGACCTTCGCCACCTTTATGGGCGCCGGCACCGCCGGACCCCTGGCGCAGCCTTTGTGCATCGATGCGGATCGGATACTCGGCTTCAATAATTTCGGCGGGCGTGTTCATGACATTGGACAAATGAACCCGGATAACGTGGGCGCCATCTCGGTCGATACGGGCGCCTTCGCCGCCGCCATGCGTCTCGTAGAGGGTCGTCCAGACGCCGTCCGCCCGTTTGCCGCCGAACAACAGCAAGCCCGACGTCGTCGCCCCGCCGGCACTCAGCCGCTCCGGAATAACGGGTTCCAATGCCCGGAAAATTGCGTCGGCAACTCTTTGTGACGTCTCGTGATTGCCGCCGACGACTGGTAGGTCGATCCCAGGCTCAAGAATCGAACCGGGCCGCGTAATCACGGAAAGTGGGCGGTAACACCCGCCATTCGGTTGAATTTCCGGCCCTGTCAAAACCTTCATGGCATAAAACGCGGCTGCCGAGGCGATAAACGGCGTTGAATTGATCGGTCCGCGTGCCGCGTCGTCCGACTCGGAGAAATCGAAAAGCGCCTTGTCCTTTTCCAGCACGATCCGGACTCGCACTGCGATGGGCTGGTCTCCGATCCCGTCGTCGTCGAGCCAGTCCTCGCCCCGATATTCCCCGGCCGGCAAATCGGCAATGGCGGCGCGCATTTGCGCTTCCGCGCGGTCGTGCAGCGCCGTAATGGTTCGATTGACCGTTTCCAATCCATGCTGGGCGTAAAGATCCTGCATGCGAAGATCGGCGGATCTTGTTGCGGCCATTTGTGCCAGGATATCGCCTTCGCGCTCCGGCGCGCCGCGAACATTGGCCAATACGAAATCGAGCTTTTCGCGATCGGGACCGTCGGCGGTGAAAAGACGGACCGGGGATATGCGCAAGCCCTCCTGCCAAGCATCCGTCGCGAAGGCGACGTAACTGCCGGGGACCGCGCCGCCAATGTCCGCCCAGTGCGCGAGGCTCACGGCGAAGGCTTGCAGCGTGCCGTCGTAGAAGATGGGGCGGATGGCTTTGACGTCCGGGAGGTGATTGCCGCCGACTTCCGGCAGGTTTAGGAACCATACGTCGCCGGGCGTCATGCGACTTGCCGGTACCCGTTTCAGGAATTCCTTCACGGTGAAGCACATCACCCCGAGATGCATAGGAATATCGCGGCCCTGGGCGATCATATTGCCTTCGGCATCGGTTAAGGCGGAGGATAAATCGCCGGCTTCACGCAAGAGTGGTGAGCGCGCGGAACGCATGACGACCAGCGACATCTCTTCAGCGATCGCAGTCAGCGCATTGCGAATGACTTCCAATGTGAAGGGGTCGATTTTTGCCGTCATTCGGCGCTCCCAACATCAATGTGCAGGTGACCGAATTGATCAGGCTTCGCCGAAGCGCCGGGCGGCACGACGATGGTCGACCAGGCGTCTTCGATGATAGCCGGTCCCGCGATTTTCTGATCGGTTGCCACTGCCGCGCGGTCGTACCGTAGGGTGTCTACCGCCTGTTCGCCACCAAACCAGCACGACTCGGTCTTTTGCGGTGTACCTTGCGCAGATGCCGCAAGAGTGCTGGCGGGGGAGCCTTCGCGCGGGACCGAGACGGTGCATCTCAGCGCATAAAGTTCCCACACCTCATCGGTGGCAAATCCGTAAAGGCGTTCATGCGTTTCCTGAAATTGGCGGCCCAGTGCATCAGGATCTTCCAGTTCCGGTGTTGTGATCTCGGTCGCGTAACTTTGGCCGCTGTACCGGACACTCGCGACGAAGTCGACGGCGATGCTATCATTGTTATAGTCGGCCTCCTGCAAGGGGGCTGAGAGTCGCTCTATGAGCCGCGTTTGAATTTCCGAGAGGCGTTGCCGGTTCCAGTCGGCACTGGTCATCCGTACCGTCTGTTGCTGCGCATACTGCATCTCGGCGCCAACGCAACCGACAGCGGAAAAGACACTGGAGGCTGCGGGAACGATTACGCGGCTGATACCGAAAGCACGGGCGAGTTCCACCGCATGCATGGGACCGGCGCCACCGAAAGCCAGCAGATCGCAATCGCGGCCATCGACGCCCCGTTCGACAGTGACCCGGTTTAACGCCCGTACCATCGTGGCATTGGCGACGCGGAGTATGCCGTATGCCGCCTCGGTAACAGACACCCCGGCGTCCCGCGCCAACGGTGCCAACGCCGATTGTGCGGCATCGCGATTCAATCGAATCTTTTCGCCCAGCTTCTGCCCTGCCTCGAGATAACCGAGGAGAAGGTTCGCATCCGTTACCGTCGGTGTCGTGCCGCCCTGGTCATAGCAGGCCGGGCCGGGGAGGGCGCCGGCACTGTCCGGCCCAACCTCGACGGCGCCAAGACTCAACCGCGCGATTGAACCGCCGCCCGCCCCGATCGATTCAATCGCGACCATGGGCTGTCGCAGGGGATGATCGCCAAGGCTTCGATCGACGGAGATTTCCGCACGGCCACCGGCGATCAGGCAGACATCGGTCGTTGTACCACCCATATCGAGGCTGATGGCGTGGTCGATTCCAAGCTCGTCCGCAACTTTGCAGGCCGCGGCGACACCGGCCGCCGGACCCGACAGCGCCAAACCCAGTGGCAGATTGCGCAGCGCCGCCGGCGATGCCATGCCGCCGCTCGAATGAAAGAGGTGGAGCCTGCTGGCTTCGGGTGATGCGGATTCGAGCTGTTCGAGATAGCGGTCGGCAAGCGGCATGACGCTGGCGCTGAGTACTGTCGTCGCTGTTCTTTCATATTCCCGCGCTTCGGGGTTGACCAGATGGGATAGGGCGACGGGGATACTGGTTCCTTTTAAAGCGGCACCAATCCGCGCTTCATGGGTGGAGTTCGCGTAGGCGTGCAGCAGCGATACGGCTATCGCCTCCGCACCGGTTGCCTGTGCCTGTTCTATGGCATCAGTTAAGGCGCTGTCTTCCAGGGCAACCCGGACCTGGCCGTTGGCATCAAGACGCTCGCGAACCTCAATGCGCCGTTCCGCCGGAACCTGAGGTGTGGCTTTCGGCGCTAGATCGAGCCGGTACAGGTGTCGCCGGTTCTGTCTGCCGATCGCGAGAGAGTCTCCAAATCCTTCCGTTGCAATGAGGGTGACCTTTGCCAAGTGCCCTTCGACAATGGCATTGGTGATCAGGGTCGTGCCGTGAATCAGGTCAGCGACATTTTCCCATTCCAAATTGACCGCCGAGAGCGCCGCAATGAGGCCGGCACGCGGATCCGCCGCCCGCGTTTGCACTTTTGCGGTGCGGATCTCCCTAGTAGCTGGATCGAGCGCGACGACATCCGTAAACGTACCCCCGACATCAATGCCGACCTGCCATGCCGATTTCATTTTTTTTGGTGCCCGATTAGCGGGGTCATGATCCGCCTAACTTGATGTATGCGTCGACTTTGGTTATGGAGCGCCAGCAATTTTGTTACGAAATTGCCGGAAAATCAAAATTGGCGCGACTAGGTTCAGCGAACTACTTTAATGACGTGCGACTGCTTCTCAAAATTTTCTATTTCCGCCTGCCAGCAGCGAATCTGTTGAGGTCGATGTGAATACTCAAGATTCTTCAGGCCAAATGGTTTCCGCGGCTGTGCTCGACGGCATTTCGGATGCTGTATTGCTGTTGGACAAGGACCGGGTCGTTCTTGCGGCGAACCGAGCCGCACGAGAATTGCTTGGTGATCAGATCGAGGGGCGTGATTTGGCACTCTCGTTGCGCCACCCTGAAGCCCTGGAGGTGGCAAAGTCAGCCATTCTCGACGGGGTTGAGAGCACTGCGGAAATCGTTTTGCAGGTCCCGGTACAGCGAATTTTCGCGGTTCGCGCGGTTCCCCTGCCCGTTGAAGGAAAGAGCTCGCTGCGAATTCTGATAGCGCTAGAGGAAGTAACGGCGGCGCGGAATGCGGAGCAAATCCGGGCGGATTTTGTTGCCAATGTCAGTCATGAACTGCGCTCGCCATTGACATCGTTGGTCGGGTTTATCGAAACCTTGCGCGGCCCGGCGCGAGACGATGAAGCGGCACAAGACCGTTTTCTTGATATCATGGCCGATGAATCTCAGCGTATGGCGCGGTTGATTGATGACCTGCTTTCGCTGTCTCGTGTCGAAGCAAACGAACATGTTCGGCCGAACGATAAGCTCGATATCCGTGAAATACTGACGGCCGTACTCGATAGCGTGTCGGTGCAGGCCGAGGAAAAGAAGGTGACGATGGAATTCGATGGTTCTGTCGCGGTTCCGCCCGTATCGGGAGATCGTGACGAACTCGTCGAGGTTTTTCAGAATCTGGTTGTCAATGCGATAAAGTATGGACGTGAGAATACGCCCGTGCGCCTCACGCTCTCTTCTGTCGACCGAATTCCGGAAGTGGGGGGGCGGGGCATATGCGTCACCGTGGCTGACCAAGGCGAAGGTATCGAAGCAGAAAATATTCCGCGCCTGACCGAACGGTTTTATCGGATTGATAAGGGACGGTCGCGCAGTATGGGCGGGACTGGTCTTGGACTGGCAATCGTCAAGCACATCGTTAACCGTCATCGAGGCCGCTTAGTAGTCAAGAGTGAGGTAGGCAAAGGCAGCCAATTCAGTGTCTATTTGCCGGTTACCGAACCGGCGGAGGCATAAACAACAAGCCTGCCGCTCTGTCATAAAACTGTAACACAGCCGTCATAAAAACGAGTCGCATCGCTCCTAGGTTCGCGGTGTCGGTGGAATGGTTCACCGAACATGGAATGTGATTACAGGGATATGAATTTTATGACTAAGAAACCTCTCGTGCTTGGCGCGCTTGGAATCATGCTGATATCGGGTGCGGCGGAAGCGCGCGACCAAATTCGGATTGTCGGATCATCCACGGTTTACCCGTTTTCGACCGCTGTCGCGGAAACCTTCGGCAAAACGACTAAATTTAAGACCCCGGTGGTGGAAAGTACGGGTTCTGGAGGTGGTTTGAAGCTGTTCTGCGGCGGAATCGGCACACAGCACCCAGACATCACCAATGCGTCACGTCGAATCAAAAAATCCGAAGTGGAGCGCTGCGGCAAGAATGGTGTTACGGGCGTGACTGAAGTGAAGATCGGTTATGACGGCATCGTGATGGCCAATTCGAAAAAGGCCAGCCGCCTCGAAATTTCTCGGAAGCATTTATTCCTCGCGCTTGCGAAGGACGTCCCGGCGGGCGAAGGCAAATTGATCCCGAACCCGAACAAAACTTGGAAGGATGTTGATCCTTCTCTGCCGGACGTGAAGATCGAAGTCCTGGGGCCGCCGCCGACATCCGGTACCCGCGACGCCTTTGCCGAACTTGCACTTGAAGGCGGGTGTAAGAAGATTGGCTGGATCAAGGCAATGAAGAAAAAGGACAAGAAGAAGTATAAGGCGGTTTGCCACTCGGTCCGCGAAGACGGCGCCTATGTCGAAGCGGGTGAGAATGACGTGCTGATCGTTCGCAAGCTTGAAGCGAATCCGAATGCGTTCGGTGTCTTCGGCTACAGCTTCCTCGATCAGAATGCCGATAAAATTCAAGGCAGCCTGATCGACGGACAAGAGCCGACTTTCGAGAATATTGCCGACGGCAAATACCCGGTTTCGCGCTCGCTCTATTTCTACGTAAAGCAAGCACATGTGAACAAAATCCCCGGCATCGCGGAATTCATCTCTGAATTCACAAGCGAAAAAGCCTGGGGCGACGATGGGTATCTGACCGATAAGGGATTGATCCCGATGCCGAACCAGGAACGTAACAAGTTCCGCGACGACGGTAAGAGCCTCGCCAGCAACATCATGATGTAGGCGGTCTTTAGGAAAAATCTGAACCCGGGGGCGATGTGCTCCCGGGGACAATCAGAAGAGTGTTTTGTTTAGCAACTTTAGTAACTCCGGCTGATACCGAGCTTAAATTATTGAGTTCAGACACCGGCAACGCGCCTTGCCGGTTAGCCGCACCAAAGAAATATGATATGTCTTTTTCCATTATCTTCGGCACGCTTATTCTTCTGACCGTTGCCGGCTACTATTTGGGGCGCTCCAGAGCACTCGTCGGAGTCGGTGGCGACTCGCACAAACTTCATTCACGACCCCATTATTATGGTTACTACGTAGCCCTATGGTGCGGCGTGCCCGCTGTTTTGCTACTGGGGATTTGGTTGGCCCTGGAACCGAGCATCGTAACCTCGTCACTCGTTGAAAGCCTGTCGGCGGATCAGCAAAAGCTCGGGCAAGCCGAACTGGGTTTGCTATTGAATGATATTCGCAATCTGGCGCGCGGCGATGTAACGAGCCGCGAAGCGGGCCCCGAACTGATGGCGGCGGCGGGGTATTACAACAACTTATTGCAGACGAGCCAGCTGGCTTTGGCGGCGATTGTTGCGGCGATAGCGGTTGGCGGCATCACCTTCGCACGGACAAAAGTGACACCGGATATGCGGGCCCGTAACTTCGTTGAAAAGGCCATGATGATTTTGCTGGTCGTATGCTCGACCATTGCAATCCTGACAACGGTTGGCATCGTGCTTTCTCTTCTTTTCGAATCTATTCGGTTCTTCCAGAAAGTTGCGCCGATGGATTTTCTCTTCGGCCTTGAATGGAGCCCTCAAACGGCATTGCGAAAGGATCAGGTTGGTGCGACTGGTCTGTTTGGCGCTATTCCGCTTCTCGCGGGTACGTTGCTCATTTCCTTTATCGCGATGTGCGTTGCCGCACCCGTTGGGCTCCTGGCGGCGATCTATATGGCAGAATATGCCTCGCCTCGTCTTCGCGCTTGGGTGAAACCGGCACTCGAAATCCTCGCTGGTATACCGACCGTCGTCTACGGCTTCTTTGCCGCTTTAACCGTTGCGCCGTTCCTGCGTGCGGCCGGTGCTGATCTGGGCCTTGATATAGCCTCTGAAAGTGCGCTCGCGGCAGGTGGTGTTATGGGTATCATGATCATTCCCTTTGTATCCTCGTTGTCCGACGATGTTATTAGCGCCGTTCCCCAATCCTTACGGGAAGGCGCCTACGGGCTTGGCGCGACGAAGTCGGAAACCATCAAACAAGTGATCATTCCTGCTGCGTTGCCGGGTATCGTAGGTAGCTTGTTGTTGGCGGTGTCGCGTGCGATCGGCGAGACCATG
>JAJFJB010000436.1 GCA_021774435.1 Alphaproteobacteria bacterium
AAGACCAACGGCGATTGGATGCATTCCAACAATCTTTTCAGGCTCGGCGGGGAAGGGGGATTGTTGGTCAACCCGCGGCCGGGTGGCGATGAGTACGGCAATTTTAAAATAGTCGGCAGGAAAGGCAGGAATGCGGGCGCCGGGGCCAATGCACCGCAACCGGCTTCGGAATTGGCGACAGGTGAATTCCTCTTGCCGGCCAGCAGCAGAATTTTCGTAGCCTTTGCGGTCGAGGCGGGGTGGACCGAGGTTGGGCTGCGCGTGAGCGGCTTTAGCGTGCAAAATGGCGCGCCACAAACCGACGAAGCGCCAACCGATATGATCATCGCGCATTTCCCCGTGGGAAATAACGCCAATCCGGATTTCTCGCTTAGCGCCCCTATTGGCACGGCGACCGCGCTCGCGCCGCCGGCGTCGTTGCCGGACCTTAACGATGTTGGCGCGATTACGTCGTTTAGCGGGTGCGATAAACCAGCATTGCAGGCTAACGGCGTCGTCGTCCCAACAGCGGCAATGCTGACGGACTATTCGATAGAACTGACGTCGGTCCAACCCCAAGAGCCAGATGGCGGGCCCGCCATTGACGACATTCACGTTGAATGGACCGCACAGGGGCCCGGGCAGCCGACCGCTGACAATACGCGGTATGTCAAAAAGGGAGACATTGTCCAATGGACGGTGGAGACAAGGACGAACGGCTCCGACCATCCTTGGCATAAGCATGGTTTCTCGTTTCAACCGATCAAAATGGAGCTCAACGACGGAAGCGGCAATTACAGCTTGTTGTACGAGTGGGATTACGTCGAGTACCTGGATACGATTTATGTACCGTTCGCTCACCGGCTGACGTACCGCTTCGTCGTTGAAGATCGCAAAATTATTGCGGCGGACGGCAGTGAGCATGACGACGGCGTGCTCGGCCGATGGCTGGCCCACTGTCATATATTCAAGCACGCGCATCGGGGCATGATGATGAACTTCCTCGTGCTCGATGATTTTTGCGATATGACCCCCAAACGCTGTTCACTGATCACCGACCGTAGCCATTTTTCGAGCCAGGAGATTGACGCGCAAGGAGGGGTGCCGACCGAATTCGCGGGAAGTTTCTTTGTTGTTCTTCATGGCTACCGGCCCACGCAACTCGGCTTTACATCTCTTACACCTTCGGCAACCGAATTAAACAATGCGGCGCCCGGGGTGACTTTCGAGGATGCGAACACCGCGGCGGGCATACCGGAAATGACCGCTACCGCCAGTGAGATGCATCTAGAAATCAATGATCTGGCGTCGCGCCAACGGATAACATTCGAATATACCGTGGGTTTCACGTCGACCGCCATCTTCCCCGCGGACCCCGCCGACCTTCGGGATATAGTACTTCGGGCGCAGTTGGACGATAAGATTTGCTCGGGCGCAATGGTCCTGTTTCGCCAAGCAAACCCGTACATGTTGGACGGACCGACCCATTGGCTCAGTGCGGACGTCAGGGTCTTTCAGATTCAGCCGGGTCAGAGCCAATCAGGGGTCCCTTTTGGCACAGGCCAGTTGCCCGCTGACTATCTGGCGGACTTTCTCGCGACTTCCGATACGACGTCGGATTCGGTGAGCCACCCCTTTCGGCAAATATCGGAGAACCAGCAGACCTCGAAGCTGGAACTTTCAACGACGGTCGGCGGCGACCCCGTATTCAATTTCGCTATCGCGCGGGTCCACTATCAGAGTCTTGCAGCGCCGGCCACGGATGTCCGGGTGTTCTTTCGGATGTTCACTACCGCGGTAACAAACATGGCCTACCAGACCGAAACCTACCCGGTCGACAACACGACACAGTTACCGACATTTGGTGCGAGCGCGACGGATGTTTTGACCATCCCGTTTTTTTCGGCGCCGCGTAGCGACGTCGCAACCGACGGGGATACCGGTAACGTCAAGACCCTGCCAGTGAGTTCGGTTGGACAGGAGACGCTGCGGTATTTCGGGGCCATTCTCGACATCAACCAGACCGACACGGTCTTCACGGATCCCGGCGATGGCGTCTCGAAGAGCGTCCGGGATTTAATCACCGGTCTGCATCAATGTCTTGTCGCGGAAATCAATTTCGGCGCGGACCCAATTCCAACGGGCGCCACGCCCGCCAACAACGAGAACCTGTCGCAACGTAACCTGGCAATCGTCGAGACGGACAATCCGGGATCGGTGGATGCCCACATCGTTACCCATACTTTCGATCTTGAAATCAGCATGCCGCCCCGCAAACCCGGCGTGCGCGAAACGGACTTCGACGACGCGCACAGCGTTGTTCTTGCCGATCCGGCTGCGACATTCGACGAGCTCATCATCCTGTGGGGGGATTTGCCGCCCGACAGCGTTGTGACGCTCTTCATGCCCGACCTCAGCGCCGACCATATCGTGCAGGTTGCCGCCGAAAGCCAGGCAGCGCCACTTCTCGAAAAGGTCGATGCGCACACCATCCGCTGTCATATCGCGGATATTTCCTTTGTCCCGTTGCCGGTGCTGAAATCCCGGCGAATCGCGGGGCTGTTGACGATTCAACTGCCGCTCACGGTCGAAACCGGAGAGGTGTTCAAGATTATCGTGCGGCAGCACGCGACGCGGACAGGGCGTGTCACGGGACAATTCCAACTCACCATTCCCGTCAGTACCTCCGAAAAACTTCGCGTGCCGGAGATGCGCTGGCTCAATGTGATGCGCTCGATCGGCGCCAACATTAAACCGCAGAGCCGCTGGTTCGCCATTTTTGAACGCTATCTCCGGGTGACGGAAGATAGGGTGCGGGCGTTTGGCGCCGACCCGGATCATCTTCCCCCCGAAGGGCAGGAAGACGAAGCCACGGAAGGTCCCATGGCCGGCAAATGCCGATGGATTGGCCGTTGGGTGATGGCGCTGATCGCGTTGGCCGTGCTGCTTCTTGGCCTGATTTGGCCCGCCGGCGTTCTTGCCGCCATCGGTGCGGTTGCTCTTGGCTATTGGTGGTTCAAGAAATGCAGCCCCAATCAATGCGATTGGCTGCGGGTCGGCGTGGGCGGCTTGCTCGGAGGCGCGGGGCTGCTCGCGATTGCTATCCTGGCGGGTTTGATCTCGGGCCTAACGATAACTGTTTTGGCCCTGGTCTCGGTTGCCGCTCTTGTTGCCGGTCTCCTTTATACGCAACGTGGTTGTTGACCGGCCGCACGCTTATAAAGGGATCACCAGCAGCGTATCGATGCCGCGCGCATCGAAGACGACGAGTTTTTCGGCGAACAGCAGGACGCCATCCTGCTCGACGATACGGTCGATATAGCGGCCGGTGCTGAAGATCATCGTATCGCCATCGCGCATGATGCGGGTAACCTGATAGCTGGTTTCGGCCAGGAGGCCTGTTTCGTCAGCCTCTTTGATCAGCGTCGTCGAGAGGATGTGCCGGTAGCGGTGGTCTTCGTAGATGTTGGCTTCCCGTAATGCCATGATCCGGTCGCGCAGCATGTTGCGCGAGTCGCAGTCGATCACGCCAAGCGGCAGGTCCTGTTCATGGTTCTCCGCCGAAATGATCTTGTAGACGCAATCTTCCGTGAAGTATTCCGGCCATTCCTCGAAGCGGCCCTGGTCGAGACTATCCGCGTAGCGGGCCAATAAATCCTGAACCCGATATTGCTGCTCAATATCCATCGCGGTGCGATCTAGAGGCTCATATGCGCGCGGTAGGCGGCCCAAAACCCGCGTACCGAGGCTTCGGTGGTGCGGGTGTCCTGGCTGACATGCTCGCGGCCGCCCATTTCGATGATCGAGGTCTCGTCGAGCGCACCGGGAATGCCGCGCTGCACGAAGGCGCCAACCGCGCCGTCTTCCATCGAAATATAGCCGGCAGGCCCGATGAGATTGGCCTGTTTGAGGCGCATCTTCGTGGTGCGTGCATCGTCGTCCGCGAAGCCCAGCACGGTCCAGTTTAGCTCGGTCTTGTCGATCCCCTTGGGCAGGACCTGGCGCACCGCAATGCTGTTTTCGACCTGCTGCAGGATGAAGTTCGGGAAGACGGAGAGGATCTGCACATTGATGCCGTCGCCGAACTCATCGTAGGCGTCGAGCAGGGAGGGGTCGGCGAGCCGGTAATCGTCGCGGCTGGCGCGTAGTTTGGATTCGTCATATTCCGCGTTGGCGTGAATGGTGCGGCGTTTCGAATAGCTGGCATGATTGCCGCCGGTCGGGTCGAGCACGACGCCGCCTTCCGACGCCAGACGGTTCAGCTTGAAGGTCGCGAAGAACAGATGCAGCAATCCGGCGTGATAGGTGTCCTTCACGTTCTCGACATAGAGCTTCCAGTTGTTGTTCAGAATTTGCGTGTGATAGCCGAGAATCTTGAGCGGCCGGTTCAGGACGCGCTGCAAGCGCTGTGTGATATCGGGGCCGATGAAGTCTTCCAGGGAAGGGGTTTCGTCGGAGAAGGTCGCGAAGACGAGGCCGTACAGTTCTGCGACCCGCAGGGGCCGCAACCGATGGTCCTCGACACGGAAATCGTCGGGCATGCCGCCACGGCCTTGAACGCCCTTCTGAAAGGCGGCGCTGCGCAATTCGCCTTTTAGCCCGTAGACCCAATTGTGATAGACGCAGGTCAGATTTCGGGCATTGCCCCGGTTCTTCAGACAGACCAGCGCGCCCTTATGGACGCAGCGATTTTCAAAAGCATTGAGGTCGCCGTTCTCGTCGCGGGTCACGACGACTGGCGTTTCACCAACGAACGTCGTTTTGTAGTCGCCCGGATTGGGTACCTCATCCGCCAGGCACAGGAGCTGCCATGTGGCGCCCTGAAAAATACGTTCCTGTTCCGCTGCGTGGACTTTGGCGTCGGCGAAGGCGCGGTAAGGGACCCGGCTATTGCCGCCTTCGGGCCAGTCCAGCACCGGGTTTGGGTTGGGTAACGCGTCGGGCATGCCGCTTCTCCAAATGGCTCAGGCGGCAAAACTGTACCGAAGTTTCGACGATTTGGGAACGGTGAGCAGGTTCAGACGGTTTGCAGAGCTAGTTTGTCGGCATCGTGAAACGTGACGGGTTGTATGCCCCACGGTGATGATGCGAGCCATTCGTCGAACTCTTCGATCGGAAGCGGCTTGCTGAACAGGTAGCCTTGCCCGACATCGCACTGGATATCGGCCAGGTGCGCACGGTCTGCTTCGGTTTCGATACCTTCGGCGACGACTTTGAGCCCAAGCCCGTGTGCAAGTCCGATCGTCGAGCGGACGATGGTTTCATTGCTTTCATCTTCCAGCATCGATTGCACAAAGCACCTGTCGATTTTCATTTCGTCCGCGGGCAAATCTTTCAAATAACCGAGAGACGAATATCCGGTTCCAAAATCATCGATTGAAATACGCGTTTGAAGCTTGGAAAGACTGGTGATCACTTCCATTGCTTTCGCGGGGTCGTCCATAAGCGCATTTTCAGTAACTTCCAGAATCAATGACTCGGGTGGTACTCTCCATTTTCGTAGGCCGGTATTGACCGTTTTCACTATTTCGAAATCGTTTAAGAGCCGGGCGGAGATGTTTACCGCCATATCGATCTGGAAACCTTTGCGCCGCCATTCGGCCGACTGAGCGAGTGCTGTATCTACAACCCAATCTGTCATGTCGCCGATCACGCCGGTTTGTTCCGCCTTGTCGATAAAATCGTCGGGTGGAATAAATCCATGGGTGGGGTGAATCCATCGGATCAAGGCTTCAACGGCGATAATGCGGTTTTCCTTCAGGGATATCTTTGGCTGATAATGGAGGATGAGCTGGTTGTCCTCGATTGCGCGGCGCAGGTCGCCGGTTAATGTCAGGAACCGAACACTGTTATGGTCCTTTTCTTCGTCATACAGCGCAAAGCGGTTCTGCCCCTCTTTGGCCAGATACATCGCCACGTCGGCGCATTTTACGAGGGTTGGTCCGTCATCGCCATGTTGGGGATACATCGCGATGCCAATACTGCCCCCGATCTCCAAGGATAGTCCGGAAAGGTCAAAGGGATCGCTGAGTGCACTCAGAATATCTTCGGAGGCGCGCGATGCTGTGGCCACGTCATTAGCCGAAGGTAATAAAAGGGCAAACTCATCACCACCGATGCGGGCGATCGTATCGGAGGCAGGGATATTCGCTTGAAGCCTTTCGGAAATCTGCTTGAGCAATAAATCGCCGGTGGGATGGCCCAATGTGTCGTTGACTTCCTTGAAACGATCCAGGTCAAGCAGAAGAACAGCAAAATGACTTTTGCTCGCCTCGCATTTTTCGATTGTTTGCTGCAGTCGGTCAGCGAACAGTTTGCGGTTAGGCAATCTTGTAAGCGCATCATGTTGCGCCTGATATTCGAGCTTTTTCTGTTGTTCCTTGCGGGCGGAAATATCGCGAAAGAACATTGTGTAGACAAGTTGATCCTCTGTATCGACGAAACTAACCGACATTTCGATCGGTATGGGTTGCCCGCCTTCAATCCAACCCGGCATCTCATGCGTATCCATCCCAATGCGCAAAGCATCGACTAAGGCGTCCGAATGGTCGCAACCTGTCAAATCGGGGAATAGCTCCTGAACGTTACGGCCAATGAGCGCATCGTCGAATATTTTCGTTGCCGCCGGGTTGGCTGCTTCGATCACGCCTTCCGTATCCATGGTGATAATGCCATCGAAACTGTTTTCGACGACGTTGCGCATCATGACATCCTTACGACGGAGATCGAGGCCCTGGAACACCAGTCTTAATGCCTGTTGGTCAACCCGCTTGATGACAGCATAGATGAAGCAGAAAATCGCAGCGATGAGCATCGGCGCGACATCGAGCAACACCGGCATGGAGATTTGTATTGCGATGGACAGCGCGACCAATCCGACCAACACCGCGATGAGGACAACAACGGAACGTTGCCACGACCATTTCAAAAACATCGGACCGATCAACAAGGACACAAGCAAAATTCCGATGACGACGGGGATGGCGGCGATTGCATATAGGGGCCGTCCCTGAACAAGCGACTCGTAACCAAGAATATGCGTGAAAGGGCCTGGAATGGATTGATAGATCGGCACGGCCACCTGATCGCCCAACTCGATCGCGGTGCTGCCGATGACGATCAGCTTCCCTGCGACTTGCGAGAGTTCGAAATTGCCGCGCAGGACGTCGACATAGGAAAGCCGCGGTATCGTCGATATCTGTATGCCGTAATCGATATGAAAAACCCCGGCTTCCAACCCTGCGTTGCCCGCAAGAAGCGCGGCCATTGATGGCAACTCGCCGTCGCGTACGGCCATCGAGCGTATCAGACCGTCCGCCTCGGGTTGCACGTTGATTGATGAGAGGGAGGCGTGTTGCCGGAATTCCGGCAGCGGTACGGAAAGCTTCAATTCGCTTCGGCCATCATTCGATCGCGAGTATTGACGAAAAGCCGGGAGAATGATCCTGCCACTCCCGCGGCTCAGCGCCGCAGCCAATTCCCTATCTTGGTCGGGTCGCGAGCGGGCACTGAAATCGATATCAAACGCGACGCGTTGGGCACCAGCATTCAGCAATGTGTCGAGCACTTGGGCGTGATATCCCCGGGGCCAGGGCCATATCTCCAGCGCATCGATGCTTTTGGCGTCGATCTCGATTAGAACGACATTGCCTGTCGC
>JAJFJB010000437.1 GCA_021774435.1 Alphaproteobacteria bacterium
CAGCCATGGTCCCGGCCTTATCAACGACGTCGGAGGTTGCCGGCGAGCGGCGCACGACCGCGGTCGAGGCGTCGAAGGATTTGACCCGCCGTGCGACAGCCTGCCCGATTGGACCGTAGCCGATGATAAGCCAATTCGTCCGCCAGATTTCACGAAACGGCGCCATCTTCCAGACCTTCTGGGCTTGCTGATCGCGCTGTACGTCGATGGGATGAAACAGGCTCAACACATGCGCCATGACATATTCCGCGATCGCGACCGCCTGTGCGCTACTGTTGCAGATGCGGACACCCTTATCGGAGATCTGCTTGTAGACCGGACGATCGAGACCCGCATTGAAGGTCTGCATGACGCTGATCGACTTGCAGGCGAGCGCCAGCTCGAACGCGGCCCCCTGCATATCGTCGGCATTCAGATGCGTACTTAGCCATAGATAATCTACATCGACTTCGCCCGGCGGCACCGTCTTGCCGTCGACGCGAAACTGACCATCCTTGCCAAAGGGAAGAACCTTGATATCGAGCCCAAGTGCGTCCAAGCGTGCGCCAATATGCTCCAGCGACTTGTCATACATCGCAACCGTTACGGTCATGTAGGATCCCCTTCGAATGATACTCCTTCAGAAGGTATACAAGGCGGGACCGGACCGTGCTAGGCCATGAGGTTCTACGCCGACCGGCGGCCTCGGCGCGTAATTGCTATCGCACAAGCGGCCGCAGCGCATCGGCCCGCGGTGCCGTGCTCGCAACAATGGGAATTACGTCATAGGCATCCGACCATGCCGCCACATTTGGATATGTTTCGCGCCAATCCGGCATCAATTCGTAGAACCGCATCATGCCCAGCGCCGTCAGAAGGCTTATCGTTTCAAAGGTCAGCGGCGGGTCACCGGCCGGCACGCTCAGCGTCTTGTCTATATGGGCCAACTCGCGCCGCACCTGCTCGTCTGCGACTTCGAGAAGAAAATCGGATTGCACATCCTGGCCCCGCCTCACCTCTCGGGACCAGACGGTCACCGCATCCAGAAATGCCAGGGCCTCCGCTTCTGACGACAGGGCTTGCCAGTCGCCATACACCGCGACGGTGGGCGACTTACCGCCCTTTTCATCCAGATAGGCACAGATATGACGCGCTTCCGTCAACATGACGTCGCCATCCACCAGCAACGGAACCCGGCCAAGCGGCGACAACGCAATCACCGGATTGTCGGGCGAACGAAGCGTAACCCATTCCAATTCAAGATCATTGTTCACTCCCGCCAGTTCAGCCGTGATCCGGCACATTCGGGCATAGGGCGAATTCGGCGTGTAGTAGAGCTTCATGGCTGTCCTGACATTTTAAGGTGCGAGATCGGCTCCGTTTCTAATCAGGTCCGCGGGTGCCGTCACCCGGTAAATCAAGGATCACGCTTATTGCATGGTAGCTTTCTAATGATCCGACCCGCTTCCCCTAGAGCAAAATTGACGGTTCGTTTGAGTCCAAACCGTTGAATCAGCGCTTGGTCATAAACCGTTAACTAAATAAAACTTTAATGGCCGTCGTAGGCGGTCATTTCCAACCGACTTCCATTTTGACAAACCATCGGCACAGGTTTCGCGTTTCTGCGCATTTAACGGGCGTCGAATTCGACCTGGGGCACACAATCTTCGGACGGTACGAATGCAAAACGCCGCGAGACCGCTGACCGCACAAGATCTTTTGCTCCTCAGCGCGCCCGATGACGCCGGCCTTGTGGTTAATTCTCTCTTAACCGCCGCTTCGCCTTTCGTCGGTGCAGCCTACCTCGACGATATTTTTCGGAATTTGGGGATATTATTTGTAGCGGACACCTCAATCATCGCCAGGCGTCTCGACCGAAACGGCAGTCAGGTTCGAGTTCTGGCCGCCTGGAAGGATGGCGAACACCGGGAGAGTTGGGACTACGATCTCTCCGGCAATCCTTGCCAACTTCCCTATAACGGTAAACCGACGCTGATACCTTGCGAGGTCAATACGCGATTCGAAAAAAAGCGCGACAGCAATTATCAAAGCTTTATCGGCTTGCCGCTGCATGATGCGGATCGCGAAATCATCGGCCATATAGCGATCTACAGCTCAAAACGCATCACCGACGATCAAAACTGGCTGAATATCGCAAAAATTTTCGCCGGGCGTGCCGAAGCCGAATAGAATCGTTTGATGATGGAACATCAGCGCGAAAAGAAATGTAAACAGTTGGAAGCCATCACCATCGAGCTGGAGCGATTGAACGAGCAAAAATCCATATTTATGGGCACAGTGGCGCATGATCTGAAAAAACCGCTGGGTGTCGTGAGCGCTTATGCGCAACTTCTCGCATCGGACAAGATACCCAATTTGGACACGCTGGCGATGGGCGA
This sequence comes from Alphaproteobacteria bacterium, assembly GCA_021774435.1. Taxonomy (GTDB): domain Bacteria; phylum Pseudomonadota; class Alphaproteobacteria; order UBA8366. The sequence continues at coordinate 2,379 of JAJFJB010000437.1, forward strand.
ACGCATTGGGACCGCGGTGAACCGGATGGTTACCTTGATTGATTCCTATTTAAACGAGGCGAGCATCGAAGAAGGTGTGTTGAAACTGGATATCAAGCCTGTCCCGATCTCACAATTTCTCGAAGGCAGGATGGATTTTCTGCAATCTCTTGCGAGCCTAAAAGAAATTCAAATAGAAACACGAATAGATCAAGGGTCGGAAATTTTTGTCGATGAGCTTCGCATCGAACAAGTCTTGGATAACCTGGTCGGCAACGCCATAAAGTTATCGCCCCATGGCAGCACCATCGATCTAAACCTCGCCGACAACGAAACCACTATCGTCTTAAGCGTCCGAGACCGAGGCCCTGGCATCCCGGACGAACTTATGAACGAATTGTTTCATCCTTTCGTCGTCGGCAAAGCAATTCCGACAGGCGATGAAAAATGTGTTGGGCTAGGATTGGCGATCGTCAAACGCATTGTCGACGCTCATGGCGGCAATATTTCCGCAGAGAGCGTCCTCTCCGGTGGCGCGCTATTCTCTGTCACCTTTCCTAAAAGCGGATTAACCCAATAGGAGGCACGTCGCCTCTAATTCCGGCAACGCGGGAATACGTCCCGCCCCAGCGTATCGATTAGCGCCTCGCGGGCTTCGACGAAGCCCGTAAAGAGGATCTGGTGAAAACCCGCATTACGTATTTGCATTATCTGTTCCGCGCAGTCATCGGGCGTGCCCAACACGGCAAATCGCGCCGCCATGTAGGCAAGAAGCGGCGGATCGCTCATCAATTTGGCATTCGGCGAAACACCAAGGTCTTCATGGTGAGCCGGCTTGTAGCCCGATTGCACGCGCCGGATCGCGTCGGTCATGTCCGGCGGCACCAGTTTGCCTTCGAGGGTGAAGCGGAAGGCGTGATGCGCCGTCGATGCCAATTCCATGCGTACTTCATCCGTTAGCGCGGCGAGGTCCGAACCAACATTGACGCGGGCGAGCGCCCAAATATCGATGTCGTCCAGAGTGCGTCCCGCGCGCTCGGCGCCAATTCGCACATGGTCCAACGAAAGGGCTGCCACGTCCGGTGACAGACCCATACCGCAGAACACGCCATCGGCGATCTCTCCCGCCAGTTCGAGCGTCTTCGGCCCTTCGGCGGACAGGTAGATAGGCACCGGCGGCTGGTCGAGGCCACCCACCCATCGCGTGTGCACGTCGCGCCCGCCAAACACGGCATTTTCACCAGCCAGCAACTGCCGCAACGCCAGAACATAATCCCGCAGCCCTGCCAAACCGCGCGGCCGTTCGTTGATGTTGTAAATCGCGCTGTCACCCGTGCCGATGCCCAGCATGGCGCGGCCGCCGGAAATTTCCTGCACGGTTGCAATGGCACTGGCCATCACAGCGGGATGGCGTGTAATCGGGTTGGTCACGGATGTCCCGATCATCGCCTTTTCCGTCGCCGCGCCGATCATGCCGAGCGTGATAAAGGGCTCCCGAAACAGGGATTGCGAGTCTGCAACTCCGACAAGGTCAAAGCCTGCCGCTTCGGCTTGGCGTGCGTAACCGACGGCGGATTCAATGCTTCGCGGAATTTCAAGGATGCCGAACCGAGCATGCATGTTTAGGGCACCCCACCCAGCGTGCTGATACGATACAGCGTACGTATCTTGTTCGGTGGGAGCTGTTTTGTCGTCGCCTTGTGCATCACGCAACGATTATCCCAAATGAGAACAGTCCCCGGACCACCCCACTTGAAGCGGTATTGGAAGCGCTCCTGCGTCATATGTTCAAACAGTTCCGCAAGCAGGGCCTCACTTTCCACCGTTTCCATATCAACGATCCCCTTAACACCAGTTGTTATTCCCGGGAAAACGAAGAGTGACTTCCGCCCTGTTTCGGGATGCGTGCGAACCACGGGACGTTCAATTGGCGGCGTGTTGTCCCGCTCTTCCTCCGTCATAAAAGACCAGCGGGATTCGGGATCGTTTCGGTCCTTGGTCCAACGGTAGTGTGAGATGTAGCGAAGCCCGTCGATCCGCGCCTTCATGTCCTCGGAAAAAGCCTCATAGGCCGCTTCTAAATCGGCGAAATAAGTATCGCCCCCCTCGTCCGGTATTTGAACGGAATACAGCATCGTCTCGTTCGACGTCTTGTGCATATAGGAACGGTCGGAATGCCAAAATGACCCCGCATCTTTGACACCAACGGGTTTTCCGAACCGCGTATCGTTGGACAGCATCATCACATCGGGATAGTCCGGATGAGCGAACTTTCCAACCGGATGCCGAACAACATTTCCGAAGCGGCTGCCAAGCCCCGAGAACCCAGCAGCAGACAGATCCTGGTCGGGAATGATGAGAACCTTGTTCTCAAGATAAACGCGATGCAGCGCCGTCCAATCTTGCTCGCTCATTTTTTGGACGTCGATACCGCGGACAATCGCAACAAAACTATCCGCCAACCGTTCAGCCGTAACACTCATTCGCAAATCTCTAACTTATTTGACGACAACTGTTTGTATTGGAGGATTTTGAATAGGTGCTCGTCAACTGCCTGCGCTCGCTGCCTCACGCGCCTTGGATGAGATACCGCCCCAGTCCCGTCCCGCCATATCAGTCGCCGTTGCAACCCAACTACCGCCCACACAAACGACATTGTCGAGCGCCAGATAACTTCCGACATTTCCGGGACCAACACCGCCCGTTGGGCAAAATGTAATATCCCGGAACGGAGACGCAAAGCTCTTCAGCATTGTCGTGCCGCCGGCCGCTTCCGCCGGAAAGAATTTTTGAAAATGAATTCCCCCGCGCCGCGCCGCCATGACTTCGGACGCCGTCGACACGCCCGGCAGATAAAACAGTTCCTGTTCCCTGGCAACAGCAGCCAATAGCGGATCGAAACCGGGGCTGACAGCGAACGATGCGCCGCTCGCTTTCCCGCGCGCCATCTGTTCTGGATCAAGCACCGTTCCGACCCCGACCATTGCCCGCGGATGCGCGGCCACGATGGCCTCCAGAGCGAGCCAGGCTTCGTCCGTTCGCAAGGTCACTTCCAGAATCGAGAGACCGCCTTCGATTAGGGCGCTAGCGGTCGGAACAGCATCCGCGACATTGTCGAAAATCAAAACCGGGATCACTTTTGCCTCGGCAAAGGAGTCTCTCATTGGTTTCCTCCCGGCATCGCCTCGCGCGGCATTATCGCACCCGGATGCATGATAACGTTCCCGGCCAAGGAGTGCGCACGCCCCGCCGCTGTCGCACCATCCAGCCCCTCTAGTCGGGCAGCAAGGTATCCCGCATTAAAGGAATCACCTGCCCCCGTCGTATCGCGTGGATTTGGCCGCTCGATAGCGGCAACCCACGTCGCCGCACCCGCTTCGGAAACAAGGCACCCTTCCGCGTCCATTTTAACGACCACTTCGCTCACTCCCGCCGCATGCAGACGGGCGGCGCATCCTTCCGCATCGCGATCCCCAAATATCTGCCGGTCGTCATCCAGGGTCGGCAATGCTAAATCTGTCCGGGTTAAAAATTTGGTCATTGTCTCGCGAGCGCCGGCTGCACTCGGCCAACCGCGCGGGCGGTAATTGGTATCGAACATTACCTTGCCGCCCCGCGATCGCACGGTGTCCAGCAGACCGAGCAAGCGTTCGCGCTGATCAACACTGTAAATCGATAGAGTAATGCCGCTCAGATAAATCCAATCAAAGCTCAGCAATCCGTCCGCAAGGCCGTTGAATTCCTCGAAATCGAGCAGATCTCGAGCCGGTGCCTGTTCGCGCCAATAGAAAAACTGGCGCTCGCCACTGTCATCGGTCTGGATGGCATAGAATCCCGGAACCCTGCCCTTCGCCCGCACGACAAGGTCGGTACCCACACCTTCATTCCGCCATTGCTCGATCATCCAGTCGCTGTATGGATCGTCGCCGAGCGCTGTTACATAATCCACTTCGACATCCAGCCGCGCCAGATAGACCGCTGTGTTGAGCGTGTCGCCACCATAAGACAGCGTCATCGCGCTCTTGTCGGCGCCGCTCAACTCAAGCATGCACTCACCGATGCAGGCTACACGCGGCATTCACATCTCCCTCGCTCAAAATCGAGTATCATCTTGCCGTTCCGGCTGGTTCTCCGGCGCAGCGTCGATGAAAGCCCGCTCCATAGTGCAATTCCCGACAATATCTTTTCCTCACCCCTGTCAGAGTTTAGCGTACAGTACGATTATACAAGTTGAGACTTGCTGAGACACTTCATGCCTTTAGAAATTCGTTCGCTCTCCGACGCACTTGGTGCAGAAGTCATCGGTCTCGACGTCTCTCATCCTTTCGACGACAAGATCTTTGCAACGATTCATCAGGCGCATTTAGAGAATCTTGTTTTGGTCTTTCGCGGTCAGAACCTGACCCCGCAACAACAGATCGAATTTTCTAAACGGTTCGGGCCGCTTGACGCGCATCCCTCGCAGGGGAATGCACATCTCGAAGGCTATCCCGATATTCTGGTGATATCCACCAAGACAAAGGACGGCAAGGACGTCGGCATTCGCAATGCGGGACCCATGTGGCATTCCGACCTCGCCTACCGGGAACGACCAGCCCTGGGCTCAATGCTCTATGCGCTCGAACTTCCGGACCGCCGCGGCAATACCGGTTTCGCCAATATGTACAAGGCGTACGAAGCCCTGCCCGCACACCTCAAGACCGCCGTGGAAGGAAAGCGCGCAGCGTTTCATTCCACGCGATCCGACATCGACGCGTTGCATCCGATTATCCGAACACATCCCGAAACGGGCTGGAAATCGATATTCGTGAACCCGCAATTGACGACCGGCATAGAGGACATGAGCGAGACGGAGACGGAGGCATTGCTCACGGAAATCTATGCGCATTGCGACCAGCCGCAATTTCACTATTGGCATGAATGGCAACCGGGCGATCTCGCGTTCTGGGACAATCGTTGCGTGCTGCATATCGCCGATCACACGCGCCTCGACGATCCGAGCTATATTCGCCATATGCATCGCACGACAATCGCGGGCGACGTGCCGTACTAAGCCCAGACAGACCAAGGGGATTTGTGTTTTGAACGTCAAGGAAAAGACCGTCGTCGTCACTGGCGGTGCGCGCGGCATTGGCAAGGCGCTGTCGGTTCGTTTCGCACAAGAGGGCGCCAAGGTCGTGGTTGCCGACATTCTGCAGAAAACGGCACAAGAAACGGCGGGCGAACTCGGCGGCCTGGCTATCGCCTGCGATGTTTCCAAGGAGGACGATATACGGGCTCTCGTGACCGCCACCGAAAGTCATTTCGGCCCCATAGACCTGTTCTGCTCCAATGCCGGTGTCTTTTATGGAGAGCCCGATCTCGCGACATCCGCGACGAATGAACAATGGAAAAGCAGTTGGGACATTCATGTGATGTCCCATGTCTATGCGGCGCGGGCAACGTTGCCGGGGATGATCGAACGCGGCAGCGGTTATTTCGTTCAGATGGCATCCGCCGCCGGTTTGCTCAGCCAGATCGGCGACGCGGCCTATTCCACGACCAAGCACGCGGCCGTTGGGTTCGCGGAATCGCTGGCGATAACCCACGCGAGCGATGGCATCAAAGTCTCGGTCATTTGCCCGCAGTTCGTTGCGACACCGATGCTCGGTTACGGCGAGGATGACGATTATAGCACGCTGCCCGGCGTCATTGGTCCCAAACAGGTTGCCGACAGCGTGCTGAACGGAATCGCAGAAGAGCGCTTCCTGATCTTGCCGCACCCAGAAGTTGAGAAGTACCGGCAGCACAAAGGTGCCGACTACGCGCGCTGGCTCTCGGGCATGCAACGGCTACGCGCCAAGATCGTCGAAGAAACCGGCTCGACACGCCTGGAAGATATGCACAAACTCGTTTGATCCAACGGGAGGGGAAATTGCCCATGAGTGACATAAACGGCGAATTCGTCGCAAAACTGGCGCAGATCTGGCATCGCTTCACATTACCTGCCGGGGATGAAGACACGTTGGCAGGATTGTTGGTGCCCATGGACGATGCCGGTGAAGCCGTGGCGGAAGACATTCCCTTCGATGGCGAGCCATCGGACTTCGATATGGCGCTCGACGAACTCGCCGCGCCGCGTGACGACGTATGAGCGACGAACTCCACACACTCGACCTCTGCTCCCTGGCGGACCGTGTCCAAAATAAGGACGTCTCCGCCGTCGAAGTAACCCAATCCGCGATTGGCCGGGCCGAAAAGCTGCAACCCGTCCTGAACGCGTTCATCCAGCTCACGGCGGAAGACGCCCTGGCGGAAGCGAAAGCTATCGATCAGCGCATCGCAGAGGGTGACCCAATCGGTCCGCTGGCGGGTGTGCCGCTCGCCCACAAGGATATGTATTACCGTGAAGGCAAGGTGACGACCTGCGGCTCAAAAATTCGCGCAGACTTCGTCGCCGACCGGACATCGACCGCCCTGTCCCGGTTGGCCGATGCCGGCGCCACCTATCTCGGTGGTCTCAACATGTCCGAATTTGCCGTAGGCCCGATCGGCAACAACGTTCATTACGGCGATTGCCGCAATCCCTGGAACCCGGAGCATGCGCCAGGTGGATCTTCGAGCGGCTCCGGTGCCACGGTGGCGGCGCGTATCGTCTATGGGGCTTTGGGATCGGACACCGGCGGTTCGATCCGCATCCCCTCGGCCATGTCCGGCGTTGTGGGCTTCAAGCCGACCCAAAACCGGGTCAGCCGTTACGGCCTGATGCCCCTCTCCTTTTCCTTCGACACTGGCGGTCCCTTGACTCGAACCGTGCGTGACGCGGCCCGGATCATGGATGTGATCGCCGGCCACGACCCCAGGGACCCCACGTCGAGCCAGCGTCCCGTCGAACCGTGCGAAGCCGCATGCGGCAATTCCCTGAAGGATCTGCGCGTCGGCATACCGACAAGCTATTTCTATGACGATCTCGATTCCGGCGTTGCTGCCGCTCTCGAAGCGGCGCAAAACGTCTTCAGGTCCGCCGGCGCGAAATTATTGCCCGTCGACGTGCCTGACCACGATCATATCAATCTCATCTGGGCCGCCGCCTTGTCCGCCGAAGCCGCGACGATCCACCGTAAATGGCTGCGCGACCGACCCGGCGATTACGGCCCCATGGTCCGCCGCCGCATCGAGTTCGGGCTCTACCAGCCGGCGACCCGCTATCTCGAAGCGATGACTTTGCGAGAAAAATATCTGCGCGAATATTGTGCAACGGCCTTCGCAGACTGCGATGTCCTGCTCACCCCGACGATGCCGGTTACAGCTCCCCGCCTCGCCGATGTCGACGTTTCCGATGGCAAGGGTATGACCGAACTGGTGATCGCCGTATCGCGCAACACGAGACCGATCAGCTATCTTGGCCTCCCGGCACTCAGCGTGCCTTGCGGTTTTACCGACACCGATCTGCCGGTCGCCTTCCAACTGATCGGCCGCCCCTTCGCCGAAGCACTGCTCTGCGGCGTGGGGCATGCCTATCAGACGGAAACGAACTGGCACGCGCGCGTGCCGCCATTGGCGCAGGATTAAAATGTCTAGCACAGGAAACGATACCGCGACCGCAACACACCCGACCTGGATGGAGTTCGATCTAGATGCTTTGGCAACGAACTATGCGGAATTGCAGCGCCGCGCGGGGCCGGATGTAAAGATCATCGCCTCATTGAAAGCGAACGCCTACGGTCACGGTATCGTCGCGGCTGCAAAAGCACTGGCGGCACAAAACGTATTCGCAATCTCAACAGGGTCATTCCACGATGCCGTTGCCGTGCGAGAGGCCGGTATTACAACGCCGATACTCATGTTTGGTGGCAATCTGCCAGCAGGGATCGCCGACTATCTGCATTACGACCTTATTCCTACGGTCTACAATATGGAAACCGCTAACGCCGTCTCGGAAGCGGCCAGCAAGCCGACCGCGATTTACGTCAAGGTCGATGCCGGCATGGGCCGGCTTGGCATCGAGCTCCAAGAGGCCGAATCCTTCATTCAGGCTGTGGCCAAGCTGCCGAATGTGACTGTCGAGGGCGTCTACACCCATTTATCCTTCAAGGATGCGCCCGGACAGGCCTGGTCCAAACAGGGAATCGAACGATTCAACGCTTTGATCGGCAATCTCCGCAGCGGCGGATTGGACATCCCTGTCACGCAGGCTGTCGCGAGCTCGAACCTGATGGTCGGCTATATGGACGGGTGCAACGCCGTCTGCCCTGGTCATATTCTCTATGGCTTGCCATCCGTCGAGACCGGTCTCGCAGATATAACGCCCTTCAAGCCGATGCTGACCGCCATCAAGGCGAAACTGATCCATATTGGCGAATTTCCCGGCGGCAACGGCCTAAAAGACGGTGGTTATCACTTGAAACGCCAGAGCCGGCGAACCGGCGTCGTACCCCTCGGGCTTTATGATGGCTACCGCAAACCACAGGACGGCGCACCCGCGGCAGTCCTCATCAAAGGCCAGCGATTGCCGATCATCGGCGTATCACTGGAACATCTGACATTCGACCTGCTCGATCTTGAAGACGTGGCCATAGGCGACGACATCACGGTCTTGGGGCGCGATGGTGGAGACCAGATTACCTTGGCGGAATTGGCGAATTGGCAAGGCTGTGGCTTGCTGGACATCCTGATGAATTTCGATGGCCGGCTGCCCTGCCATTATCACGCCGTTCGTTAGCACTCTATCGGAATATCCCTTACCATCTTGTTCCCTCGGTGCACGCGCGGATAAGCTTGCAGTCTCCCTAAAACCAGCCGGAACATTCCCATCTTCCAAGCGTCAGAATCGATCGAAGACCTGTTCGAACGCTATGGCGACACCTATCGGGTCCTGGTAATGGTCGCCGGCATGGCGGCGTCATTCACCATGGTCGTGTCCGGCACCATCGTGAATGTGGCCGTCCCTGACGTCATGGGCGCTTTCGGCGTGGGTCTCGACCAAGCGCAGCTCATGACCTCCGCCTTCAATATTGCCATGGTAACAAGCCAGTTGCTCAGCGCGTGGCTGGTTTCCGCCTTCGGGCAACGCGTCGGGTTCCTGCTGATGTCCCTGGTCTTTACCGTTGGGAGTGTGATCGGCGGGCTGAGCCAGGACTTCGACATGATCGTCGTCGGCCGTGTCCTGCAAGGCGTCGCGGCGGGTGTCATCCAGCCGTTGGTCATGGTCATTGCCTTCCAAGTCTTCCCCGCCGAACGGCGCGGCTATGCCATGGCAATCTATTCGATGGGCGTCTTCATGGCCGTCGCCGTCGGACCGATCATCGGCGGTGTCGCGATTGATCTGTTCCACTGGCGCTATATTTTCTGGGCCCCTTTGCCAGTGATCTTGGTCGCATCGGTGATGGCAGTCGTGTTCGTGCCCTCGGTCCGCACGCGGGATGCCGGCCGTTTCGATTGGGTCGGATACCTGCTCCTCCTCGTTGTGGTCTATTGCTTCATCACGGGGCTGACGGAAGGCAATCGCGAAGGGTGGACCTCGACCTATATTCTGGGCCTCTTCGGCATCGGGTTCGTGTCGGGTTTCATTCTGATCCTCACGCAATTGCAGGACCGACCGACACTCATCGACCTGTCCCTCTTCAATCACAAACAATTTGCCATCACGGCATTGATCGCCTTCGTGTTCGGCATCGGCAATTTCGGCACCGGTTACGGCGTGCCGGTCTTCGGTCAACTCGTCCAGGGCATGACGCCGCTCGACGCGGCGCTCGTGATGTTTCCCTCCGCTATCCTGGTAGTCATCGCATTACCGTTAACCGGCAAACTTGCCGACAATATTCCGCCCCATATCGGCATCATGATCGGGCTGATGCTGTTTGCGATCGGGACGGTCCCCATGTACGGCGCCGACGTGAACACACCCTTCGTGCTGATCATGACTTATTTCATCATTAGCCGGTTCGGGATGAGCTTCACGAATCCATTCATCATGAATACGGCACTGCAATCGCTGCCCCAGGATAAAATCAGCGCCGGTGGCGGCATGATCAATTTCTGCCGTCAATTTGGGGGATCGATGGGACTGACCGCATGGGTCGCCTTCGTCCAGAACAGAACACAATTTCACAGCGAAGCGCTGACGGCGACGCAAAGCGCCTCTAACACGACGACGCAGGAGATGTTGAAGGGAATTGGGCAGATCTTTACCGAAGCAGGATTACCAGAAGATCTGCACGGTCCGGGTGCGCTCCATTACCTGGGTCAGGTAATCCAAGCCCAAGCCAGTACCTTTGGGTTTCAGGACGGCTTCCTGCTTCTGGTGTCCTTCTTCATCTGCGCCATGATCCCGGCCTATTTTCTCGGTCGTATGCGAAAGCAGTAAAGCGCAATCTCGAGAACACAACGTTCTCCAGCGACTAATACGCCGTATAACCGCCGTCGATGAGGACATCCGTACCGGTCATGAAGGCGGCGTCATCACTGGCAATAAACGCCGCCGTATTCGCAACATCCTCCGGCGTTCCGAGCCGGCCTATCGGATATTTGTGGCCCAACTCGTCGATCACCTTTTGCTTGCTGCCATAACGTTTTTCCAAACGACTGGTCAGAACAGCCCCGGCGGAGAGGCTGACGACCCGGATACCTTCCGCCGCATGATCGATGGCCATGGCGCGGGCCAATTGTATCAGCGCCGCTTTCGTCGCACCATAAGCAGCCCGGTTCGGAGCCCCGACCTGACCTAGCTGCGACGCAATATGAATTATGACACCGCCACCTTGCGGACGCATTTGCCTGATCGCCCCCTGGCTCATCCAAAGCGCCCCGGAGAGATTGACATCGACGGCTTGCTGCCAGTCCGCCGGTTCCAGGTCGGCGATCGTCGCGCCAGGCGTCAGGGCCGCCGCACCATTGACCAGAACATCGACAGATCCAAATCGTGCCGTCGCCGCAGAGATAGCCGCATGCGCTTGATCACGGTCGGAAATGTCGCAAACTTCCGTCATGCAGCGGTCCGTACCAGCCTCGGTGGCCTGCAACGCTGCCTGCGCGTTCGCCGCATTGACGTCGACCATCAGAACCCGCGCACCCTCGGAGAGAAACTTGCGCGTTACCGCCAGCCCGATATCCCCGGCGGCACCGGTTATGACTGCAACTTTGCGATCCAACCTGCCGGTCATGCCTTCACCCTTCACGCTTCCGCTGCCTTCGCCCGCTTCGCTGCCGCCAATATACTGCGCCAGGAATCCGCGATCACGGCTTCCTGCGTCCAGGGCCGCATCACGGATGCTGCATGGGCGTCGCGGGCATAGCGTTCGAACGGATACTGCTTCAACAAACCACGTCCGCCGCAAATTCGCATGGCTTCTTGCGTCACGGCGACGGCATTGCGCTGAACCGTGACATGCGCGGCGCGAGCGCGTTGACGAATTTCCGTCGTCGGCGGCAATTTTGCCTCCGAAATTGACCGCCTATAAAGCGCTTGCGTGGCTTCTACCGTATATTGGATTTCCGCTAGAGCCTGACCCAATATGGGGCTAATTTCGCCTTTCCCGGGCATCCCGGGTTCGGTCCCCGCCAAGAACTTAACGGCGAGGTCATAGGCCTGCTGCATGATACCGAGAAACGTAGCGGTGAAGGTCAGAGGCCCATGCGCGTGGACTTGAAAGAACCGGCCAAATCCGCCCGCGGGTAAAATTTCCGCGTCATCGGAAACGAACACGTCTTCCAGAACCATGTTTCGGCTCACCGTCCCGCGCATTCCAATGGGATCCCAGTCCCCACTGAAAGAAACACCCGCCCCATTCCGAGGAACCTGGAGGTACAATGTCCGGTCGATCCATGGTGCTTCCAAATTATTGAGGATGCAGGGCGTCGAAAAATAGTCGGCGGCGTCCGACAAGGAGACAAAGAACTTTCGGCCATTGATGACATAGCCGCCTTCGACCTTCTCCGCCGTCGTGCCAAACCGCCGCCCCCCTTGCGGCAACGACGAGTCGGTCTCTCCCTCTTCGACTGGCTCGCTGTGCGGCTGACCGTAAAATACGCCCTTTTCGACGACTTCGACGAACTTCTGCGTGCTTAGAGCCTCGTGCCGCATCCGCTGTTCCGCCGACATTTCAATCGGTTCGGAGAGTTCGCCCATCATCAGCATGGTCAGGCAGTGCATGTTGAAGCAAAGCGCCGTCGAGCCATTCCCCTTTGCGATTTCCGACGAGACAAGACAGTAGGTTTCAAAGTCGGCACCGAGCCCGCCAAACGCTTCCGGCACGCACAATCCGAGGAAACCGGCGTCCCGCAAATCATCGAAGTCCTCGAACGGAAATGTCGCGTGCTTATCCGTTTCCGCCGCGCGGTTAGCAAAGCGGGCCATGGCGAGTTCTCGCGCCCTATCCATTAATTCTTGTTGCCGTGCGGAAGGCCGGAGGTCCATTGCCTGTCCTTATAAAAAAGAATTCGCGTTGGTCGAACGCAGTCGAACCTTAGTATTCGCAAGGCCCTCACTCAATCCACCATGCAGATTCGGCAAGGCTAGCTCCAGCCGCCCGGAGTTGCCAAAATACATACAGGATTGTTTTGGCAGCATTATGAGTTGAGGTTCCCGCCACATGATTAACGGATCGGAAAACGCAAAGAATCTCAAGGCAACTTTGAAGCATCCCGTTATTGATTCCGATGGGCACTGGATTGAATATGGCCCTCATCTCGCACGGGAAATGAAGCGTATCGGTGGGGAAGCGGCGGTCGAAGGGTTCATGTATTTCGGCAACCAAATCGCCGGCACCGTGGCGATGGGGCTCGAAGCGCGCCGGGAAGAGCGTCACGGACAAGAGGCCTGGTGGTCACTTCCCACCAAAAACACCCGCGACAGGGCCACGGCCATGATGCCAAACCTCATGCGCGAACGGCTTGATGAGTTTGGTATCGATTTTTCGATTCTCTACCCAACGTCCGGCTTGGGATTACCGCAAATACCGGATGAGAAAGCGCGCTGTGCCGCCTGTTTCGCATTCAATACTTACGCGGCAGAGTTCTTCAGTGATCACACCTACCAAATGACCCCGGCGGCGGTTATCCCGATGCACACTCCGGAAGAGGCGGTTGCGGAGTTGGAACATGTGAAGGAGCTTGGCCTGAAAGCGGTCATGATGGGTAGCCTGATCAAGCGCCCGATACCGGCGTTAGCGGCGCGGGCTCCCGAACTCGCTGATGAATTTCCCTGGCTTGACGTCCTCGGTCTCGACAGCCCGTATGATTACGACCCGGTTTGGCAATGCTGCCTCGACCTTGGGTTCTCGCCGACCTTCCACTCCAGCGGTCGGGGGCGCGCCTTCGGGTTCCGTAACGCACCCTCCAGCTTCGTCTATAATCATATTGGGCACTTCGCAGCGGCTTCAGAAGCTGTCTGCAAGGCTTTAATTCTTGGGGGTGTCACGCACCGGTTCTCAACGTTGAAATTCGGTTTTCTGGAAGGGGGCGCAGGTTGGGCGTGCCAACTGTTCGCCGATTTGTTGGGCCATTTCGAAAAACGCCGAATCGATGCCCTCGACGACCTCAATCCGGACAATCTAGACGATGACAGCTTATTGGAATACGCGCGTCGATACGCGCGCGACGATTTCATCAAAATCATGGAAACACGAGCCCAACGAAAATCCTCAGTCCGCCGTGCATCGGCACCGGCTGAAGGTCTCGACGAGTTCGCGGTATGCGGCTTCGCGACGGAAGAAAATTTGGTCCGGCAATTTGTCGATGGATTCTATTTCGGCTGCGAAGCCGATGACCCGATGAATGCCTGGGCCTTCAAACGCGACTACCTGCCGCACGGCGTTCAATTGAACACACTTTTCGGATCGGATGTCGGGCATTTCGACGTGCGCGATATGGCCGGCGTCCTGCCAGAAGCCTATGAGTTGGTAGATGACAACCTTATCGATGAAGACAATTTTCACGATTTCGTTTTCGGGAACGCGATGCGCTTTCTAAGTCAAAACAACAGAGAGTTCTTTACCGATACATCGCTCGAACAAGAGGCAAAGAACTTCTGGCAACACAGGAACGCAGCAGCATGAGTCGGACAATGAACGAATATCCGACATGTTAAAAATATTCGCGTTAAACCACCGCAATCCGCTAGGCTGACCGCAACCAAATAGCAAATCGAGGACGGTAATGGGCAAATTGGACGGCAAGGTAGCGATCATCACGGGCGGCGCTGGCGGTATCGGAAGCGCGGCGGCGCGAGTCTTCGCGGCGGACGGCGCGAAGGTCATGTTGGTCGATCTCGACGAGGATACATTGCAAAAGACCGTTTCCGGGATTGGCGAAGACCAGGCGGCTTACATGATCGCAGACGTCTCGAACACCGCGGATACGCAAGCCTATGTCGCGGCGACGGCGGAACGCTTTCGCGGCGTCGATATAAGTCTGCTGAACGCAGGCATTGAGGGCCAACACGACACGATTGCCGCCATGCCCGAAGAAATGTTCGACAAGGTCCGGGCCGTGAATGTTCGGGGGGTCTTCCTTTGTCTGAAATAAGTCTTGCCGGCGATGAGCGAGCGCGGCGGTGGCAGCATCGTCATCTCCTCCTCAACGGCGGGCATACGCGC
>JAJFJB010000438.1 GCA_021774435.1 Alphaproteobacteria bacterium
CTTCATCAAATACACCAAGTCGAAGATGGATCCGAAAACAGTCGTGGCTCTGCTGAAAGATCCGAAGGAAATCGAGTTCCAAGGCACGCCACGCCATACGATGAAATATGGCAACTTCCTGGCCAAAATCGGCGATATTCCGCAGCCGAAAAGCTGGAAAGAATACTACTTCGACAACAACCACAGCAAAGACGGAAGCTAATCCAAGAATGGCTTCCGATGTGACGGCGGTCGGGGCGGCGGACGGACAGTCCGCCGCCTCACACCCTGCAGATCCGATCCTCGACGTCGAAGGGGTCACGATCCAATACAAAACGAAGGAACATTTGATCACGGCGACCTACCGTGTTGGCTTCCAGGTGTTTCAAGCGGATCGCTTTGTCATCCTCGGCCCTTCGGGCTGCGGCAAGTCGACCTTGCTGAAATCGGTTGCAGGCTACCTGCATCCCGTCGAAGGGACGATGAAACTGAAGGGCAACGTGATCAGAGACCCTGGGCCCGACCGCGTCATGGTCTTTCAGGAATTCGATCAACTGCTGCCGTGGAAGACGGTCAAAGAAAACATTACATTCGCATTGCTCAATGGCGGCAAGACGTCCTCGTCTAGCGAAGCCAACGACATCGCGATGGAGTATATCCAGAAGGTCAAGCTCGACCGCTTCGAGAACACCTATCCGCACATGTTGTCCGGCGGCATGAAACAGCGGGTGGCGATCGCCCGTGGCATGGCCATGGAACCGGATATCCTTTTGATGGACGAGCCGTTTGCAGCACTGGACGCGCTAACGCGGCGTCAGATGCAGGAAGAACTTCTCGAATTGTGGGATGAAACCCGCTTTACCGTCCTCTTCGTGACGCATTCCATTGAAGAAGCCGTGATTGTCGGCAGCCGAATCCTGATCATGTCACCTCATCCCGGGCAGGTTAAAGCGGAACTCAACGCGCACGACCAATCGCACGCAACCGTTGGCGAGGAAGGCTTCGCTGAATTGCAGAACAAGATCCATAGCATGATATTTGCCGACGAGGTGCTGGAGCAGGAGGTGGTTCCGCATGCCTAGCGAGACTGCGCTGGCGCTTCATGTCCGGCCTGAGTTTGAAAACCCGGACGTGGAAAAAGCCGTCGTCGGCGACATCGAGCGCCGGCTTTCGCTTTGGGAACGTGCGTCCAACATGGACCCGGTGCGAAAACTCTCGGTTCTGGTTCTAGTGATCGTTGCCTGGGAACTTTACACGCGAATTGGAAACATTAACGAGTTGATGTTTCCAACCTTCAGCGCGACGGGCACCGCGTTAGTGAACGCCGTCGTCAATGACGGTTTGCTGATCAATGTCTGGAACTCGCTCAGCCTGCTCTTCACCGGCTATGTGATAGGGATTGGTATCGCAGCGGTTCTGGTCGTTCTCGGCGTCTGGACGCGGTTCGGACAGGATTTACTGACAACACTGACGGCGATGCTGAATCCACTACCGGCAATCGCACTTCTTCCCTTGGCAATGATCTGGTTTGGTCTTGGCAACAGCGCTATTATTTTTACGCTCCTGCATTCGATCATCTGGCCTGTGGCGCTGAACACCCATGCCGGTTTCCAGAGCGTCGGTGAAACCTTACGCATGGTGGGACGGAATTATAGTTTAACTGGCCTACCCTATATCTACAAAATCCTCATCCCCGCATCGTTTCCGGCGATCCTTACGGGGTTGCGTATCGGATGGGCCTATGCGTGGCGCACGTTGATTGCCGCCGAACTCGTCTTTGGCGGCCAAGTCATGGATACCTCGGGGATGCTCGGCGCAGAGGGTTCCAACGCGGGCGGCCTTGGCTGGATCATTTTCCAGAACCAAATGGAAAATCAAACGCCATACGTGTTCGCCGGCCTGTTCACCGTCATCATTGTTGGCATCCTGATCGAGAATGTCGTTTTCCGAAACATCGAGGATCGCACAGTCCGAAAATGGGGCATGCAACGGTCATGAGGCTGAACAATGAGCGATAACGCCCTCGAACTTTATATCCGGCCGGAGCACGAAGCCGGTGAACTCGGTGCCGCTCAGAACATCGATGTCGAACGAGATCTGTCACTTTGGGAACGCTTCTCCAATATTAACGCCGTTCGCAAGCTCTCGATATTGCTTGTCCTGATCATCGCATGGGAGCTTTACACCTGGATTAGCGAAGTCGAGGAGCTGCTGTTTCCCAGCTTTTCGCAAAGCGTTGCGGTTCTGTGGAAGACAATCCTCAGCGGCCTCATGTTCAAGAAGGTCTGGGTTACCGTCTACGTCCTGATGCTGGGCTATGCAGCAGGGCTCGCCATGGCGGCATTGTTTCTCGTGCTCGCGGTTTCGACGCGGATCGGAAGTGATTTTCTCAGCACGATGACGGCAATGTTTCAGCCCTTGCCCGCGATCTCTTTGTTGCCCTTGGCGATGCTCTGGTTCGGTCTCGGCATCCCCAGCCTCGTCTTCGTGACAATTCACTCCGTGCTATGGGCTGTCTCGCTCAGCACACATGTCGGCTTTATGTCGGTAAGCGATACGCTCCGCATGGTCGGTCGCAATTATGGCCTGAAAGGCGTCCCGTATATTTTCAAGATTTTGGTTCCCGCCGCGTTCGGATCGATCTTAACGGGCCTCAAAGTAGGGTGGGCATTTGCGTGGCGGACCTTGATCGGTGCCGAGCTTGTCTTCGGCGCGGCCGCCGGTGGTGGTGGTCTCGGTTGGCTGATTTTCGAGAAGGGCGACAATCTCGACACGCCCTATGTATTCGCAGCGCTGTTCGTAGTGATCGTTATCGGCCTTCTGGTCGAGAATGTGATCTTCCGCAATATTGAGATCAACACGATCCATAAATGGGGCATGCAACGTTAAGAAGGAGACAGTATGTCGGTTTCCCTGAAGCCCATGACGACGACGGCATTTGTCGCGGTAGTCGAGAATGTCGATCTTTCTCAGCCGGTCAGCTCCTCGACCGTCGCTGAACTTCGCAGCGCGATCAATCGCCATTCCATCCTCGTTTTCCGCGGCCAGACAATCGACAACGATCAGCATGTGGCCTTCAGCCGGAATTTTGGCGCTCTGGAAATTCATACCGTCAAACAATATTTGTTGCCGGATTACCCGGAGATTATCGCCCTTGCCAACCGTGGCGAAAATGGCACAACACCGATCGATAATGGCGGTGCTTACTGGCACAGCGATATTTCCTACAAGATCAAGCCACCGATGGGCTCGCTTCTCTACTCCTTGGAGGTGCCACCGGATGGCGGCGACACCTTGTATGCCGATATGTACGCAGCCTATGACGCCTTAGATGAAAACATGAAACGCAAGCTCGAAGGGTTACGCGCCATCCATGGATATGCCGCCCGCTTTGAAAAAATGGGCGAAGGCGGCAAGCGGCCCCAGCTCAGCGCTGAGCAACTTGCCGAGGTTCCGGAAGTAAACCATCCGATTGTCCGAACGAACCCGGAGACAGGCCGCAAGGCCCTCTATATCAATGAAGGCTTCACGCTCGGCATCGAAGGCATGCCGATGGACGAAGGCCGCGCACTACTGGACACCCTGAATGCCCATGCCACGGAACCACGCTTTATTTATGCCCACCATTGGCGTGTCGGCGACCTCGTGTTCTGGGACAACCGCGCGACGATGCATTGCGCTACTGCCTATGACACGCAGTACGCACGTACCATGCATCGCACAACAATTCAGGGCGACACGCCAATCTAGTAAGACACTGCTGCTTGAAGTACGCCGGTTTCTTGAGCATCTCGCTTAAATTTCAGCCAGATTTCGGGTGCGCAATATTTGTGCACACTGAATTAAATTCGTATTTTCAGATAGTTATAAAAAATTCCGTCCTTCTGAAAAGTTGGCATCCCTCTTGCTGTAGTGGTGGCAATAAAAACAGTGGGACGGAGTTATAAATGTTTATAAGAACTTGGGCTGCTGCGGCCGCAACGGTCATCGTTGCCGGATCTGCGGGCGTCGCAAACGCCGAAGAGAAAAAGGAATTCGACACCGGAAGTTTCTCGGCGAATGTCGGGCTCTTTTCTGATTACATCTATCGCGGCGTATCGCAGACAGGCCAAGAGCCGGCGCTTCAAGGCGGCATGGACTGGGAACACGATATCGGGCTTTACGCCGGGTTGTGGGGATCGAATGTCGACTTCAGCGACGGTAACGAAGCCCATGTCGAACTAGACCTTTATGTCGGCTATGGTGGCAGCTTTAGTGGTTTCACCTACGACCTGAACTTTCTTTACTACTTGTATCCCGGAGCCAGCGATAGCCTGAACTACGATTTCTGGGAAATCACGCCGACGATCGGATACGACTTCGGTGTCGCCTCCGTGGCCTTGTCGGTTTCCTATTCGCCGGACTTCTTCGGCGGTAGCGATGACGCGCAGTTTTACAAGGCCGCCGTTGACGTGCCGCTGCCGCACGGCTTCTCGCTTAGCGGCCATGTCGGCTATCAGGCCGTTGATGACAATGCGACGTTTGCATTGCCGGACTATTTGACCTGGGGCGTCGGTCTCGCATTCGACCTTGGCACGTTGCATTCCAAACTCGAAAACTTCTCCGTCGGTGTCGACTATTTCGATACCGATATCAGTACGAGCGAATGTGGCAGTGAAAACTGCGACGCACGCGCTGTCGTGAATCTTTCTGCAACCTTCTAACCGAACAAGGAAGCGGGCCTACCTGTCCTATTGCGTGGTGTGCGCCCACTCCGCGCAAACATCCGGGTCCGCTTCCTTGACCATAAGCTGTTCTTTCAAGGTATTGAATTCGTTTTCCGACAGAAGCTGGCTTAACGCCCAAACCGCCATGGCACGGACCAAGGGTGACAGATCATTAAGCAGTCGGCGGCACGGTTCTATCGCGGCGTCGGAGCCGCTGTTTCCAAGAGCAATAAGCACATTGCGTACAAAGCGATCTCGCCCCGTACGTTTGACTACCGTACCCGCAAACAACGCTCGAAACGCAGCATCATCCAGTGCCGCCAACTCTGCCAGCCTGGGCGCCTTGAGCGCGCGCCGTTTTTCCAGGGCAGGTTCTGTCACGGGTGCCGCGAACTTGTTCCAGGGGCAAACCGCAAGACAGTCGTCGCAGCCATAAATTCGATTGCCCATTGCTTGTCGAAACTCGCGCGGAATATGCCCTTTGTGCTCAATTGTGAGGTAGGAGATGCACCGTCTCGCATCGAGCTGATAGGGCGCGGGGAAAGCCTTTGTCGGACAAACCTCCAAGCATCTCGAGCAGTTACCGCAATGATCGCTTTCTCCCTTGTCGGAATTGAGCGCTAAAGCCGTGTATATTTCTCCCAGAAAAAGCCAAGACCCGTGTTCGCGCGAGACAAGATTGGTGTGTTTGCCTTGCCAGCCGACACCGGCACGCATGGCGAGCGGTTTCTCCATGACCGGCGCCGTATCGACGAAGACTTTTAGCTCCTCACCGAAACGCTGATGCATCCACCGCGCAACGCGCTTGAGGCGTTTTTTGACGACATCATGATAATCCCGGCTTTGCGCATAAACCGAGATCGCACCGCGATCCTTGTCTTTCAATATTTCCAGCGGCGACCGGTCTGGAGCGTAATTCATCCCTAAGACGACGACCGACTTGACGTCAGGCCACAACGCGCGCGGGCTCATACGCCGGTCGGCATGGGTTTCCAACCATCCCATGTCACCGTGCCGCCCCTCGGACAGGAATTCACCCAAACGCAGCCCAGCTTCAGAGCCGCCCTCGGGGTCGGCAAAGCCGATGGCATCGAAGCCCGCCTCAAGTGCGGCATCACGAATTTCCTGCCGCGCGTTCAGCACTTCTTGGTTATCCGCGGCCACGATAGGGCGGCACCCCTTGATCCGGAATCCAAAGGTTATCGGGGGCAGGCCCCGTCTGGAAAAAGACATCGATCGGCATGCCGCCACGCGGATACCAATAGCCACCGATCCTCAGCCACTGCGGTGCTATTTCCTGCTCCAGCCGGCGCGCAATCGAAACCGTGCAATCCTCATGAAAGGCACCATGATTTCGAAAGGCACCAAGATAGAGCTTCAATGATTTGCTTTCGACGATGAATTCGCCCGGCAAATAGTCGATCACCAGGTGGGCAAAGTCGGGCTGTCCGGTCACTGGGCAAATCGATGTAAATTCGGGGCACGTAAATCGAACGGTGTACCGGACCCCTTTTTGCGGATTCGGTACGCGCTCCAGAACGGCTTCGTCCGGCGATTCCGGCAGCGCAGTCTGCCCGCCCAGCTGAGTCAGCGAATTCGTGTCCGTCATCCTGGCACCCTTCTTACAACGGTTCGATATCACCTTCTGACTGCAATGCACGGAACCGTACAGCAAAATCATTCAGCTCATCGCCCTCGATCGCCTGGCGCAAGCCGGCCATGAGCTGCTGATAGTAATGCAGGTTATGCCATGTCAGAAGCATGCCGCCGAGCATTTCACCGGACCGATGCAGATGATGCAGGTACGCCCGGCTGTGACCGCGGCAGGCGGGACACACACAATCTTCTTCAAGCGGCCGTGGATCATCGGCATGCCGGGCATTGCGGATATTGAGCGACCCGCGAGCGGTATAGGCGCGGCCGGTTCGTCCTGAACGTGTCGGTATAACGCAATCGAACATATCGATACCTCGGCACACGGCCTCGACAATATCGTCCGGCAAGCCGACTCCCATGAGATACCGCGGCCGGCCGGACGGTAAAGAGGGCACGGTTGCCTCAAGAACCGATAGCATCGCCTCCTGCCCCTCCCCGACGGCAAGCCCGCCGACCGCGTAACCATCGAAGCCAATATCGATCAGCGCTGCTGCCGACTCCGCCCGCAATTCCGGATAGATGCTGCCTTGGACGATGCCGAACAAAGCATGGCCCGCCCTTTCGACAAATGCCGTCTTGCTGCGTTCCGCCCAACGCGTGGACAACGCCATTGAACGCGCTGCTTCGTCGTGGGTCGCCGGATGCGGTGTACACTCATCCAAAACCATCGTGATATCCGCGCCTAGATGATGTTGTATTTCAATCGAACGCTCGGGTGTCAATTCGTGCCGCGAGCCGTCAATATGCGATTGGAATGAGACTCCCTTTTCATCCATCTTCCGCAGCTTTGCCAACGACATGACCTGGAATCCGCCGGAGTCAGTCAAGATCGGGCCGTGCCAATCCATGAAGTCGTGCAACCCGCCGAGCCTTGCGATCCGCTCTGCTCCTGGGCGAAGCATTAGATGGTATGTATTACCCAGCACACACTGCGCGCCTGTCGCTCGGACGGCATCCGCTGTCATTGCCTTCACCGTTCCCGCTGTCCCCACAGGCATAAACGCCGGCGTTTCCATTACGCCGTGTGCGGTGTTGATACGTCCCCGCCTGGCAGGACCACATTGCGCGATGTGCTCAAAGACAAAGTCAAATTCAGTCACCGGGCAGCATCCTCTGGCGCCAGCAGGCAGGCATCCCCGTATGAATAGAAACGGTATTTCTCCTTAACCGCATGCCGGTAGGCGTCCTGAATTCTGTTCAAACCAGCAAAAGCCGATACCAAAACGAACAATGTCGACTTCGGCAAATGAAAGTTGGTCACCATCAAATCGACGGCGCGAAACCGCCACCCCGGCGTGATGAACAGCGCCGTCTCCTTGTCGTAGGGATGCACGACACCCTTTTCGTCCGTCGCACTTTCCAGAAGCCGGACGCACGTGGTTCCCACAGCGACGATACGCCCCCCGGCGGCACGGGCCGCGTTTATCGCCGCCGCCGTATCGGCATCAATGGAGCCGAATTCCGAATGCATACGATGGTCATCCAGATCATCGACTTTTACCGGCAAGAACGTACCGACACCAACGTGCAATGTGACACGGGCCAAACCAATACCGCGAGACGTGAGACGTTCGATAAGTCCCGGAGTGAAGTGAAGTCCCGCCGTGGGTGCTGCGATTGCGCCATCCTTCGTCGCAAACATTGTCTGGTACCGATTTCGGTCATTTGGCTCAGGACCCGAGTCCCGCCGGATATAAGGCGGGAGCGGCATGGAACCGTACTTCTCCAGTGCGGTCGCAAATTCCGTCGCAGACATCTCGAATGCAAGGGCTATATCGCCTTGCTCCCGCTTTTCGGAAACCGTCGCAGCGAAATCAGCAGCAAAGTCGATTTGATCTCCAATGCGAAGACGTCGGCCCGGCTTTGCAAATGCCAGCCAGCGCCCGTCCCCCATATCCGTATGCAGTGTCACGCCAATAGCCGAGTTCCCGCGGTGACCGGACAAACGGACCGGCATAACACGCGTTTCATTCACAACGAGCATGTCACCGGGCTGCAGCAGGTCAGGAAGATCAGCGACACACCGGTCCTGGACCTTGTCGGCAACGACCAGCAAACGTGCAGAGTCTCTGGGCGTCGCCGGACTTTGCGCGATCAGTTCGCGAGGGAGCTCGAAATCAAATGCGTTAAGCCGCATTGCAACGGTCGTTAATCAGCCGGAACGGATAACGGCCTGATACGAGACAGCAAAACCCGGAACGGAATCAGCATGCAGGCTGCCATCGAGAATTTCGCAACCAGATCACCCATTGCCAGTGTTTGCCACGGTACGCCAGTGCCCACGAATGCCAGCGAGAAAAAAAGCCCCGTATCAAGCGTTGAGGCAATCGCCGACGATCCCAGCGGAGCCTGCCACCAAGGCCGATTCCTGAGGCGGTCAAAAATAAAGACGTCGCTCAACTGCGCGATCAGAAATGCCGTGCCCGAGGCAAGGGCGATACGGGGCGACGCGAGCCAAATAGAAAGAATGACGGCGCATGCAAAGCCAACATAAACAACGCGCCGCGTGGAAGCGGCGCCATGGGCGCGGTTCGTCAGATCGGTAACAAGAAACGTAATGGGGTAAGTTAGTGCCCCCCAAGTGAGCCAGTCGTTCAGCGGAAACTGAACCGCATAATTCGAAACCGCAACGATTATCGCCATCGCCGCGATCGGCAACACAAGACCCATGATTTTTTCTCCAAGCCGAATTTCGGCCTGCTTCAATCAACCGGCCAAACCGCCGCTTACTTATATATGTCAGAGCAAACGTGCAACCCCACTATAATCGACGCCCAGCGCGGTCTCACATGGCAAACAAACTCGGCAAGAATTAACTCATTAAGTTCCGTTTTTAGAAGGAACTAAAAATCGCAACAATATTGCGCATTCGCCCTAAGCCCGCGCTATCATTGCTGTTTAGTGGTAAATTCAACCGGCAAATGCTGTAAAGGTTAACGTGGCAACTTGCAAAATTAACGTATCTAGACTACCTAATTAGTATGGTTCAGACAGCTGGATTTGACCCCTCATTAATTCCGGCAGGCCCTTCAGAAGGCCGGCGAGCGTCGGAGACTGATCCAGATTCCAGCCGCGTAACACCAATAAATGAAGGCGAAGGGCAACGGGCAGACAGACGCCGGTCTGACCCAACGGAACGTCAGCTCGTCGAAACGCCGACGCGGATCGCATTTACGGCAAAATTCGGACCCGATAGTGATGGGTTCCCATTGCAGATCGTTCGCGGCGAGGATGTTACGGCGGCCGAAAGGATCGACGTCGAAGTCATTACGGCTCGGCGGTTGAGCCGTGCGGACCGGGAAGTGCTGCTTCGCGCACAGGAAGAGGAAGCCCAGGCGGTCGAAGCCGAACGGCAGCAAAGAGCAGCGACTGAGGCCGAAACAGCGTCTCGAAGCGATGAAAACCAAGATTTGGATGAAACCGAGTCTCAAGCCGGATCCAGATTGGATCTGGAAGTTTAACCTTCGGCGCACTGACAGCGATTCATTCGTGTAGTCACCTGATAACACGGCGAAATTCTTAAAAATTGCAGAGGGGAGGCGATATGCGCATCGCAGTTCTGGATGATTATCAAAATGTGTCGCAACGTTTGGCTGACTGGAGTTCTCTCCGGGACGGCGGGCAAGTTGATGTTTTCGACAAGTATCTTGGCGATGAGGATGCGGTCGCACGGGCGCTGGACGGCTATGAAATTATCGTCTGCATGCGCGAAAGAACGCCCGTTCCGGCGACGCTCATCGAACGGCTCGGCGCTCTGAAGTTGATCGTCACAACCGGGATGCGCAATCGATCTATTGATATGGACGCAGCGCGCGATCGCGGCATCACCGTTTGTGGAACATCCGGGCTTGGTGCCCCTGCGGGTGAACTTGCCTGGGCGCTAATTATTTCATTGATGAAAAACATCCCTGCAGACGATCTGTCGATGCGCAATGGAGAATGGCAGCCCAATATTGGCCACAGCCTTGGCGGAAAAACTCTATCGGTTATTGGCCTCGGCAAGCTTGGCGCCTATGCCGCAAGGATTGGATTGGCTTTCGAGATGGAAGTTATCGCTTGGAGCCAAAACCTGACGGATGCCCGTGCAGCGGAAGTAGGGGTTCGGCGCGTTTCAAAGGAAGAAGCGCTTTCCGAAGCCGATATCCTCACGATTCAGCTGATCTTAAGCGACAGGTCACGCGGGCTCATTGGGGCACCCGAGTTGGCGTTGATGAAACCAACTGCATTCCTCGTCAACACGTCGCGTGGCCCGATTGTCGATGAAACGGCCTTAATAGACGCCCTTAAGGAAAAGCGCATCGCAGGTGCAGGTCTCGACGTATTCGACGTCGAACCGCTTCCCGTGTCGCACCCTTTCAGATCGCTGAGCAACACGATTCTCACACCGCACACCGGTTATGTAACGGAGGAAAATCTGACGCAAATGTATGCGCATGCTGTCGAGAATATTACGGCATTTGTCGAGGGAAACCCGATCCGAGTGCTGAACGGTTAACCTTACAACTGACAAATTTCTCATCAAAGGTAGTACCGTATTCCTATAAATCAAATATGCCAAAAAATTCCCTGGACTCTGTTCGTTAAAGTAGTAGCATTTTATGGTTAATCGCACGCACAACAGAGCACCAAAGGGAGAGCAAATATGCTGACAACTGAATTGCGCGAGCAAGCGGCTAAGGCGATACAAGCAATGAAAAGCGCCGAGCCAAAAGACAAGTGCGAGACAGTTTTCGCGCCGCTAGAGACTGCTGTCGCGGACTCTGCGTTGACGACGACCTACAAGACCATGTCGACTTACAAAACGATGTCCACGTACAAGACCATGTCTACCTATAAGACGATGTCCACGTACAAAACGATGTCGACCTACAAAACCATGGCGACGTATAAAACGATGCCGACCTATAAGACCGTCGCCCGGGCCTAATTCGACCGGACGTCTGTTTGTCAAAATAGTAGGGAGGCCACGGTGCTTACCGATCAAGTATGGAGCGGCGTGTCCTCTCTGCTGGACAATTATGTCGGCGGCGTACGTCCCGACGATACAGCTATAATCATTTATACAACGGACAGCCGAGACTCCGCGGCATGGGTATCTGTTGCTTTGGAGGCGCAGGGGGTTTCCGCCGCGCAAGTGTGGATGGCGCCTCTGCAAGACAATGGCTTTTTAGAACGGCTGGCACCCACCCTTCCCGCTCCCAGCGAACTTCCCGGGCGCTTGCTCGTTCTAACATTCGAACGCGAGACGATGTCGCACAACAATCAACTTCGCGACGTGCTCTCGCAATATGACAAAGACAGGTATTTGGTCGTTCGGGTAATCAGCGCGGGTCCAGAACTGTTTTCACACGCACTTCTGCCAGTGCCTGAAGAGCTTTCAGCCCGCAATACGGCAATTCTTGAGCGTTGCATGGTGACGAAATCACTACGGATCGAAGCGCCTGGCGGTACGAAGTTGGCGGTCGAGCTCGACTCCGACAAGTACCGATGGGTTAGCAATCGCGGCATACCACGGTCCGGCAGCTTCGTTATGCTACCCGCGGGCGAAGTCGCAACGTACCCGGCAATGACCAATGGTGTGCTTGTTGCCGATTTTGCCGTGAACATGAACGCAATTACCGACCTCGATGTTCGACTACACGAGCATCCGGTCACTGTATTTATCGAAAACGGATGCGCAACCCGATTTGAGTGCGATGATCGTGAGTTCTCGCGGGTGCTTGATTACTGTTTCTCACAACCAAACGGGAATAATGTCGGGGAACTGGGATTTGGTACAAATTTCGGGGTCGATGCCTCGGTTCCCATGAATTCGCATATCAATGAGCGCCGACCAGGCGTGCATATCGGGTTCGGTCAACATAACCAGCATATTAGCGTCGTCGACTACCCGTGCGAGTTGCATGTCGATCTGATCACAAAGGGCGGCAAAATCTGGACCGGGGACAACCCAACTCCCATCGACCTTGAGAACCTAACACCCTCAACACAGCCGCACCCCGACAATTTTCACGACGAAGACATCGACGACGCCGACAATCTCGATTTCGACTGCTGCGGCATCCTCAATCGTGATCAGCTTGCCACACTCCCTGTCATGCCGGAGCCGGTCACCGCTGCGGACGACTAGGTCAGCCCGCTAAATTGACGGACTAGATCAGATTGTGGTTTGTTGAAATTGCTTTCAGCGATCCAGCAACCGCGTGAATCTGATCTAACTATCTGATAACAGGCCATCTTCACAGGTTTAAACGGAACCGGGAACGGTTCCGTTTAAACCTGACATGCTCTAGGCGCGACCGACCAGTTGCTCGGAAATCATGTCGCGCAGCGTATCTTCAAAGGCTTCCAGCGTTTGATCGATATCGGCGTCCGTGTGCGCCATTGAGGTCACACCACTCATATGGGACATCAGATCGACGCCGCGCTGGCGAAGACCGTACCGCATGGCAAAGATCACTTCCGGCGCAATACCCCTGATCTTTTCGGCACCTAGGTTTTCGACGGATCCGTTTTCAGCCCCCTCGCCGAGATACACATGGAACGTCGACGCCTCGCCGTAGACAGCACCAGGCACCTGATGCTCCTCGATAATCTTGCGCATTCCTGACCGCAATCTCTCCGCAGCCGCATCGGCAAGTCGGTTTGGTTCGGCGGTTTTCACATGCTTCATCGCCGCCGCACCGCTCGCGGCAACCAAGGGATTGCCGTTGAACGTGCCTTTATGAGTCACGCCCGGCTTGCGGCCCCGGAATTCCTGGGTCGGATCGAGCAGGCGCATAAATTCTTCGCGGCCACCGACAGCGCCGCCCGGCATGCCGCCCGTCACGATCTTGGCCATCGACGTCAGGTCGGGAAGAATTTTATCGCGGGCCTGCAGTCCGCCAGGGCTCCAGCGGAACCCGGTAATCACCTCGTCAAAAATCAATACCGCCCCGTGCGCATCGGCGAGACGGCGCAACTCGCCAAGGAGCCCGTGTGGCAACGGGACACTGCCGTAGTTCGCACCGGATACTTCACAAATGATCGTGCCAATATCATCATCTTCGGCCAATATCTCGGCAACGCGTCCCGCGTCCGGTGGAGCGACCACGGTTGCGGCAATAGTCCCGGGCAAGATACCAAGCGACGACGGCTTGTCGTATGGGGCTTTCATGCCTAAATCGACGAATTCATGCCAGCCGTGATAATGCCCCTCGAAACGAAGGATCTTGTTTTTGCCGGAATAGGCGCGCGCGATGCGTATCGCCAGCATCGTCGCTTCAGTACCGGAGCCAACAAACCGAACCCGCTCGGCAGAGGGGATGAGCTCCTGAATGAGGCCCGCCCATTCGACTTCCAGAGGATGGCAATCGGCGAAGAAGCTGCCTTTTGCCGCCTGGTCAGTCAGCGCCGCGACAACATCTGGATGAGCGTGACCCAACAGTAATGATGCACTGCCCATGGCGTAGTCGATATATTCCGTGCCATCGACTTCCCACTTCCGCGAGCCCAACGCGCGTTCGACATATTTCGGGAACGGCGCCGCGAAGCGGCTTTCATGCGATACGCCCCCGGCCAGTCGCGCTTGGGCTTGCTCAAATAGGTTCTTCGATGACTCGGTCATATCGCATTCCTTCCTTCTTAAAACGGGTCGCGCTCTAACAACACTAATGCAACCTTGTTGTTGTTGGCGAGCCCGTTAATTCTAAATTCCGGATTACAGTGTGGCGCACACGCCGTGGGGTAAGGCATAGTTCGGGAACGGTCGACACGGCAAAGTAACAGCGCCTCAAAATTAAAACAGGAAATTTCCAAATGATACCACTCATCGGGTATGCGGATCGGCTCTCCTTGCGTCCGGGCGAGACGATCGCTTTCAAGGTTTCAAGTGAAAATCCGAAACCCTATGAAGCGCGACTGGTCCGTGTCATTTGCAGCGACCCGAATCCTGCAGGTCCGGGTATCAAAGAAGAGGAAATTCCAGCGTCCTTCGCCGGCAGTTACGCGTCGCGCCCGCAAGCGCCTAAGCGTGGTTCACACGCCATCATAAACGCTGACAAACTGACTTTTGCCAGCTTCACCTTCAGTGCGATTATTTGGCCGACCAAGCCCAACAAAGCCGATCAGGGAATTCTCGGCCGGTTTGACCCGGATACCGGGGCGGGTGCCGCCCTTGTGCTCGGCCCCGACGGCGCGGAAATCCGAATTGGCCAGCAAGGCTCGGAGATCTTCACTCTCACCGTCGGAAAACAAGCACGCAATCGGGCTTGGTATCACGTTTGGGGCAGTTTCGATGCGCAATCCGGAAATGTAACCGTCGGACAGCAGGCGCTCGGCGAACCAACGCTCGTGGACGATAGCGGTCTCCGAAACGGAAAACTCAATGGGCAAGCCAACGTCAACACAGACAGCCCTCTCCTAATCGCCGCAATTGGCGGCGCGCCCGTTCAAGGTCATTTCAATGGCAAGATCGAAGCGCCGGCTATTTATGACGTGGCCTTTGATGGCAACGCATTGGATGGAAAAACACCAATAGCAGCCTGGAATTTTGCCCTCGATATGTCGTCGATGCACATCAGCGACACGGGCCCGAACGGCTATAATGGCGAGCTCATCAACGCGCCGGCGCGCGCCATGACCGGATCAAACTGGACCGGCGAAGAGCGAAACTGGACCCACACGCCGGAGACCTACGGCGCAATCCATTTTCACGAGGACGACGTCGCAGACTGCGAATGGGAAACGGATTTTAGCTTCACGGTCCCCGCTGACTTGCCAAGCGGCGCTTATGCGGCGCGGCTGACCTGTGGCGAGCATTGGGAGGCCATACCTTTTTTCGTTTGCCCGCCGAAAGGGAAACAGACAGCCGACCTTTGCGTTCTTGTCTCGACCTTCACCTATGTCATCTACGGCAATCAGGCACGAGTTGATTTCGGCGAAACCTGGCGGCAGAGGGCCAAGGATTGGGATGCCTATCCTTGGAACCCAATGGAGCACCGCGAGTACGGGCTATCGACGTATAACCATCACACCGACGGCTCGGGCATCTGCCATGCGAGTTGGCACCGACCGATGTTCAATGTTCGACCAGGCTATTTTCCGATTGCGGAGAACAGGGGATCGGGGCTGCGGCACTATCCCGCCGATTCCCATCTCTTGGATTGGCTGGAGGAAAAAGGTATCGCCTACGACGTTATCACCGATTGGGAACTTCACCATGAAGGTGTGGATGTGATAGCGCCTTACAAAAGTGTGATTACCGGCAGTCATCCTGAATATCACACGGCAGAGACGCTCGATGCCTTGACCGGCTATCGCGATGGCGGTGGTAATTTTGCCTATCTCGGCGGCAATGGATTCTATTGGCGCGTCGCCCTGCATCCGGAAATGGACGGCCTGATCGAAGTTCGCCGCGCCGAAGGCGGCATTCGGGCCTGGGCCGCGGAGCCGGGCGAATATTATCAGGCTTTCGATGGCAAATATGGCGGGATTTGGCGACGCAACAATCGGCCTCCGCAACAACTCGCCGGTGTCGGATTTAGCGCGCAAGGCCTCTTCGAAGGAACCTATTACAAGCGAGCGCCCGGCGCGGATGATCCACGAACAAGCTGGATATTCGAAGGCGTGCCGGACGATATTATCGGCGACTTCGGTCTCTCTGGCGGTGGCGCGGCCGGGTTCGAGCTTGATCGAGCAGACCAATCACTTGGCACGCCGGAAAACGCTGTCATTCTGGCAGCATCCGAAAACCCACCGGATCACTTTGTCCTGGTCCCGGAAGAATGGTTGACTCACGTCACGACAATTCCCGGCGGGACGCATGACGAGCTAACGCGGGCGGATATGATCTATTTTGATTGCCCCGGCGGCGGCGCCGTCTTTTCAGTCGGTTCCATCACATTTTGCGGCTCGCTCTCACATGCTAACTACGACAACAACGTGTCGAAAATTCTGGAAAACGTATTGACCCGATTTCTGGCTTAGCTCGCGAAAGATTGCACTGACAAACTATCTCATGGGTGATGCTATTGACGCATCGCCGGACCAACGAAAGCATCTCTTATGAGCAAGAATATCGAATATTTCTATACACACGCCTCGCCCTGGACCTATCTCGGATCCGTCCGGATACATGAGATTGCAAAAGCCGCCGGTGCGACGATTACCTACAGACCGGTAAATTTGGGCAATATATTTCCCATCTCAGGCGGCCTGCCATTGGGCAAACGCGCGGTGCAGCGCAAACGATATCGAATGTTCGAATTGAAACGATGGCGTGACCATCTTGGTGTTGAAATTACGCTCGAACCGGCTTTCTTCCCGGTCGACGATACAAATGCCAATCTCATGGTGATCGCCGCTGACAAACAAGGTCTCGACACAGGGAAACTGTCCAACGCCTTGCTCCGCGCCGTTTGGGTGGAAGAAAAGAATCTAGCCGACGAAGATACGGTCATTGCCGTTGCGAATGCAAAAGGCATGGATGGCGCCGCGTTACTCGCCGCGGCCAAATCCGACGACATTGCCAAAATCTATGAAGCCTATACCCAGGAAGGAATCGACCGTCAGGTATTCGGCGCGCCGACCTACATTGTCGACGACGAACCCTTCTGGGGGCAGGACCGATTGGACTTCGTTGAACGTGCAGTAAACCGGGTTTGATCTTATAGGCGGGACAGTCGGTCGATGACGAGCGCGTAAAACCCGTCGGAGTCGGCGCGGTCCATCACCGTCGCGTTCGGCGGGTTGTTTGTTACGCCCCACCAATCGGCCACCGTACGCCCCAGCGTTAGTGGCGAGTTGGTCTCGACCGCTACATGCACCGCCTTGCCACGGAACAGATCCGGCTGCAAAAGCCACGCAATGACACAGGGGTCATGCAACGGCGCACCCGGTTCCCCATAGCGTTCGGGATCATGACGGTCATAGTAACTGAGCATGCCGCCTACGGCTTCTGACACCCGCGTGCCGATATTGCGGATCGCCTCGAGCCGCAACGGAGTTGTTATCACCGTGTGGGTCACATCCAGACCGAACATGACCAGCGGCGCACCGGCCTCCATGACGATTTGCGCGGCATGCGGGTCCGTTGCGATGTTGAACTCGGCCGCCGGTGTCCTGTTGCCGGGTCCGAGCGCGGCCCCACCCATGAATACGATCTCACGAATATTCTCCACGATTTGCGGGGCCTTGACGATCGCCACGGCAATATTCGTCAGCGGTCCCAACGGACAAAGCGTGACTTCGTTTTCGCCCGCCGACAGGCAAGTATCGATAATGAAATCCACCGCATGCCGATCCTGTAGGGGCATCGTGGACTGCTCCGGCAAGTCGGACCCATCCAGGCCAGTTTGGCCGTGCACAGCCTCGGCGGTTCCCAACGGCAACAAGAGGGGCCGTGGACAGCCCGCAAAGACCGGCACGTCGTGACGGCCAGCGAGTTCGCACACGCGGCGCGCATTTCGTTGGGTCCGTTCGAGCGGAACGTTACCCGCCACACAAGTCACGCCGAGAACCTTCAAAGCTTCAGGCGACGCCAATGCCATAAGTAGCGCTACGGCGTCATCCTGCCCTGGATCACAATCGATGATGATTGGTCTTGGGCTCATTTGAGTGCGGCCTTAGCGCGCCTCAAGCCGTCGAAAACTCGGCATTGAGCCGATCCGTAATCAGCATGTGTCCCGGATTGTGCGTGATGGCAAACGGTACCTTTGCCTCTTCCATTACGGCTTGCGGCGTAACCCCGCACGCCCAGAACACCGGAACTTCACCCGGACGAATTTCCGGTGTCGGGCTGTTGTATGGCTTGCTGATATCATCGATCCCGATCATTGACGGGTCGCCAAAGTGTATCGGCGCACCATGTACGTCCGGAAATCGCGACGTGATCTCGATCGCCCGGATCGCATCCGCCGGTTTGAAAGGCCGCATCGATACGATAGTCGGCCCGCAAAACGGACCGGAGGGAACCGTCGGAACGTTGGTGATATAGACATAAACCTTCGTGCCGTTTTCGATATGGCGCAGTTTCAAACCATCTTGCATCAGCGCTTCCTCGAAGGAATAGGAACAGCCGAGAACGAACCCAACGAAATCGTCGCGCCAATATTTAGTAATGTCGCGCACTTCCTCGGTGCACGTACCATTCTCAAAAATACGATAACCGGACAGATCGGTTCGAAGGTCGATGTCATCGCCAAGCGCCGGCACCCTAGGGTCACCGGGTTCGGTCATGCCAATCAGCGGGCATGGTTTTGGATTGCGCTCACAGAAAATTCGAAAATCCTCGGCATGTTCCGCGGGCAAAATAACCAGATTGCCTTGGACAATACCGCGCGCCATGCCGGTCGTGCGGTCGCACCACCGCCCCGCGCGAACTTCCTCACGTAGGTTTTTCGCAGCCTGCAGCATCGTCGCACGATCGCCGCCAAGTCCGATCATATCGTCCATGTCACCTCTCCATTCCCGTCAGTCCAGCTATCCTAGCATAGCCGCCACAAGACGCTAGAAGCGGGAGAAGAGCTGTGTGTATCCCGTAAACTGATCATTGATCCCCATCGCACGCAGGCCGTGCCAATAGGTTACGACGTTAATGCTGATTACAGGCTTGTTTAACCATCGCTCTGCTTCGTCAGCGATGTGGGCCATGGGGAGTGCGGCGCCGAACTGCACAAGGCATTCCACCTCCGGATCATCAATCGACTTGATCGCAGCGATCATATCCTGCTCTGTGACATGCGAATATGTAGCAGGACTGCCGCCGCGCATATGACCATATTTGATAATTTCGTACCCTAATTCTCCCATGACACCGCCCATGCGCGGCTCGATGGACGGGAAATAGGGCTCCATGATAGAGATCTTTTTCTTTACACCGTGCAGCTTTAACGCGTCCCGGACGCCATC
The DNA here is from genome assembly GCA_021774435.1 of Alphaproteobacteria bacterium. GTDB lineage: Bacteria > Pseudomonadota > Alphaproteobacteria > UBA8366. The sequence continues at coordinate 19,230 of JAJFJB010000438.1, forward strand.
GACGGCCGTCGAAACACCGATATCCCGGCCGGCCCGGTCCTTCATCCGTTGTTTAAGGTCCTCGACGGATTGCAGGGTCCCCCCCCAAACAGACAGCGCCGAGATACCGAGTACCAAATAATCGGGATCGCAAGTCATAACCCGGTCGACGGCGTCGTCAAGACCAGCATCGATTAAGCGAATGGATTCATCAAAACTGTCGTTGTCGTGGATTTTAATATTCGGAATGTGCATGCGACCAAGATGATTGGTCACGCCTGGCGGCCGCATACCGTCATATTCCGGTTGCACGACCGTGTTCGTCGACGGCGTCGTAACGCCCATCTTTGCCCGATACCCTAGATAGTCGCCCATTCTTTCCTCCGCTCAACGAGCACACAGCATGTCCCGCTATATAGCACGCGAATTTGGTTCATTTTTGTCGTTTCTTGATTTCTGTCGTGCGTAACAAATTTTCTAATAAACAGAAGCATAAGAACTATAATTATTATTTTCATCAGTACACACAACAATTCATGCGTTTATTTTCTAAACCACTTAATAAAACCGCAATCTATTCCAAATAGTGTAGAATAACGCTGAATAATTGGAATGGTACACTGAGATACGCAATGAGTGTATTTGAAAACGTTTCATTCGATGATCACAAAACCATCGCGTTCCATCAGGATCGCGACTCAGGCTTACAGGCCATAATCGCAATCCACAATACAGCCCGCGGGCCGGCAGTCGGTGGTTGCCGTATGTGGCCCTATCGGAATGAGGCCGAAGCACTGACGGACTCGCTCCGATTATCGCGCGGCATGTCCTTGAAATCGGCGCTCGCCGGATTGCCCTTCGGCGGCGGAAAATCGGTCATCATTGGAGATCCGACAACGGACAAATCCGAAGCATTGTGGCATGCGATGGGACGTTTCGTGGACTCGCTTGGCGGCCAATACATAATAGCGGAAGATGTAGGGACGAGCCCAGCCGATATGGAAATTGTCCGCCGGGAAACCCGCTATGTTGCAGGGATTGCCGAAGGTGGTAGCGGCGATCCGTCACCGGCAACGGCATGGGGTGTTTTTGTTGGCATCAAGGCTGCGGTGTTTGCAAGGCTTGGCCGCGATGATCTCAAGAGTATCGGCGTCGCAGTACAAGGCCTTGGTCACGTCGGCTATGAACTTTGCCGTCTGCTGGCCGCGGAAGGCGTCGTCCTCTATGTCGCTGATATCAATCGGGCACAATGTTCCCGCGCGGCCAAGGAATTCGGCGCCACACCCGTCAGCCCCGATAGCGTTTATGACCTTGATGTCGACGTTTTTGCACCCTGCGCGCTTGGTGCCATCATCAATGACGAAACAATAACGCGCTTGCAGGCACCTATCATCGCCGGTTCCGCGAACAATCAACTCGCCGAGCGACGACACGCGGAGTGTCTATCAAAAGCGGGCATCCTTTATGCTCCCGATTATGCGATTAATGCGGGGGGTATCATTAACATTGCGCATGAAGGCCCAGGCTACAATCAGGCGAAAGCCTTCGACCAAGTGTCGAAAATATACAAGACTCTGCTCGAGGTATTTTCACATGCCGAAGTTAACGGCATAACCACCGATGCCGCAGCCGAATATATCGCCACGCAACGCCTCGAATCCGCGATCAAAAAAGCTGCCTGATAAAGCTACAAGTAGGCAACCCCAACCAACCACTGTTATAATTTAAAAATTAGACGCAGCGTTGGGGATATCCGATTAGCGGGAAACTCACACCGGATGAGCAGGTACGCTTCCATAACCTGCTTAAACTGGCCAAGGAAAGCCCTTTCCCGGGTGAGCGGAACAATGCGCTCGCCGCGGCCGAACGGCTTGCTTCACGCCACGGACTGACGCTGGAAGAAGCGGCAACCGGTGCCACGCCAAACCAAAAAGCAAATGGCACCACGGACGCATCGCAGTT
>JAJFJB010000439.1 GCA_021774435.1 Alphaproteobacteria bacterium
GAGGGGCACCGATGCCGTTATGTCAGTAGGCATAGGAGATCATGCTCATCAGCCGCATCCAAGCAGCTGCAAGCGCATTCAGGAATCCGTTCTCGCCCGTGTAGACGACGACGTCGGCCTGCCCGTTCACCATGCGCCGGATGTCAAAGGCCTCGCTGCCCGCCTCGTAGCCCGCCATGGCGATGCGGACTGGGAAGCGCTGGGGATCGCGCATCCAGCCGCTCACCTGCGGCGCGCTGGGCAGACCGCCATCGCGTGTGCCGTCAGAGGCGGCCATTGAGATGCTGGCCACAACGCCGTTGAATATCCGGCCTGGGTAGAGATCGAGCGAGATCTCGGCGCGGTCGCCGATGTCGATGTTCGCGATATTGTTCTCCTTCATATAGGCCTCGATCCAGACCTCTTCGAAGGACACGAAGGAGAGCAAAGGGTTCCCCGCTCGCGCGAAAACGCCATTAGTGACGTCGAGATCCACGACAATGCCGCGGGCCGGGGCGCGCAGCTCAGCCCACTCAAGCGCCAGCTTGGCCTCGCCGAGGGCGGCGACGGCCTCCCGGATTTGAGGGTTGTCCGCGCCCTCAACGCCGAGCTCACGGCGCGCGCGCTCGAGATCGGCCGCTGCGGCCGCGACCGCGCTTTGCGCGGCCTCGAGCGTCGCACGAGCGTTGTCCCCTCTCGCTCCGGACACAACGCCACGGTTCTCCAGTTCAAGCGTACGCTTTGTCTGAGCCTCGACATTCTTGAGATTGGTACGCGCGGCGGCAAGGTTCGCGACTGTGACCTCAATCGCGGCCGATCCGGCCCCGACGCTCTGAGTGGCGAGGTCGAGCTGCGCTCGCGCTCGATCCACCTTAAGCTGAAAGGGCCGCTGATCGATTTGCGCCAGGAGGTCGCCGCGCTCGACGACCTGCCCGTTGCTTACCGTCACCGCGGCGACCTGGCCGGAGACCTCGGGAACGATGTCGATGACCATCGCTTTGAGGCGGACGTTCGAGGAGTAAGGCGTTATCCGATCCGCCACGAGATACCAGGTGAAGATCAGGGCTGCGAATATCGCCGAAATTGCCACAGTAGCTTTCATGGTCCGTCCTTCCTCGCCTCTCTCGCCGAGAGCGATCGTCCCCTTACTCGGTATAGGCGCCGCCTCGTTTCGTCAACTCCCGAAATAGGCTCATGTCAGTCGCGTATACTTCGGATTAGGATGACCGAAATGGGTCGTGTGTCACGAGTATCGCCGGTCCAAACTGCGATACTCAACTGTACGAGAGAGGAAGGACGGACCTTCGGGTTCGGCGGTCAGAAGCTGTTCCCAAGCTGCTGTTGTCAAAGGCCATGGTAGTGAGCGTTGTGGAAAAGTTGAGATAATGATCCCGGCAAGCACGGTTGAGAGAGGCGAGCGCAAGCGAACCGCCGCAGAAGCATCGGAATCGGATTAGGTGATATTAAAACCGGGGGGTGTCCCGTCTCCCGGGATGAGTTCGGAGGATGTCCTGATCCCGACGGCGCGGCATCCGGCGTGTACGCGGCGCGAAGCTCAACCAGACTCTTGTATGGAACGTGAGAACCTTACCGGCGATGCCAAGGGAAAAGGCACAAACGGTTAAAACTGTGAGGCCGAAAGTACCGATGCGTAGGCGAGGAAAATACCAAAATGAGGAAGGGTAGCGCCAAGCACCCTCGACCTATTGAGGCCAGCGTCAGAGGATGCGATGTAGCCGTGGGCCCCCTGATTTCTGGAAAATGCGGACGCGTTGCCCTAAAAAACGAATTGCTTTTAGTTCTTTACCTGTGCCCACGTTTCGTCCGGATTAAAGAGTTGTTTGGCGCGACCAAGCAATTCAGAATTTGGACCAAGGTCAGCTTGGTAAACGTCACCATGATGACTAACAATGAAGGTCATTATTCCCGAATTTCCATATCCCGCTGGAAACGCGACCAGGGCAAAGCCGGCGATCATATTGCCATTGATAACGTAATCATATCGTCCACCCGGAGCCTGTTCGCCTTGGCGGCTCAATATCTTGAAATAGTACCCCTTGAACGGATCCTTCGGCTCTCGCCCTTCGAGATAATCCTGTGCTTCTGCGATAAGGGGGCCAAATGGACTAACCTCCACGTCCGCTTCAGGGTCCCAGTAAAGACCGTCTCGCTTTCCCTCGCCACTCAAAATTTTCTGAGCGTACTCAAGCACGCCATCGTCGTCGCGATCCCGGCTGGCAAACTGCTTTTGGGCGGTTACATACGCCACACTTACGTCCATGGCCGATAATTCGTTGCGTCCGATTCTCCGATTCACGATTTCTTCGATGCCGTCCTCTGTGGCAAACCGCCAGCCCGCGCCCACTTTGATCAAGGGAATGGGCATCGGCCAGACTTCATCGCCAATCACCATAATCCGCTTATCTTCACCTGATTTTTGCCAGACTAAAAAATTCTGTGCCGCCCGAAAGGCTTTCATGCGATCCGCATGCGTTCCGGCCTTATCCGTCGAGACAATGAATTTTTTATACGCACTACCAAAAATGGCAATCAGTGCGTCATCGTCATCGTTCTTTAAGGCATCCAGCAACGCATTTGAAGCAGCGTCGGGCGTTGGAAAAATTTATTGCTCGACTACAGCCGTTTCGGTTTTGCCAGCCGTCTGCGCGGCGACGTGACCTGAAAACCCAATAATTGTTATCCCAGCGAAAACAATGCCGAGCACCGCAGATTTCATGCGGGATAATTTAGGCGGTTCCTTTGGCACACTAGGCATGCTGCTGTCCTTGGCTCAATTTCCAGTATCTCAATTTATTCTTACCGCGCCACGGTCAACCAAGTCGACACACCGTTAACGGCGCCGGCCGCCGCCACGTCCACCGCTCCCGCTACGAGACGAACCTCGTGAACTTGAAGATGCTCGGCTCCTTCCACTACCGCCTCTCTATGTCGATCTGCTTCTTTGCCCGCGGCTGCTATACGATCTTTGCTTCGAACCGCGGCCCACTCCGCTGAAGGCGCCTGTAAGAGACGATCGCCTGCCAGAACTTAACCCCGAACGCCCACGACTGCCGGATTTGGGTAGTGTAGAACCCTGGCGACCACGTCCCGAGTTATATCCAGATTTCCCCGTACCGCCTCTTCCGGCACTTGTGGTGGCGCGTGGTTTTTGCGGTTGCGTTGGAGACCCTACCCTGTTCGCTGGGCGCCGGGCGTCACCTCCCTGCGGCCGGGAACCTGGACGCACCTTGGGGTTTGATCCAGGCCGGCCTCCAGGTCTGGCGCCCGAACCTTTGCCGGGACTCCATTTCTCGCCCCCGCCAGGTCTGTTTTCGGGTCGATTGTCTCTGCCGATATTATCGCCGCCTTTGTTCAAATTCGTATTCTTGCTATTGTCTATGTTGACGTTACCGCCTTGATTTCCGTGGTGGTAATCTATGTCGTGATCGTGCCAATTCATGCCGTATGAAATTGCCGCACCGACAAACATTCCGGTAAAAAACGTTGCTGCCGGATTGTGGTACACCGGATACGGGCTGGAGTAGACAACGGTCGCCGGCGCGGGCTGAGGAACGACGATGACACTGGGATTGTATTGCGGAACGTAGATGATCTGCGGATCCGCCGACTTGATAACGATCGTTTGTTTTTCCTCAACGATAATCTGTTTTTCGTTAGATACTAAATTGCCTGCGGCTTGGGCGCGAAGGCGAATTTGCTGGATCGCATTCATAACGTCTTTTTGTTGGGCAATGACCGCCTCGCCAAGCTTCCATGTCCAGTCAAGGTCCTCGTTCATTACCTTAATTACCTCAGGGTAATTTAGCAGACCGAGGATGCTCGGATCCCAATCCTTGCGCGGTTTCAATTCGGGGTTCTTGGCCCTCTTTTGCAGGAACCGCGCGGCTTGAACGATTTGCAAGGGGAACGTCGACGCCGGCAACGTGATCCCGATCAGTTCGTCCGGATAAAGGGCGATCCGACCGACGAGTTCATCGAGTTCCTGTGGTGAAAGAACATTCGACTCTTGAGCCGCCGCTTGCACCGGGGCCTGCGCGTAAGCCGGGTTGACCCCTTGGCCCATCCCTAACAGGCCGAATATAAGCAGCCCAAAATCGCCTCATATTACTTTACCCAATATTTCCCCAAGGGATAATCAGACTCGACACTAACATACACAATCGTGCCGTTTTGGGCAGAATTTTTCACTAAACCCAACCGATACCGACAATTTTGACGACTTGGAATCGTTCTGAATACCCATTGTTTAATTATTCTTAGCAGCCAATACGGTGGCTTTGGGTATGTCATTTCCTGCACTCCTTTGATCTGTAAAAACCAAACTGAAATGAAACGGTAGCGTTCAGGCCTACGCATTTTTGGACTTCGGTATGAGAAACAGTTTGAGGCGGGCTAAATATTGCCTAAAAGGCTACACCAAACTGCCTTGCGGTGAATTTGGGAGTGCGCTGTGTTGTACGTTTGTAGAAAGATATTTTCATGAATTTCAGTGATCGTCTTGTTAGCGGGATGCCAGACGACGCCAGTGTCGCCTGAGGGTCAGAATTCGTTCCGCAATTTTAGCACGCTCAGTGAACCGTAATTTTTTGCGGTGAACACGCTGGATGGAGATCGTCGGCTATCTGGTAAGGGTATGTCGCTCATTGCGGAGTTACATTGCTCGTAGTCACCACAGAAAGCATTGGCGATCTACCTCAATGCCACGGCTCCCGGGGGCGCGTTAGAAAGCCGCGAGCTTCAGTCTCGAGAAAGTGATGATACAGTTTATGAAACCCGCTAGCTCGCACTAGTTTCTAATGACTATTGAGCCTGTCCCCGCTAAGCTTGGAGGCAGGAGTTCGGCTGCTATATTTGAACACCAGACCGAACCGATTGCGGAGTGAAAAAATGAGAAAGTTCTATGATCCGTCGAAGACATATTTCATCTTCCTCATCCCCGTGGCGGCGGCGATGATGGATAAGGGGGAGGGAATACCTGCAAAGGAAGTTAACGAGCTGTTTGTCGGAAACACTGTCTTTGCGCAATTGAGTGAAGGGCCTACCTACACATTCATTGCACCGAAAGGCGTGGCGCACGGCCTACGTCCCGAACAGGGGCGTATCACTGGCAAGTATTCGATCTCTGAAGACGGCAAGGTTTGCGTTCTTTGGGAGAATTCCGAAGACGACATCGAGACTTGCGACAAGGTCGTCAAGCAAGAAGATGGCAAGTACAAATGGGGCGGCAAAGTTTTCGAGGTCGTGGCTGGTGATCCTAAGGGATTGGCGGAGTAATCAGCTCGCCTGCTAATCGCGCCCCGTTTTGTGGGATCGCACCCTGATGAGATCTAAGTCGGTGGTGCGAACACGATGGATTAGCTTCGTGGAGACTTGCCCCTGCGATATCGAGACGTTTACACGAATGTGTATCACCGGCATCACTACCGAGACGGTGTGTGGCCACAGCATCGATAGAGACAAGGTGGCCGAAATCGCTTCGCGGGCATCGATGATGGTACCCTGGATAACGATACTCGCGGCCGTCGTCATTTTCGTGACGAATGCAGCACCGGCTTCGTCAGGTGATTTCGAGGATGGCCTCGCCGCATACGAGCGGGCCGATTACGCCACGGCATTCAAACTTTGGCATCCATTGGCGGACCAGGGGAATGCCGCCGGGCAGTCCATACTCGGCTCCATGTACCTCAAAGGCCAGGGCGTCCCGAAGGACCGCGTTCACGCCTACAAGTGGTTCGATATTGCGGCCTCGACGGGAAGCGAGCAAGCCGGTGAGAACCGCGCCATCGTAGCCAAGCGCATGACCCCCGACCAAATCGCCGAAGCCCAGAAGCTCGCGCGGGATTGGAAGCCGAAACAATGACGATGCCCATCAATATCCCGGCCATGCAACCCGTCCGCGCCATGCGCTCGCTGACATTGTTGATTGTCGCCGCAGTCAGTCTCGCCGCTTGCCATAGGGGCGGCTACGACCCTGATCTGTCGCGCCGGATACTCCAGGGCGAGGTATCCGACTACTACTACCGCGACAGGAGGGACCCGACCGCGAACGATCCGGACTTCACCTACGGCTGAGACATCGAAGGCGACTAGCGGAGGTCTGATGGCATGACAATCTCGATCGAGGAGAGCGTCCTTTAGCGGCTCTTCTTGAAGTATATCCGACTTCTTTAGTGCCGCGCGTATCGGATGCGCGACGAGCCACAATGGTTTTTCGCTCGCCTTTCCCTTCTCGGCTCCGAGACATGATCCCAGGTTCGAAAGGCGGCGGTGCAACTGCTTCTCCATTCCTTGGCGTCATGTTGCAACTGCGGTGGGTAAACTCCTTACAGTGTAGTGTTGTCATCGACCGTGATTACATTGCCGAGACATTCAGTCGCTGGTCATAGTCCTCGCCATGCTGCAACAAGGCCCAAGCAATCCGGGCGTTCTTGTTGGCACCATATGCCGGCCGCAAAAGTTTGCAGGACCCGTCATTCAACCAGTGCCGTCCCTTTTTTGGCTGTTTCATCGGTGCTTTCAGCCCCTCACTTGTAAGCGATGGGGTGGACGCCCCCCGGCGGCATCGCAATGTGCCAAGGTAGTGGTGTCATAAACTCGCTACAGAGGAGGCGTCCGTGGAAAAGGTTAGCATCATCGGTTTAGATTTGGCGAAGAATGTGTTCCAGGTGCATGGAGCACGAGCGGATGGCTCGGTCGGTTTTCGCAAGAAGCTGTCGCGGCGCAAGGTATTGATGTTTTTTGCCACCCAGCACCGGTGCGTTGTTGCGATGGAGGCTTGCGCCAGTTCGCACTATTGGGCACAGGAGATTGGTGCTCTAGGCCATGAGGTAAAACTGATCCCACCGATCTATGTAAAGCCGTTCGTGAAGCGGCAAAAGAACGACGCGGCCGATGCCGAAGCCATCGCCGAGGCGGCTTCGCGGCCGACCATGCGGCTTGTCGCGGTGAAGAGCACGGAGAAGCAAGCCCTCGGCATGGCGTTTCGCACCCGTGACCTGTTTGTGCAACAGAGGACACAGACGATCAATGCCGTGCGTGGGCATCTGGCCGAATATGGTGTTATCGCGCCAAAGGGAACCGCGCATTTGGAGCGACTGAAACGGGTCGTTGCGGATCCGGACAGCGGCTTGCCGGTCGCGGTGGTGGCGCTTGCCCGCCTGTTGCTTGGACAGGTAGCGGCTCTTAAGGAAAAGATCGACGTGCTGGAGATAGAGATCCGGGCACGGGTGCGACATGACGATGTCGCTTCCCGGCTGACGACAATACCCGGGATTGGCCCGATCTGCGCAGCGGCGATGGAGGCGTTTGCGCCACCGCCGGAGACTTTCGCGAAAGGACGTGATTTTGCCGCCTGGCTCGGCATCACGCCGCGTCAACATTCCACGGGTGGCAAGGAAC
>JAJFJB010000440.1 GCA_021774435.1 Alphaproteobacteria bacterium
GTTTGCCACCAAACCGTGAGTTTGGTCGCAAATCATCTCGAAGCCAACGGCATACCCACCGTCGTTATCGGATCCGCGCTCGACATCGTTGAGCATTGCGGTGTGCCCCGGTTTGTATTCTCCGATTTTCCGTTGGGGAATCCGACAGGGCACCCATGGGACCGCGACATGCAGGCCGCGATCGTTTCACTCGCCATCCGTCAGTTGACGGAAGCGGAAGGCCCGCGCACCACGGTTCGCGCGCCCTTCGAATGGCGGGAAGACGATCCCGACTGGCGCCCGCGCTACAACCTCATCACCGATGAAAATCGCGCAAGTCTGATGGCAATTGGCGATGAACGCCGTACGCAACGCGGACAAGCGCCGCGGGCAGCAAGTGCCGACGCGGCAGATTAAAAATTAGGCGATGGCGGCGAACGCGCCGTCATCGCCAATCTTGAGCCTCCGGATACGCTGTTAAGGCTAGGCAAACATTAACCGCAGCTTTTCACCGGCAGTCCCGCTCCGCCCGTGCGTTCGCTCCGTCGTTCGAGCAAGACGACGTCGTGCCAAATATCGTCGAGATGACCATAGCGTTCTCGCACGCCGACTTCTCGGAAGCCGCATTTTCGGTGCAACGCCAAACTGGCGTCATTTGCAGCGATGATGTGCGCTTGCAATGTCCAGTAACCGTCACCTTCGGAGACTTCGATTAAGCGTTTCAACAACGCCGCGCCAACACCCTGCCCTCTTGCTTCCACTGTTGTGTAGACGCTGACCTCAGCGACACCCGCGGCCCCTCAATTATCGGGCACGGGCGCCAGTGCGGACCATCCAAGAACGCGGCCTGTACTATCGCGGGCGACGGTCCTGCCGAGGCTTAAATGTCCCTCGTCCCAAACCTTCCAGACCGGCGGCGCCAGCATGAAGGCGGCGATTCCCGATGCGAGGCCCTCGCCATAGATCGCGCGAACCTGACTCCAGTCCCGCCGCTGCATCTCTTCGATTACATAGCCCATGGAGACGCCTCCTGGTTCTTTTGCGATGGCTCTGCATTGATAGTGTGAGGGCATTCGACTCTTCATTCAATGCTTGGCCGACTATCGCGATAGACGGCTCTTTAGAAGGTCGAGAAAATGCACAAGCAACCCGGCGACCAATCCCCAGAACGCAGCACCGATCCCAAACGCTGCGATACCGGAGGCTGTTACGACAAGTGTCGTGGCCGCGGCGAACCGCGTTTCCAGCGTCTCGAAAGCCAGCGTCGCGGCGCCAATCAGGGGCGACACCAAGGCAAGTCCCGCCACAGTCGCAATAAGGGCCTGCGGCATCGCCAGAATAATAGAAATAATCGCGGGCCCGAACACGCCCAAACAGATCCAGATTACGGCATAGACCAAGCCAACCTTCCAGCGCTGCGCCTTATCCGGGTGTACCGCGTCATCCAGACAAATCGAAGCGGTGATTGCGGCCATACTGAAGGTGTGAGCGCCAAAAAGGCCCGCAATTGCCGAACCAATGCCAGTAACGCCCAGCGCCGCCGAAACCGGTGGCGTGTAACCGTTCGCGCGCAAGACCGCAAATCCCGGCAAATTTTGCGACGCCATCGTCACCAAAAACAGCGGAACGGCGAGGCCAACAAGTACCGGCATCGAAAAATCCGGCGCGATAAAAACAAGAGGCTGCGCTTGAAGCGTGACAGACGCTGGTGCAAGACCCGCAAACGAAAACGCTAGAACCAACGCCATTGCGAGAACGGCAAGTACGGCATAAAGGGGGTTCACCAAACGCACGACGAGAAAGATGGCAACGAGCGGTAAAACCAACGCCCAGTCGCTGACGGCAGCCATCGCCACTGCCAGGCAAAACGGCAATAAAACACCAGCCAGCATACCTGACGCGATGCCGACAGGAATGGCATTGACGGCACGATTGAGCATCGGCAAGGCACCCGTCAGCGCAATGAGCCCGCCTGCAACGACAAAAGCACCAACGGCTTCGTGAATCGTAATTCCCGTCGACGCCGCGATCAGGGCTGCGCCCGGCGTCGACCACGCCAAAACGACCGGCACACGCTTCCATACGCTCAGTAAGGCGGACCCAATGGCCTTGGCAAAACAGATTGCCGCAACCCAGGATGCCGTCTGTACTGGGCTTGCGCCGACAGCTTGTGCCGCTGCGAGCACAAGAGCTATCGTCGAACCATAACCGACGATAGCAGCAACAAGCGCCGCGGATACCATGGATGATCTCACCCTATGCCCCCTCTTCGAGACCTTCTACCGACTCAACCCGCATCATCTGGAATATGAAACACCGCCTCGATCTCGACCATTATCTCCGGCGATTTTAAACGCGACACTTCGACAAGCGTACTGGCCGGACGGCCGATGAAATAACGCCGCCACTGCTCGGGGTCCGCATACGCCCGATCTATATCGGTTACGAAGATCGTGACCTTCGCCATGTCCTCGAAGCTCGTGCCCGCGGCGGCGGCCACCTGACCCAAGCGCAGAAATATCTGCTCGAATTGCTTTGCCATGTCTCCAGGACCGACTACCCCGCCTGCGTCGTCACGCGATGTGAAGCCGGCCGTGTACAACACCGACCCATTCACCTTGACGGCGGAGGCATAGGGTAGCGCCTTGTAAGCCTCCACATCGATATCAACCGGTTCACGGGTCATGTTTCTTTCCTCGAACTATACTTTTGGGCGGACACTATCCTTGACCCGTGCCAGCATTTCCAGCCTCGTATCGCGCTGTCGAACGCAGCATGCTGTAATGTATCGAAATTGCGTGCTCACCGAACGGGAACCTTGATGACACAAATTACACTTAACGGAATCAGTCACCATTACCGCCTCGAAGGCCCCGAAGACGCACCGGTCCTGACACTGGCGCATGCGCAGGGATTCACACTCGATAGTTGGGCCGCACAGATCGATCATTTCAGCGACCGCTATCGGGTACTCGCGTTGGACCTGCGCGGTCATGGCGGCACTGAATTGGCCGGCAAAGCCTACAGGATCGAAGATCTCGCGCTGGATGTTCTCGCCTTGCTGGATGCTCTCGGAATCAAGAGAACCCATTACGCCGGGGCGTCTCTGGGCGGCATGGCCGGTTTCGCGCTCGCGCTGGACCACGGCGAACGTCTGCGCAGCGTTACCTTCGTTACGACGCAGGGCATCCTGCCGCAAGCCAGCATGGATGGACAGAAAGCCGCTACCGCCGTGATGCGAAAGGATGGCGCCGAAGCGCGGGCTGATGCAGTTCTCGAACGCTATCTGCGCAAGGGCTATCGCGAGCAACAACCCGAAAGCTATGCTGAAGTACGGCGGCAATTTACGACCAATCCCGTTGAAGGCTACGCCGAAGCCGGTGACGCAATTTTCGCAATGAACTTCGATCCTCGAATTGGCGAAATCGATCTTCCAACCATGATCATTGCCGGCTCCGATGATATCGCCACGACACCCGAACGCATGACGCTCTATTCCAAAGGTATTCCGGGCGCGAAAATGGACGTGATTCCCAATGCTGGCCACATGCCTTACGTCGAGGAAGCCACGGCGTTCAATAAATCTCTCGCTACGTTCCTTGACGCCTTATCGCGCAATTAGGGGCACGCACGGTGCAGAGCCGCGCGCGCAAGCAGGCGCGTCGAATCGAGTGTCGGCAGCGGCGAATTATCGTCATCGATGATCAGAGGAATTTCCGTGCAGCCCAAGACTACGGCATCGCAACCGGCGGCCTTCATCCGTTCGTAGATTTTCTGAAAGTAGGCAACCGCATCCGGTTTGAACGCACCCCTTACCAGTTCTTCCATAATGATCCGATCGATCTCCACGATCTCTTCTGCATCCGGGCGGGCGTACGTCAAGCTCCGCGCCGACAAAGCTTCGGGGTAAACCTCACTCTCCACCAGCCATGCGGTGCCGGCAAGCCCGAGGTGCCGGAATCCTCGAGCGGCAGCTTCTTCTGCAACAACCTCAGCGATATGCAGCCACGGCAGTGGCGACCGCGGCGCGACGTGACCGAATGCCTGATGGATCGTATTGTCGGGACATATCAGAAAATCGGCGCCGCTAGCTGCTAGTTTCTCTGCGGAGTGCAGCATGAGATCCGCGACTCCCTGCATGTCTCCACGCTTGAGGCAAGCAACATAATCCGCGAGTGACGCCGTGTGCATCGAAACTTCCGGATGGCCGTGGGCGCCGAGATACCCCTCGCCTTCCGCGCAAATCGTTCTATAGCAAAGCGATGCGCCCTCCGAAGAGCAACCGACAATGCCGATGTGTTGCACCATGACTTTAACTTTCAAATAGCAACTTCGTGAACACAAGCATCTCCGATGATCCGAGCGATCTCCGCCTTAGCGATCGGCGGACGGTGCGTTATGCAGACAATACGCCCTGAAGTTTCGCCTTCAGCCGATACCTCCGAGACGAACCAACGCCGGCCAACGGTTTGGATCGACCAGAAGCAGTCGGCCGCCGAGCGCACGAAGCCCTTGGTCCTGATCAGGTCGAGATCCCTTGCTGCCAGACGTTTCGCTAATGCTTCAGGGTCTACTGGGTGATCGACCGGAAAAACCGCAGCTTCATGGGTTGCGTGCTCATGCACATGTTCGGCTGTTCCCGTAACAGCGGCGATACGATCTAGCCCACTTCCCAGGAGCGTCGAAATCGGAAGCTTCGCTTCGACAGTTTCAATGACCCGGGTCTCCGGCGCCTTGCTGGAAAGCCAGTGCCGCGTGCGTGCCAACGTGCCTTTCCTGGTGAGGTCCACTTTGTTCAAAAGCACAATGTCTGCTGCGGTCAGTTGCCGTTCGACCGTGTCCGCGAGGTATTTATCCTTTCCCAGCTTCAACAGCGTTTCTGCGTCCGCTACAACCACAATCCCGTCGACCAAATAACGGGGGATCAGTTCCACCGATTGCGCTATCGCGGCGGGAAGTCCGACACCGCTGGTTTCGATCAGCAGGTGATCCGGCGGCGACGGCATTTTTTCGAAATCGAGCAGCGCCGCCATCAAATCGCTGCCATAAGTGCAACACATGCAGCCGCCCGTGATGCTGATTACATTGTCGTCGCGGCTCTCGATCAAGTCCGCATCGATCGGTAATTCACCGAAATCGTTGACCAGCACCGCCAGCCGCAATCCGCCAGCATGCCGCAAGAGATGATTGATCAACGTCGTCTTGCCGGCGCCCAAATAGCCGCCGACCACGGTAACCGGAAGCGACCCCCCTTCCCCCGGCATCGTCAGATTTCTTCCGCCGCAAATATCCGGCCACCCTGCACCACGCCCCAGATACGGATATCTTTTAGGTCTGCCGCATCAACTTCCGTTGGATCATCTTCAAGGATCGAGAAATCCGCGCGTTTGCCGGTCTCAATCGATCCAATTTCGTGGTCGAGCTTTAACGTATAGGCCGCGCCGATGGTGATGGCTCGCAGCGCGTCAGCCACGGAAATGCGCTCCGCTTCCCCGAGGACCCTCCCCTTCGGCGTCTCCCGGTTTACCGCGCACCAGGCCGTAAAAAACGGTCCCAGGGGCGTCACCGGCGCATCGGAATGGATCGCAAAGGGCACGCCTTCCCGAATAGCCGTCGCACAGGCATTCATGCGCTGCGCCCGCTCCGGCCCAACCGTCTTCTCGTAATGCTGATCGCCCCAGTAGAAGATATGATTGGAGAATAGATTGACGCAGGTTCCCAGGCTTTTCATACGCCGAAACTGCGCGGCATCGGCGAGCTGGCAATGCTGCAGGGTAAACCGGTGATCGGCGCGCGGAATTTTATGCAAGGCGCGCTCGAAGGTATCGAGCATGAGTTCCGTGGCCTCATCGCCATTGGTATGCGTATGCACCAACAGGTCGTGCTCCAGGGCCAGTTCGTAGATTTCCTGCAACTGCTCCGGCGTCGCGTACCAAAGCCCGTTCGGCGCACCATTGTAGTATCCGGGCCAGCGCAGGCGGGCGGTGAATCCCTGAATCGAGCCATCTGCATGGATTTTGACGCGGCCCAACCGCAACATATCGGTACTCATTTCCCGAAGCTCTCGCGATCGATCGATCAATTCGCGCGGTGTGACGCCTTGAAAGCGCCGCAACGGTATGATCCGTGCCGGATAGTCAGGCTCGCCGGTCACCCGCAGCATCATGTCCACCGCGTCGTCCGGCAAGGGATTTGCTAGATCAGCCGCGGTGGTCACCCCTTGACGGACGCAAAGCCGGCCAAACTGGCGCAGGCCCCACTCGTCGGCTGACATGACCTTTCGGTCCAGCCCGACATGCTCCGCAACCAGTTCCATCGCATCGGGCCCTTTGAGTTCACCCGTCGGCAATCCCTCCCCGTCCAACGGAATACCGGGATGATTGATGCCGGTGCGCAGCAACCCACTCACTTCAAGGGCTTTCGTATTGACGCTCATGATATGGCCGCTAGCCTGACGGATCCCGATAGGCCGGATCGTCGACACACGGTCGAGGTCGCCGCGCGAGACAAGAACATCACCGAAATAGATCGGATCGAGGCCCCAGGCGCTGATCGGATCGTCTCCCTCGCCAAGTTCCGCATTCGCTTCCTGTAGCCTGGCGACGACCTCATCAACGGAACGCAATCCCGGCCATGTCTTGCCGCTGGGGTCGGTGCGGTCGAAATAGCCGCAATAGACGTAGCGCCAGAACGAGCCCTCCGTCGCGTGGCTGTGGCCTTCCACCAACCCGGGCATCAACACCTTATCGGCAAAACGATCGTCGAGTTCGTACTCGCCCCATCCCGCCAGCTCTTCCAGAGATCCCGCGCCAAGAATGTACCCGTCCCGCACCGCGACATGCGTCGCTTCCGGGTTGGCTGGATTCATGGTCAGTATCCGTCGTGCCGGATAAATCGTCGTGGTGGTCATCAACAGTCTCCGTCGTCGAATGGGGCCTGTTGGGCCAATGTCTCTCTCATCTCCAGTTCCCCATCAGAATAAAGGGCGCCCAGAATACCGGTTTGGCGTAATTCTCGGATTCAATGAAGGCCAGTTGCGTTTTACGCATCGCGGCGGCCTTGCTAAGCGTTCCCGCCTTCAGATGCCCATACAGCGCACTCATGAAGTCGGCTGTACTTTTATCCGCCACCGGCCATAGCGTTGCCAGGACCGCCTTGGCGCCTTGACGCTGCGCAAGCCACCCAAAGCTTTCGATCTCACGGCCATCCGCCCCCGCACCGCCAAGCGCCGTCTGGCACGCCGATAAAGTCAGCAAAGCGACGCTATTGAAGTCCAAATCGTTATCCAACACCTTGGCCAGGCTCAGGCGGCCACCGTCGCCCAGCAAGAGATAGGAGTCGCGCTCGGTGCCCGGTTGGAACACGAAATGGCTGGCGACATGCAGCACCGGATAGGCTTCATCCAAAGCGCTTTCAATTGCGGCTTGCGAAAAAGCTTCGTCCAAATAGATGACGCCCGGCAGGATGCCTTCCTTATCCTCGCCATCCGTCCTGACGATTGAATTCAACTCCTCGGCAACCGCCGGCAGCGGCGAAAACCCATCGATTGCCCGGGACACGCCCAATCCTGCCATGCGCCAGTCCTTCGGTGGGTTCGCGGTCAGCTTCGATTGCGCGGCTTCCGTATAGAGGACGACTTCGTGCTTCTCGATCAGAAAGCGCTTTCCGTCATGCAGTGCCGCCATTGGTAGATACCGCAGGACGCCATCCAAGGAAAACATCAATGTCTTCGCCTTCGCCTGGAGCAAGTCGTTGGAAATTGGCGCGAGGATAAGGTCATAAATCGCCTGGGCATCCGGAATCGGGTCGGCGTTCGGATCCGAAAACGCTTCCGCCAATTCGCTCACTCGGTGGTTGAGAACACGTTCCTCCACCGTAACAGTGCGTACAATCTGAACCCGTCCCGTTGTCACAATGATATGCAGTTTATCATCGGTAATGAGATAATGGATGAGCACGGTTCCCTCACCCAATGTCCGCAAAGTACCCTGGAGCGCTTTGAGATCTTTCAGGTTTTTCTCGCCGATCTCCATCGCACGTTGCGTGCTGCCGGCCTCGACCTCCGTAATGAGTTGAGACAGAAAAGTGCGAAAAGCCCGCTTGGCGACTCGCAAATCCTCCCGCAATTGCTTGAGACGCGCCGCATCGACGGGGCTCTTGCCGGCCTTCTTGATGCGGAGCAATTTATCATATTCGGACGCTATCGCAGCCAAACGACCGCTGATTTCGTCGTATCGGGTCATTCCACTTTTTTCGCTTGCCGTATAGGCCGCAACGCTTTTGCGTATTTTGCCACGGGCGGCATCACGGCGTACATAATTGAAATGTTCTTCTTCTTTGATCATCCGAACGACCTGTTGCGCTTCTGGCAGCCGGCCTTCTTCCACCAACAGTGACGCCAAAGTTCGGAAGGCCGTATCCCGCTCCTGGACAAAAAGCTTCTGAAGCGCGTCGTCCATAGACGTAATGCCGGCGCGCAAGCCTTGAACGATGTTTACCGCCCGTTTGCCGAACAGGATCGCCGCATCCCGTTGACCGCTGCGCTTCAAAACATCGCTGTAGAGCAAGAGGGTGTTCCATTCGAGCTCTTTGGTTTTCCGAAGATGCGGCGATATGAGGATTTCCTCGCTCAGCGCACGAGCAGCCTCCAACCGTCCGGCGTCGGCGTGCTCGCGGGCGAGCACCAGTTTGCCGGACAGGATGCGATAGTTATCCGCCTCCAGATGCGTCTCATAGACCGCTATGGCCCTCTGCAAATACCGTTTGCTTTGTTCCAGGTCACTGCGCGCGTTTTCAATACGGCTAAGGAACAGCAGGCTATCGCCTGTGAAGCCGTGGTCCGGCCCGAAACTCTTCTCGCGAATTTTCAGAACACGTTCGGCCAGAGCTTTCGCCTCATCGAATTCGCCGCGCCGATAGGCGATCAAGGCAAGCGCATTGTTCCCGCTCGCAACTTCCGCGTGATCCGACGCGAATTCGTCTTCCAGAATTTCCAAATAGGTCCGTGTATTCCTCTCGGAACGCGCCAGATCGCCGAGACCATAATAGAGCGTTCCAAGAAGACGATATGCGCCGCCCGGCGTCGTATGCCTTCCGGTAACCTCCCGCGACTCATTGGGCGCAGCGGCAAGAAGCAATTTTTCGGCATCGGCGTAGCGGCCTTGAAGGAGATGAAGACCGCCGAGATAGATCTGAGAATCCGCTGTATCGGCGTGGTCCGGACCCAGCGTTTTGATACGCAGCCGAAGCGCCTTCTGGAAATGGGCTTCCGCCTGCTCCAAATCGCCCGTGACCTGAAAAAGGTAGCCCATAAAATTGACGGTTTCGAGCGTATCGGCATGCTCGGGGCCAAGCGCCTTCATGCGAATAGCCAGGGCTTTGTCGAAATATTGCTGGGCCAATTTCCAGTCGTTATGCACATAGGCCTCAAGCCGCGCGAGAACGTCGTACCCTTCACCCATATACCAGTGATCGGGCCCAAGTTCCTCCTCGACACGGCCGAGCATTTTTTCGACCAGCACGATAATTTCTTTCGTGCGCCCTTGCTTGTAGAGTTCTTCCGCCTCCTCACGCGCCTGCAGCACCTCGAAATGCACACAACCGGACAATCCAAATGCAACAGCCAACGCGATGAACAGCGTACGCGCGCCGTCCATCGAACCATGACCTGCAAACAATATCGTTGTCCAACGACGCAATTCTGTTCCGTCCGGAAATTTCCTGCGGATTGCTGTAAATTCCGCAGCAACAGCGTATCATAAATTCTGCCGCCCGAGATACGAAAGCAAAGGCAACGCTTGAAGTCTTGATAACCGGAGGACCAACCGTGACCACAACAAAGCGCACCCATCTCATCACCGGTGGCTTCCCACCCGGTTCCGCCGCCGGGCACGATATGGATTATGCCAGGTTGCGGCTGCTTGAAACGCTACGGGCGCAAGGCAACCCCTTGGTGACCGTCGCGAATGATTTTCACGACATCGAGCGCTGGCTACCCGGCACCGACCTGCTCGTGACATATGTCGCGGGCCCTTATCCGGAAGGCGACAGCAACAAAGCGTTGCAGGCGTGGCTGGAGGACGGCGGACGATGGTTCGCCCTGCACGGCACATCAGGCGGCAAGGCCGTCAAGAAAGAGCGCGACGGTATTCGCGTGAAGCAAATGGTGAAAGCCGAACATCATAAGACTTTGGGTTGCTTTTTCCTGAACCATCCGCCCCTGCGTGCGTTCGATGTCGCCGTCACGGCCGACCATCCCATCACCAAAGGCGTCCCTAAGAACTTCTCGGTCATGGACGAGCTCTACATCATCGAACTGCAAGACCCCGGCGCAAGCCGTATTCTCCTCACGACGGAACTTGCCGAAGATCCCTCACCACCGGGCTTCGGCTTCGTTTATGACGAGGATACGTCGGTACAGGCAGACGGAAAGACCCGGATCCTAGGCTATTCCCGCGACGTCGGGCGCGGCGAAGTCGTGTATATCGGCCTCGGCCACTGCCATATCGGCCGCACGAACACCCAATCCGCCGTGGATATGAGTATCGGCACAGACGGCGTCGTCCCGCCCGAATTCCGCGGCGTCTGGGAAAACGATGCCTTCGAGCGATTGTTGCAGAACGCGGCTGTTTGGGGATTGGGTGAGCGCTGAAGTCCTTAATAAGCCAGACGCAGAATCTCCATCACCTGCTCCGGCTTCCTGATCTCACGCGGATTGGAGAAGGTCCAGTCGTCGAGCATGCAGTTTTCGGCCAGGCGCGGCAGATCGCTTTCCTCGACACCGGTCTCGCGGATGCGGCGCGGCATGTCGAGATTACGGATGAAGACGTCGAGAACCTCCGGCAATGATTTGCCCGCCTGTCCCATGGCCGTGGCGATGTCCTTTTGGCGGTCGCCATTCACCGGCGCATTCCATTCCAGGACGTAGGGCAGCATGATGCAGGATGTGTGGCCGTGCGGCACCCCGGCGCTGCCGCCGAGAATATGACCTACGGCATGGCTCGCCCCGAGCCGTGCCCCGGTAATGACACCCGTCATCGACATCCACGCCCCAATCAGGCATTTGAGCCGCGCCTCGAGATCTCCCGGGTCTGCTTTTACGCGCGGCAAGCCCTCCCCCAACAATCGCAACGCCTGCAGGCAAGCCCCATCCAGATAGTCATTGGCATCGAGAGACAGATAGGTTTCGACCGCGTGATCGACGGCTCGAATGCCGGTCGACAGGAACAGCCATTCCGGTGTCGGCACGGTTGCGGCGGGGTCTAGGATGACGGAAATTGGAATGATGCCCGGATGCATGAAACTCTGTTTGAGCCGCAAGGCGCTGTTGGTAATACCGGCCCTTGCATTGAACTCACCGCCGGAGAGCGTCGTCGGCACGACGATCTGGCGTATATCGGGTGCGGCATAATCGGGAAAATGCCGCTGACCGTTCTCGTCGACAACCGTACGGTAGGCCTCCATTTCGTCGACATCGCTGATGTCGTGCTTGAGACAGATGGTAACGGCCTTGCCGCCATCGGTGGTCGAACCACCACCGAGACTGACGAGCAGATCGCCTTTGGCATCCCGCATCGCGTTGGCGCAGGCAACGACGGCCTCGCGCGGTGAGTGAGCCGGCATGTCATCGTGGGTGCCGCAATAGGTATTACCAAGCGCGCGACGTAACTTCTCGATCTCATCCGTTTCCCGGTTCAGCGTGCCGCTGACCAGAAGAAACACCCGCTCCGCGCCGAGCCTCTGTGTTTCCGCTTTGACCGCCTCAGCCGCAGGCTGGCCAAATATGACCTTCTCCATCCGCGTAAACGTAACCTGCCCGTGCTGCATGACGTTTCCTCTCTTGCCGGAATCGAATTTCGCGGATCGCCGTGAAGTTATACCTGACCCGACTGTACCGTGCCGGATCGTTGCCAACCAACCTTCCAAAAGTCACCGGCAAAAAGTTTGAGTTTTTTCGGTCTGAACTGATCTGGATCAAGGCGCGGATACTCAAAAGCGATTATTCTAGTTTGGCTTGTAGTTTTCTTTTTTTTCAAGATACATTTCTATCCCGCAAGGAGAAAATGGTGGCCCTGTTTCGAACCAGCAGAATAAACACCTCCCTGGCGGCGTTGGCCTTGGCGACCGTTTTCACGGCACCGGGGATCGCGCTTGCGGATCCGTTCTTTCAGCCACCACCGACGGACGACCCGGTTCCGACTGTTTTTTGCATGCGGATCACTGATATCGAACGAGTCTCGCTCGGCCTTACGCCCGGCAATGAATTTGCCATCGAATTCGAACTGCTTAACTGGTCGGACAAACCAGCTACCGGTTTCCGGATGGCATCGAGCATTGGCACGACCGAGGTGAACGGGGTACGGCCGACAATCGTCGGCGCCGGTATCGACCGCGATGGGCGGGGCGGTCCCCTGGGTGGAAGCGACATTGATGCCACGGGCGCGGGTCTCACGTCGGGCCAAGGTACGTTCGACGCAGCAGCGATCCATAGCGGCCGGGGCCGTGGCGATATTGGGGGACTTCTGAATGACTGGAACGCAACCTCGGTTAGCGACACGAGTGCCGTTTACAGCGGTGCCGTGGGCACAGCGCTGGACAACCGCGATCTCGTCGGCGCTTCTAGTCCGGGCGGAGTTTTGCCAGCGAACCTGGTGCCCGGGCCTGGCAATGACGGCCTGGGAGATTCCAGCGTAGATGGTGGTCTGGGTTTGTTGATCCCCGGGGGGATTCGCAATGTTCTTGACGGCTTTACCGTGACCGTATCCGACTGGAATGTCGGAGAGCAATTGACCCTGAACTGGTTCTTGGAAGATTCGACCGGGCAACCGATTGGAACGGCGACCGACGGAAACGTGTTTGGTTTTGGTTCGCTCAACCTTGCCAGAATTGAAGTCGACGGCGATTTGCCCAGCGGCGTATTCGTCGGCAATAGCGGCTTCAACAACAATCTCGACACATTCTTTGGTGGTGTGAATGCAGTGCCAAATCCCGCGGCATTTGCCGCGGAACTGGGTGTAGGGATTACCGCAGACTTCCTCAATCCGGATGACAACGTCCATGATGCCGAGACCAATACAAAGCCCATTCCGGGACCGCCGAGCCTATGGCTCGTCAGTTCAGGTCTCCTGATTTTGTTCGGCGCGAAACGCCGGCGCCGAAAGACAGGCTAAAGCTCCGCGCAACGATTTGCGAAAAGCGGGACGGTCCAAGGGAGGTTGTTTTCTGTCGTGCTGCGTACGATGCCTTTCGGGTAAGGAAAACGACTGGTGAATAATATCTGGTTGCTCAGCATTGCGACTATAATTGCAATCGCTCTGGTGGGATCGTCGGCGACCGCAAAGCCCATCAACAATGGACAATCCGGTTTCATTCCCCCACGGCCTTCAATGTCGTCCAGTTTGCTGTCGGCCTACGAAAAAGCAACAAAACAGCTGGAAAATGGCGAAACGGAGTCCGGCCGAACCGTCTTAAGGCAGGTTCTCCAACACAACCCGAATTATACGCCCGCCGAGATGGCGCTTGGCTATTCCTATATTTCCGAAGACCCTCGCCAATCTCTTGTTCATGCGTGGTCGGTCATCGGACAAACGGGACGGAATCTGGAAGCGCTCAATCTGCTCAGCACGGCGTTTGCGCGTCTTCGCGATATTACCCTAACGACGGCACAAGAAGCTGAGATTCGGACGCACGAGGTCGAGGCATACCAGCGTATCCTCAAAAAAGTGCCCGACTGGTCGGAAGTTATCTTCAGGATGGCGTCACAGCGCATCGCTATCGAGCGGTTGGATCCAAGGCGCTTTGACGAGCTGAACAAGGCTGCTGCCGAACTCAAGAGCCTGACCGGTAAGCTACATCGTGACGATCAGAAACTTGAGCGCGCAACCGCGCATTTTCAGTTGGGACGGGCCTATAAACATCAGGAAGATGCGCGGCCTTCATCAACGCGTAAACCGGGAACCACCTTGCCTGAGCGCTACCAATTGGCTGTGCGTGAGTTCCAGTCCACGCTTCGCATGGACGCCTCGCGCGTGGATGCCTTGGGCGAAATCGTCCTCGTTTACCTCGCGGCAGACGACACGAAAACTGCACTCGCAATCGTACAAAACCACATTCCTAAGCTGACCGAAGGCATCGACCTGGGCAAAGCATACGAAATGTTGGGTGAATTGCATGTCAAATTGGTCAACGGCAATGCCGCCATTCCCGAATTTGACCGCGCATTGAAGCAGAACGAAAATTTAATGGGTGCTTATCTGCATTTGGCGACGCTTTATCTTCAAAATAAGGACAAGGAACGCGCAATCGATGCGCTCTCGATGAGTGTTCGCGCACAGCCGGAGTTTCTAAGCGGGCACCTAAGATTAGGATCGATTCATTTACGGGACGGCCGCTATTCCGAGGCCATCAAGGCCTACGAACAAGTTCTTCGAGTGCCTAAATCGCGCGCGATTGTATTGGGGATGCGGCCATCGCGGCACCAGTATCGCAACAATCTTTATTATCAAGCAGCCTCCGCGCTTGCCTGGCTTTTACTGGAAACAGGCGACCCGAAGCAAGGATTGGAGATGGCGAAGGCAGCCACGCAGTTCAGGGCCGTAGATCCGCATTTGCTCGATACACTGGGTATGATTTATGAGGCGCTGGGCGACCGCGAAAAAGCGCTAGAAACTCTAAACTTGGCAGCCAACAAATCGGGCCTCCAGAGCGCGCATTATCATCTGGCGCAAATTTACGCCAAACAGGACGATCTAGAACGCGCCCTGCATCATTTGGACAAGGCGCTTTCGTCTCCCAAGGCGTTTTACTACCGTTCGGCCGCTCTTGCGTTACAGCGCAAAATTAGCAGCCGTTCGAACTAGCAAGCGTGCTATTGAATGGCGGCACCGATTAAAGGTTATGGTGCCAATATGGACTTCTGGTCGGCAACTTTCATTTCACATTCCCCTCCAACAGACCGGCCCTATCCGCAATGTCCCTGTAAATCGTCCCCATGGCCTCAATGCTCACAATGTCGGCTGCAACCCCACAACACGCCAGTGCTCGTCTGTACAGCGCACAAAGCACTGGATTGCCGACAAGTTTTATCGACGCGTCACCCTCTTCGTGCATCCTGAGGGCGCCGGCAAGTTCCGCGCCGATCAATAATCCGGACAAATAGTCGGAGACATCTCCCGCCGCGAGTTCGCCAAATAGCACTCGGCTTCGCGCGCCGAAGAGAATATGAGTGAGATCGCGTTGATGCGCATGCCCAATCGACACGCCCTGTTCGAAGGCATCCGGATTGGCTGGCTCATCATCCAGAAAAAGTTTTCCGATGATCGTGCCGTTCAAGATCGACGCATGCAGATCACCGGTCATGAAGGTCTTGAATCCGGCAATGCGACCGCCTTTCATATGGACCCACTTGCTGTGCGTCCCGGGGAGCACGATCCAACATTTCTCGTCCGGACCGGAAACTGCGATAGCTTGGATTTCCTCACCCCGAATGACGTCGGGCATACCTGTGCCGTCATGCGTAGACACACCGGGCACGATCCAGATCGGACGGTCGCCCGGCACCCGTTCCAGCTTTGCGGCCAATTCATCCAGTCCCGTCGGCAAATCACAATACGGTGCTTCACGCCATCCGGTCGACGCCCCCACCATCCCCGACATCAAAGAAGGCAGCACGCCATGCGCCGATATCCAGGGCGCAACCAGGGCGTCGAATGCCGCCTGAAACGCACTGCCTTCGACGTTAACCAAACCAAGGTTGTCCTCGTGCGTCTCTAGAACCCCACCGTCCTGACCAATCAGATAACCGCGCCGATTAGTCGTCCCCCAATCCACGGCAATGAGTACTGCCTTCGTATCAACAGGTGGATTCATCTTAGGCTCTACAATAACGGGTTGGCGTTTTCACAGTGCCATACACCATTGTACACAACTGACCGAGGACAAGGAGCAAAAGCATTGGGACGATCCCGGCGTCCTAATCGGCGATAATGGCAAATTAGACGTTTACGCTACGCTTTACCCGGTTACGATTCATATCATAACGACAACCGCTGCGCACGAATACAACACGCCTTCAAAAGGAGGAAATATGCTCGAAGAATTGGATAAGAACGAACGGTTTATGGCCGAAATCGCTTCGCTGAAGTTATGCCTGATGGCATTCATGTATCATGGCTTTGGACAAGACAGGGAGGCCCTCCAGGCGGTCGCGAATACCGCGGATAACAGTATTGCGGAATTTAGCTGGACGGAAGCGGAACCCGATCGGATCGAAGCTTTGAACGAAGCGACGCGGGAACGCGTTGCCGCGCTGATGTCTTCTGTGATGAACGCGCAGAAACTCTCCTGAGTCGTAACGGCTCAACCAAGAAATTCCGTGATCGCGCTGGCAAGTTCGCCGCCGCGGGTTTCGGGAAGCATATGGCCGCCGCCGTCGAGCGCGAGCAAAAGGGAATTTGGAACGGCTTCCGCCATCTCGCGGCCGAACCAATCCGGCATCAGTTGATCGTCTTTACCCGTGACAATCAGCGTCGGGCAGGAAATCGAGGGGAGTAGCGGGCGGCTGTCAAAAGACAGGATCGCATTCAATCGTCCTTCG
Organism: Alphaproteobacteria bacterium; assembly: GCA_021774435.1. Classification (GTDB taxonomy): domain Bacteria; phylum Pseudomonadota; class Alphaproteobacteria; order UBA8366. The sequence goes on from JAJFJB010000440.1 coordinate 16,574, forward strand.
ATCTGATCGGCGTCCTGTGGGTATTCCTTCGCCTCGACCGCCATCCGTTCAAAACCGGCCTCATGCGTGCGCCGATAGTCCGGTGGGAACAACAGGCCGGCATTGAACCAGGCATAGCGGTACGGATCGAGGCCGCGCGCCGCGGCGACGCGCAGTTGCTGCATCGTTGTTAAATGCCCATCTCCGTGCGACCAGGGCGATGCCAGCACCAGTTCGTCGACTCTTTGCGGATATTCTGACACCGTCGCCACACCGATTCCGCAACCTGTGGAATGGCAACACAATGCCACGCGTTCCAGCTCCATCGCATTCAACAGGCCGATCACTTCCGCTGCACGTCCGGACATGGACATGCCATCCTGCGCCGATACCGGCGCGCTGCGACCCGTGCCGCGCTGGTCGTAGCGGATGATCATGAAGCGTTCCGCCAGTGCATCGAGGAATGGCGCAACACCGACAGGACCACTGCTCTGCGGCAGTAACATCACCAACGGACGTCCCTGCCCCGTGACGGTGTAGTGAATATCACCCCCTTCAATCTTTGCCATCGGCATGCGTGCAAACTCCAGACGAGCCTCCCACTGAAGGCAATATTTTTTCTGTCTCCGTGCAGAGTACAAATGGAACCCAACCGGTCAACCGGTCTGGCTTTGCGTCCAGCAATCGGCCTGCGATAATCGAGATTGAGTAAATCGTAAAATAGGGTTTGGAAGAAAAAGCGGATGGCATTGGATCTTATTCTCCGCAATGCGCGGTTATCAACTGCGGACGCTAACCAAGTGCCCGTCGATATCGGAATCGAAAACGGCAAGATTGCCGCCCTAAAGCCAAGTCTCGAAGCGGATGGCCCGGAACAGGACATCGGCGGCAAATTGGTTTCGCCCGGCCTTATCGAAAGCCACTTTCATCTCGACAAGGCGTTGATCAACGACCGGGTTGAGATTCAGCCGGACCGCATGATCCGCGATCACATGGAGCGTACGGCGTCGATCAAACACACCTTTACGCCCGAAGACATTTACGCACGTTCCAAAACGACAATTGAACAATGCCTGCAGCACGGCGTCACCCATATGCGGACACAGATCGAAGTCGATCCCAATGTCGGCTTACTGGGCTTCGAGGCAATCGAGCAACTGCGTAAGGACTTCGCCTGGGCCATCGATATCGAATCCTGCGTGTTCCTGCAGGAAGGATGGACCGGCGTGCCGGGCGCGGACGAAAACCTGGTCAGGTGCCTGGACCAAGGAGCGCCGGTTGTGGGGGGCGGCATTCGTTACGACACCGACGGCGATGGTCAAATTCGGCGCGTCTTCGAACTGGCCCGAGAATATGACGTGGATGTCGACTTTCACCTCGATGGTGGCTATCAGGCAGACGAATTGGATTATCCGCTCGTCTGCGAAATCACCGATAAAATTGGCTGGCAGAACCGCGTAGCCTTTGGGCATGGGTCGAAATATTCCTGCCTGCCGGTCCGCCAACAGGCTGCGATTGGCAAACGGTTAGGCGCTTCCGGAGTCTCGTTGGCGGTGTTACCGGCGACAGACCTCTTCAATGCCGGACGCCATATGGAACACACCGTGATGCGCGGCGTAACCGATGCCAATACGCTGATCGAGAATGGCGCCAATTGCACGATTTCCAGCAACAATGTGTTGAATCCCTTTACGCCGTTCGGCGATTGCTCGCTTGTTCGCATCACTAACCTCTACGCAAATGTTGTCCAGAGATACGGGCCGAAAGATTTAGGTGTCTGTTTCGAGATGATCACGGACCGTGCGGCGAAGCTAATGCGGCTTAACGAATATGGTCTCGAAATCGGCAAGGCTGCCGACCTCGTGGTATGGGACGCGAGTTCGGGTGCAGACATCATCGCGAAAATTGCTCTACCGCTGTGCAGTTTTAAGCGCGGACAGCAAATTTTTGCCCGCGAGGCACCAAAGCTCTTCAAGCCTTAGGGCCAATGCGTCCGCAAATTTTTGTCCGCCCCTTTCAGGTACAGCTCCGTATGGGTAATAATGTTGGATCAGAGAGATCCTACGAACATATTGGATTCCATAATGGGTTTAGAAGCAGAATCCAGTCCCTTTTCGACGCGCCCGCCGGATCTCGATGCGATCATCATCGGGGCCGGGATATCGGGCATGTATCAGTTGCACCGCCTGCGTGAACTCGGCATGCGGGTGCGCGTATACGAAGCCGGCAGCGATGTGGGCGGTACGTGGTATTGGAACCGTTATCCGGGCGCGCGTTTTGATTCTGAAAGCTGGTCCTATGGTTTTTCCTTCTCCGAGGAATTACTTCAGGAATGGGAATGGCCGGAACATTTCTCCGCCCAGCCGGATACGCTGCGCTATCTGAATTATGTCGCCGACAAGTTCGATTTCCGTCGCGAGATGCGCTTCAACAGCCGCGTCGCCGCCGCGCATTTCGACGATGAAACGACGCGTTGGACCGTCACCTTGGAAAGCGGCGAACAGGCGAGCGCCCTGTTCCTGATCACCGGGCTCGGCCCGCTTTCTGCCTACACGTTACCGAATATTCCAGGGCGCGACGATTTTGAGGGCCCGGCCATGCACACCGGACGTTGGCCACATGAACCGGTCGATTTGACGGGTAAGCGGGTCGGCATCATCGGTACCGGGGCCTGCGCTATTCAAACGATTCAGACCATCGCCAAGGATGTCGGACACCTGACGGTTTTCCAGCGCACGCCCAATTGGGCAGCCCCCTTGCATAACCGAAAAATCACCCCGGAAGAGCAGAAGGACATTAAGTCTCGCTACCCTGAAATCTTTGTGCGTTGCCGCGAAACCGTGGCCTGTTTCATTCATAACCCAGACCCCAGAACGACCTTGGAGACATCCCCGGAGGAGCGTGAAGAATTCTGGGAAAAACTTTATTCCGAGCCCGGTTTCGGGATCTGGATGGGCAATTTCCGTGACATGATGATCGACCAGGAAGCCAACGATTTGGTCAGCGCGTTCATAGCCAAGAAAATCCGCGAGCGCGTGAAGAATCCGAAAACCGCCGAATTGCTTACGCCAAAGGATCACGGCTTCGGTACGCGCCGGGTGCCGTTGGAAAGCGGCTATTACGAAGTCTACAACCAGGACAACGTGCAACTGGTCGACATCAACGAAACGCCGATCGAGCGCATCACGC
>JAJFJB010000045.1 GCA_021774435.1 Alphaproteobacteria bacterium
CCGAGATAAGCCCTTTGTCGTAGCCGTGCCGCATCATCACCGGCACCGCCAGCAGGCCCACGACCGTCTCTGTCGCGCCAACCACGCCGCTCGACGCCGCGAACAGGACGCAGATGACGATGGTCGCGACGGCGATGCCGCCCGGCAGCCGCCGCGTCCAGTAGCCGATTTCCTCAAACATGCCTTCGGCGATGCCAGACTTTTCCAGCATCGCGCCCATGAAGATGAACAGCGGCACCGCGGCCAACAGGTGCGAGCTTGTCACCTCCTCCACCCGCTGCGCGAACATCACGACGAGCGAACTTCCGAAATGCGGGATGCCGAAGGCCAAGGCCACGGACATGAGCGCATAGGCGACGGGGACGCCTATGAAGATCAGGCAGAGCAGAACCGGAAACATCCACAGAGCGATTTCGGCGCTCATGGGCCCTTCACCGGGCGGCCTATCACGGTACGGAACGCGCGGATCGCCTCCGCAATGATCTGAAGGGCGAAAAACCCGAAACCGATCGTCACCATTGTGCGCAGCGGCCAAATGACCGGGTTCCAGGCCGACTCACCCGAAGTCTCGCCGATCCGGAAAGCCTCTAAAGCGACGAGGGCGAGCTGCCACGTCATCCAGCATGTCACGGGAAACAGGAAGAAAACCAGGACGACGCAATCGATTGCCGACTGGGCCCGCGGCGGCAGCACCGCGTAGATGAAATCGACGCGGATATGCTGCTTCATCTTGGTCACATAGGCGATGCCGAAGACATAGTGTAGCCCCGTGACCATGTAGCCCAGCTCGTAGGCCCAGAAGGTCGGCAGGTCGAAGATGAACCGCGCCGAAACCTCGTATCCCATGATGATAAACAGGAGAAGGACCATGAAGGCGCTGGTCTGGCCCGCGCGGTCGCTCAACCCGTCGATGAGGAGAACCAGTCGGTCGAACATTCTATGCCGGAGATTGAAACGAGACACCGGACTATACAAAGCCGAACCCGCCAGAGGAAGGGCGCGAAGCCGAGCTTTGCCAGCCGGTGCCATGGCGCATCTCAGTTCAAGCGGCGTCTCTTACGGCGGCTCGCCGGATGTCGGGAATGCGGAGTAGTTCGGGACTAGTTTGAATGGAACACCTACGGTCAAGTTTGGCTAACGAAGACATTCGAATGACCGGACGGTCTCTCCTCACCGCCCATCGACAGTGATGCAATTAAGGTCGTTTTCGCACCGTCAACATGAGTCTGTTTTCGAGCATAACCGGTCCTGCCATTACCATGCCGGTTACGTCTGAACCTGGAGCAAAGCGGGTGTAGATTGACCGTAAGCGGACGTGATTCCGACAGTTGTCCCAATCACCGTTATCACACTTGCGCGCTGGCAGGCTTACTTAAACCAATCAAACAGAACCCCGGCGTCTATCGGGAAGCCAATACCAGTTCCGTCATGGACTGGTTCATCTCTCGCGATGAACAGCCGTGCTTTAATGTCATTTCCGTTGTCTATCGAATATTTCATGCAATGTGCCGAGTGGGAGATTGCGCGGCCGGCGTCGTTTCCCCGTTAAAACAAGCCTTACACTGTCCCGATGGGATTCGCCGGCGACCCCACCGCGCCGGGCAGATAGAGCGGTGGCGCGGTCATGAAGAAGCGGTAGCGGTTGTTCCGCGCCAGCCAGTCGGCGATTTCGGTGAAGTACCACATCTCGCCCAGGTGAATGCCGAGCTTAAAGAGGCACAGCTCGTGGATCGGCAGGCCGGGACCCCTGTCCATGCCCTCGGGGCGTCCGCCATGTTCGAATTCCACCGCCCGGTTGTCGGACACGAGCACCGCCATGCCACTGTCGTCGATCCATTGCAGGAGTTTCTGATCGAACCCGTCAAAGGCGGGGCAATGAGTTTTCGGCAAATCCGCCGGTACGTCCGCACCGAACTCCAATAGCTTGTCGGCATACCCCGTGTAGCAGCACACGATATCCCCCTGCTCGATTTCGATCCCATCCACCTCCAGCATATGCATGACATCGTCATAGCTGACCGGGCGACTGGCCTCGCCAAAATGCTTTTTCATGTTGAGAAGGACACCGCGCCCCTGCACACCATGCTGCGCCATATGCTCGATACCGAGGTTCCAGGCACCGAGATCGCCATAGCGCGGTTCACCCGACTCGTTGATCAGCTTGTGACCATTATACTGGACGATTTCATCGACCCCATCACCGTCGGCATCGAAGACGCCCCCCATATGCGCGAAGCTGTCCCACTGCGAGGAGTGCTGATTGTAGAGCAGCACCGCATCATCCGACACGACCTGCGTGCTGCCAGGATCGAAATTGTCGATGCGCATATTGAAGGCGACCTTACCATCACGCACTACGGGTTTCAGAACCGGCGGTTGGCGGCGCGGATTGGTCGCGTCGGTCGCGGGCACGTTGAGCGGCAGGCTAAGGCAGAAGCGCTTGCCGGTACGGATTTCCTGCGCCGCTTGCACGGTATTTTCTTCTGTCAGGTAGTTAAGTCTTCCAAGCTGGTCTTCCGACCCAAACTCACCCCAATTCGACCCCGGCGGCCGCCGTTTCCATTTTTGCGTCATCGTCTGAAATTCATCCCTGCCGAGTGGGTTTGCGTTTCTCGCTGAAGGCGTCGAGGCCTTCCTGCGCATCTTCGGTATCGATGATATGACAGATCGTATCGACAACATATTCGATGGTTCGTCGATATTCGTAATCGTTCGCGCGCATGAAGGAGTCCCGGCCAATGCGCATGACGGTCGGCGACTTTTGCGCGAAGTCTAGGGCCAGTTCCCGTGCCTTCGCCAAGACGTCACCGCGCGGTACAGCGTAATTGAGGAGCCCGCGAGCTGCGGCTTCCTTCGCTGATATTGGCTTGCCGGAGAACAGAAGCTCGAATGCCTTGTGACGGCCGATCTGGCGCGGCAAATGGACATAATGCATGGCCGGAATGACCCCGACATCGATTTCTGGATAGGACAGATCGATATCGTCCGCAGCGACGATCATGTCGCAGGACACGGCAAGCGTCACACCCGCTGCCCGCGCCGGTCCGGTTACGGCCGCAATACTAGGCTTGCCAAGTCGGTACTGCGCGTCATGCATGCCGAAATAGAGCACTTCGAGAAAATTACGCAGATCGAGCCCTGTTTTGCTCCGGATCATTTTCAAATCCATCCCGGCACTAAAGGCTTTTTCGCAACCACTGGTCAAAATGACCGCGCGCACCTCTTGGTCCGCGCGGACCCGTCCATAGGCATCGACGACTTCCTGCGCCAGTTCCATGTCAATGGCGTTGACCGGCTCGCGGATCATGGTGATTTCCGCGACACAGTCGCGCACGTCGTATCGAATTCTTTGGTAGTCGGACATCGGTCCCTCCTTTACGTCGAACGATAAGCGCCGGCCTCACTAATTGCCATGCCAAGAGACCGCTCGCGTTGCAGGTTGGTTGAACAAATCGCTTGATTAATTTTCGCATCCTGTTAATTAAGTAATAAGTTAATTAACAGGATGCGAAATGAACATCGAAACAACTGATCCCCTCAGTGCCGCATTCGGCGCCCTTGCCGACCCAACGCGTCGTGCCATCTTGGAAAAACTTTCAAACGGCGAAACCTCCGTCGGCGATCTAGGCGCCCCGTTCGACATTTCGCCCCCAGCGGTGTCCCGGCACCTAAAAGTGCTGGAAGAAGCGGGCCTTATCGCGCGCCGGATCGACAAACAACGCCGCATGATCCGCATCGACCCGGAACGCCTCCGCGAGGTTTCCGACTGGGTCAACCGATACCGTCAATTCTGGAAAGGCCAGCTCGATTCCCTAGGCACCTATCTCGAGAAACAGAAAGGAAAGTCATGACTTCTTTAGCCGACGTGGACGACGTACTGCGCATCGATATAACTCGCGTTTTCGATGCAACGCCGGAGGAAATCTTCGCCGCCTTCACCCAACCTGCGCACATCGTCCAATGGTGGGGGCCACAGGGGTTCGCGACCGATAAGGCGGACGTCGATCTACGGCCTGGCGGGTTGTTCAGTGTTCACATGCGGGCAGAGGATGGTTCCTACGAGGGCGACATGTCCGGTCGGTTTCTCGAAATCGAAGCACCTAACAGGCTCGTTTTCGAAATCACCAAACATTGCAATGGTGCCCCCCATCTGTTCGACGCCACCAAGATGCCGCCGACAACCGTGACGATCACGCTACGGCCGCTTGGAAAGGGTCAAACGGAACTCGCTCTGACACAAACCGGCTTCATCGAAACAGTTACGGCAGAAGCTCACCTCGGCGGTTGGAGCGGCAGCCTCGAGAAACTGTCCGACACCCTAACCGTCCACTGATCAAGCATACGTCACAGGAGTATCAATTATGTCGAAAATCGAAATTTACGGATCGCCCAACAGCACCTTCGTGCGCACAACCCGATTGGCCTGTGAAGAAAAGGGCGCACCCTATGAAATGATGGTCGTTGGAGAGAACACGTTTCCGGATCTCAAAAAACCCGAACATCTGGCCCGCCATCCCTTTGGCCGTATTCCCGCCATGCAACATGGCGACGTTACAATCTTTGAAAGTCTCGCCATCTGCCGCTATGTCGATGAGGCGTTCGATGGGCCGGCTCTGCAGCCGGCTAGTGCCGTCGAGCGGGCGCGCATGACGCAATGGACAAGTGCCATAAACGACTACATCGTCCCGACCATGTTACGCGGCTATGTCGCGGCAATCTTTGCGCCACCGGGTCTTGACGTGGAAACGGATGAAGAGAAGCTGGAAAGCTTTCGCGAAACAATCCGCGATCATTGCCGGATCCTCGATGAGGGTCTGGCCGGCCAGACCTACCTCGCCGGAGACAGCATTTCTATCGCCGACTTCCTCCTAACACCGATCCTGCACTATCTCGGCAACACGCTGGACGGCCATAGTTTTTTTGAAGGCCGTGGCAATATCAGCCGCTGGTGGGAAGCGGTCAGTACGCGGCCCAGCTTCAAGAATACGATACCGCCTTTCCTGATGAAGGAAAATCAAGCCGCTTAATCCTGGCTTACCCCGGAATTTCGAAATTGGGCGATGCGGCTATGAAGAATTCTCGCGATCTTTCTTGGCCTTCATCGCCTGATATTTCTCCAGCGCCCGTTTCACCATTGGGCGCCGCTTTCCTTGTGGTAAGGCAAGCGCGTAGTCGGGATCCTTTTCGCCTTGCGAACTGAGCAGAAAGCTCGAATGCGCTGCGGTGATATGTTGATGAAATCCCTGAGCATCCTGCATGCCGTTTACCGCCAATTTGGTCATGCGCATTTGAAAGGGATCGTTCAGTGCCACCTCTGCCGCATATTCCATGACTTCGTCAACCAGTTGGTCACGAGGCACGACGCGGTTCACAAATCCCAGTTCGAGCGCTTCCTCAGCATCCATAAACCGGCCTTCGAAGAGGATCTCCTTTGCCTTGCGGGCGTGGATATCCCACGGAATGCTGAAATACTGAAAATTAGCGCCGAGGAACATGGCGTCCTCAGCGGCGAAAATGAGATCCATTGCCGAGGCGACAATCCAACCGCCAAAAATGCAGTAGCCCTGCACGACGGCAATGGTCGGCTTTTGCACATTGCGCCAGCGCATCGTCTTGTCGACGAACTGTTCGCGCGTGTGGTTGTAACGGCCGCGCACGCCTTCCTGGATGAGGTATTCCGTCTCCCGGTAGGCCTTTTCTTCCGGCGTGCCGAGATCATGACCGGCGGAGAAATGGTCGCCTTCACCGAATAGCGCGATGACTCTCACGTCAGGGTCGAACCCGGCCCGCTCAAAGGCGTCGTCAAGTTCGATCAGCATTGGTGTGCTCTGCGCATTGCGGTATTGCGGCCGGTTCGTCGTGATTTTGGCGATATAGTCGCTAACTTCGTAGCGAATGTTTTCGTAATCCATAAAGTTCCTCCGCTAATTCGACGGTTCGTCCATGCCCGTCACACCAGCCGCAACCAAATTTTCGAATTCGTCCGTCTCCATGCCAAGCAATCGTGCGAAGACGTTGGCGCAATCCGCGCCTTTAAGAGGCGCAGAACCCGTGAGTTGCGCCGGCGTTCGCGAGAAATGGCAGGGGATCGCTGGCTGCGGCCAGGCGCCGGCTTCCGGGTGATCAACCATCTGTATTGCACCGCGCTGGCGGTACACCGGGTCCTGTGCGACCTCCAACCCATTCAGCACCGGCGCAGCGATAACGCCCGCATCGGCCAGTGCAGCCACGAGCTGGTCGCGGTCTTGTCCGTTCGTCCACGTCCGAATTTCGTTGTCGAGCGCGTCTTCATTGGCTTTCCGGTCATCCTGAAACCGGGTGAGCCATTGCGGCTGTTTTGCAATACGGCACAGAGCATCCCATTGCGCATCCGTCTGCGCCGCAAGCGCAATCCACTGATCGTCGCCCGCGCATGGATAGATCCCATGCGGCGCGTAGGCTGCGTGCCGATTTCCCATCGGGCCCGGGACCTTGCCCGTCAGCGCGTATTCCAGCCAGCGTTCGCCGATGAAGGTGAAGTTGGCCTCCTGCATCGACATGTCGATGAACTGCCCTTCGCCGGTTCGCTCGCGGTGAAAGAGCGCCAGCGCCAAGGCGGCAAAACCATAAAGGCCCGCTACTGCATCGGGATACATCTGCCCTGAATTCATCGGCGTGCCGCCTTCATACCCCAGCAAAGCCGACATGCCCGAAGCCGGCTCAATCGTCCCGCCAATCGCCGGCAAGGGCGACCAGGGACCGGTCTGTCCAAAGCCGGAAATGGAGCAGAGAATGATATCCTCCTTCACCTTTCGAAGATCGTCATAGGCGATACCCAGCTTGCCCATGACGCGAGGCGAAAAATTCTCGGCGACAAAATCCGCTTCTGCAACGAGCTGTTTGAAAGTCTCGACGGCTTCGGGCTCCGACAGTTCCAATGTCACGGACTGTTTGTTCAAATTCACCGAGTTAAATAGCGCATTGCAATTCCACGAGTGTTTGGCGCTTTCTAGCTTTTGCAATGCCGGCGCGATGGGTGTCGTTGCCACGCCACGCCAGGAATCGAGCCGTGTCCGTGATTCGATCAGAATGATCTCCGCACCCATCAGACCCATAAGCTGCGTGGCAAGCGATCCCGCCCAAGCTTGGGTCAGCACCACGCCACGATAGCCTGATAGCGGTCCGGCACTTGCATCGGCATTGGCCATAACGGGGTCAGGCATTCGCGTGACGGCATTTCTTTTCGACGAATTCCGAGCCTCGCCCAGCGGCGTTCGTGACATTTTGAAAGGCGGTCCCGGAAACCTGGTGCCGCTAGAATCGTTAAAGAAATCTCGTGCTTCGAACTGAGGGTTTCTCGCCAACTCGTCCATCGTGTAGGCGGGGCCCGCCACAGCCGGAATTTTTGACAATTCTTCGAAGAGATCGTCCTTCGTCCATTCGGTCATAGCCGCTTCGACACGATCGACAAACAGCTTCTTGTTCTCCTTATCGGCCCGGGCATGGTTGGTCTGCAGACGCGGGTCTTCGGCAAGATCATCGAGGCCCAGCATTCGCATCGCCCCGGCCCAGAAATGCGGCCGGGTCAATGTCAGCGCGAAATATCCATCCTTGACCGGCACCGGCCCCGTGATGAAATCGATGCTATCGCGACGCGGCCAGGGCTTTTCCTCATAGATGCTGCGCAAGATTCCCGGCGAAAACGTCATCGCCAGAACCTCATCCATCGCTACGTCAATTGTCTGGCCGGGTCCACCGGCCTGGCGAGAAATCAGGGCACATAGCACGGCCGAAAACGCCAGAGTTCCCGTCTGATAGGCAGGCTGGTACCCGCTCGACTTCAAGGGTTCCCGGTTGGCAAGCCCATTAACCGATGCCCAGCCCGAAAGCGCATCGGCCGTCAGCTCGTTTCCGGGCTGATGGGACCGTGCCCCCGTCAACCCGTGCGGCGTAATCACCACATGAATGGCTTTATCGTTGCCCGCAAGCAACTCATCGATCCAGCCCCGCTCGACGGATCCGGCGGGCGCGCAATCGACGAGAATATCGGCATCGTCGAAATGCGGCTGCCAAGCGTCGTCGCCCACGGGAAGTCCAGGTTCCCGGACACGGCCCGCCAGCGCGTAGAGAGCGGGAATGGAGTTGCCCTCACCATCGAAAGGTCCGACGGTCTGTAGGGGATGCTTGTCGAATATTCTGACTTCGGCACCGGCATCACTCAAGAGACGCGCGCACCACGCCCCTGCAAATTCTGTAGAGAAATCGAGGACCTTGAGGTCCGCTAACGCTGCCGAAATGACAACCTCCCTTGATCAGTAATGTAAATCCTAGGAGCGCGGACCTTTCGTGTAAATCAAGCCTCGCCAGCACCTTAAGAAATCAGCGATCTCAAACCGCGGTCATGCCGCCATCGACCACAAGCTCGGCTCCCGTAACGTGACGCGCTTCGTCAGACGCCAGAAACAGAATGCAGTTTGCCACATCCACCGCCTGACCCGGCTCACCCATCGGTACGAGATCCAACCGGGCTTTCCAGTTCGCCTCCACATCGCCATTGCCCATACCCATTACTTGATTGCCCATATTGGTGACGATGACACCAGGGTGAACCGAGTTACAGCGAATGCCGAGCCCCTTCCGGGCGCAGTCGATCGCAACGGATTTGGTCAATTGGCGCACCGCGCCTTTCGATGCGCCATAGGCGACAAGATGCGACGTCGCCACCAAGCCCGCTATAGACGACATGTTTACGATGGCGCCGCCACCGTCACCACCCTTGGCCCGGCCGCCATCGGCCGTCATCGCAGCGACCCCATATTTGCAGCCCAGGAACACGCCTTCCACATTGACGGTCTGCACCGCGCGCCATTGCTCCAGATCGGTCACTGCCAGATGCTGATTGTTTTCCGTCGCCAGGATGCCGGCATTATTGATCAAAATGTCGGGCCTGCCATGCCGTTTGGCGACCCCATCCATCAGACTTTGCCAGCTCGCCTCGTCCCGAACATCGTGCTGCATGAAGACCGCGTCGCCTCCAAGTGCATCCGCCACAGCCTGACCCGCCTCGGCATCGAATTCGGCAATTGTCACCAACGCGCCTTCTTCCGCCAACCTTGTCGCCGCGGCCCGGCCAATGCCGGTTCCCGCACCCGATACGATGGCGACTTTTCCTTCCACACGGCCCATGATCTCCTCCCCATTTATCGCTGCTACGAATTCGTCCTATTCCGAATTATGCGGCCAGCGGCACAAAGATGCACCCTCCCTTACTAAACAAGAAGCCGCCGCGGATACGATTCGATAGAATAAGCAGAATTAGCTGGCGTTTTGTGGAAAGGGAAAAAGTCATGGCGTTCGAACAACCGGTACTTATGACAGGCGGCTCATCCGGGGTCGGTGAAGCAACAGCAGCTCTGTTACTGGAGCGGGGTCACACCGTGGTGTCGCTGGACATCAAACCGTCCGACAACCCGAATGTAAGCCATCATCATTGCGATCTCAGTGACGCGGCAAGCATCGATACGGCGGTCGACAATTTGGCAGGGCCCTATGCCTCACTGTTGAATGTGGCCGGCGTGCCGAATAATGAGGGCACCGATCTCACCATGCGGGTTAATTATTTCGGCCTGCGCCATTTCACCCAGAAGATCTGGGACCGCATCGCTGACGGTGGCACGGTCGTCAATGTCGCATCGATTGCCGGTAACAATTGGCGCAAACGACGCCCCTATCTGAACGAGCTCATGGCGATAGACGATTTCCACCAAGGCGTTTCCTGGTGGGCCGAGAATGCGGAAGCGGTCGATATCGATCCCTACACTTTTTCGAAAGAAGCCGTTGTCCTCTACACCATGGTGTTGGCCGGCAAGGGCCTCGACCGGGGAATCCGCGTCAACGATGTCGGGCCTGGTCCGGTCGATACGCCAATCTTCCCGGATTTCACGACGGACGTCGGGGAAGATGTGATGCAGAGCATGGTCGATATGGTCGGTCGGCCCGGCAAGCCAAGCGATATCGCGGAGGCTTTGGTGACCCTGGCGGAAGGCCAAATGAGCTGGCTGAACGGCCAGCACATCATCGTCGATGGCGGCTTGATGGCCGGCCTTTCCAGCGGCTGGAAGAAATAAACGTTAGCGCCGGTTACGACATTCCGGCCGAATGTGGCAACCACAACACGATGTCCGGGAAAAGGGTCAAGATAACGACCAAAACCAGGGTTGCGACAAAGAACGGCGTCACCCCTTTGAAGATGACATTGAGTGGCACATCCGGCGCGACCTTGGCCATGACGAAGACGTTTATCCCGACAGGCGGGGTAATCAACGCCAATTCCGACATGATAATTGTGTAAATGCCGAAC
>JAJFJB010000441.1 GCA_021774435.1 Alphaproteobacteria bacterium
CCCGATCGTTTCCCGAACGCCGCTTGCTCGAACGACGAAGACTTTTCCGACGATGCTGGTTGCTTGACCGATTGGTGTCGCGGTGCTCTCACCCGCCTGAGCGAATTGGCCTACCGCTTCCGGTGGCGTGAAGGAATCTACAATCGCAGGCGTTACGCGCCCGCCTTGCGGCGTCAGCAAATCGGGTGATGGATCCAAGAGGAAATAGTCTCGGACGACAACCGTCGTGCCGTCCAGCCCGATAAGCAGCAAATCATCACCTTGCTGCAGGTATTCTGCATCGCTTGCAAATTTACTGCTGGGCAACATCAACGGCGCGCGCGACGAAGCGTCGACGACAATCGTCGCGCTTGTCCCGGAGACGTCCCGGGATGCCCCGGGATTATCGCCTACGCCCTGATGTGATGGGATCGCCATTAACTAATCCCCGGTGCCGCAATTCTTTTCGTCAAGATCCTATTTTTGCGGCCTCTTTCTAATGTGTGCATTTAAGTAAAATTGCATCCAATTCGCAGCAACCAAATGGTGTATTTCATATCAAAAATATCAGCACATCCGGTACGTTTTATGATTATGTATCAACTATTTACTTATAATTCGCCGCATTGTGCAGCGATAATTCTTAACATTCATTCACGTCGTAACATCGTTCCGAAAATTGACGCCTGCAAGAAAGAAAACTTCGCAGATTTAGCAAATAATCTTCCCTCTTAGACACAAAAAAAGCGTCCCGTATCCGCGGGACGCCCATTCATCACCCAAGACTTGCGCTTTCGTGAAAAACCGGTACGTCCCGCTAAAAAATTCTACCTAAGGAGCGTTCCAAAAGAAACCTCTCCCCGCAAGATGTTCACAAGCCTCGGAAGCATCTCAAGACGGGACTGGCACAGGAATGCGCCTAACTCCGTCTGGCCGGCTCGAAACCCGATCGTTTCACCATAACGGGAACCTTCGTCAACAATCGTCCGAAACTCCAATAATCCAATTGTTTGACCACTCGAACCACAGCGGCTTTGCCGCGTAAAAACCGGCCCCCTCGAATCCATTTTGATCAAAAGTGCGACAGTCAGCATCACGGGCGCAAAATAAATCAGGAAAAACAGCGCAACGATCCGATTGCCGGCGGAAGCAGCAAAACGGGAAAATTCGATTGATTTGGTCTGTGTCGTCATAATTCCGCCTTAGTCAACTTAGTTAAGCTCATTCTGGTTCAAGGGTGTAACAACATCATGAAAGACTCTTCCGGACTACGCCGAATTCTCCCTCGCCACCCCTTCGTCGAGTTCGTCTCTCGAACTCCTCTAAAAAGCCACGGGTGACCGCAATCCGCAGTGATACGCGTCACATAAACCAATTTTTTTTACCAATTCATAACCGGAAGCCGAAATCGACAAATATGAGACAAAGAGGGATAGTTAGAAAAATTTACTGATGTATTTTATTCAAATTAAAATTAAAACAATAAAAATGAAGAACAAAATTTCTATTTATTTAACAATATTGACTTGAATACTTATTTTAGTGATTATTATTGGAGAAAGTTATTTCATTCCACTGTCAGTTGGCGAAATCAGCGATGCAAACCGATCAAATCGAAAATCTTCGGGAAATCGCGAACACTGGCCGGGTGCCGGAGAGTCGCGATTTGGTAGAAGCCTTGGGCCGAGCATGCCTTGCCCCAGACACGAGGTTGGGCAAATCGGAAACGGCTCTTTTGGGCGACATCCTGCGTCAGCTCGTACGCGACGTGGAAATGCCTGTGCGCCGCGCCTTAGCAGATCAACTCTCGGACCGCGACGACGCGCCCGAGGACCTAATTGTGTTGTTGGCGAATGACGTCATCGACGTGGCCTATCCGCTTCTGGCCAAGAGCCCAAAGCTTTGCGACCAGGACCTAATTGACGTCGTTGCCCGTCACGCACGGCAGCATTCGCTGGCCGTCTCAAAGCGGGAAACAGTTTCGGAAGCAGTCAGCGATGCGTTGGTGAAGACAGGTGATTCAGAGGTCGTCGTTTCCTTGCTGCAAAACGACGGCGCGATGCTCTCCGCCAAAACAATGGACGGCCTGATTTCTGACTCTGAACATCAAGAAGCCTACCGTGCGCCATTGCTCGGGCGAAAGGATCTGGACCTCGACATGGCCATGCGAATGGCCGATTGGGTCGGCGATACCCTGCAGCGCTATATTGCAGACCGGTTCAATATCAGCGACCAGAAGCTTAAGAGCGCCGTTTCGGACGCGGTTCTGGAAGCGATCGACGAAGATATTTTTGAAAACCGCAATGTTAAGCCAATGATGGACATCGAAGGCGAACAACCCGGCCCTCGCCTTCTACATGCCCTGACGCACGACAATATGACCCTGTTCAAACAGAGCTTTGAGGAACTTTGCGGCATCCAATCCGGTTGGGCGGAGGATTCACTGTATTGCTCTGGAGAAGCCCTGGCCATTGCCTGTAAGGCAATCGGCCTTGAGTGCGAAGCCTTCGCCCGTATCGTCTGCCACCTGCATAGCACCGACATATTCAGCGATTTTCAAACTTCCGAATATGGGGTTCGTATAATCCAGTATTTTGAGTCGATGGCACAGGAGAATGCCGGCACTATTCTGGAAGGCTGGCGCAAGGCCGCAACATAGACTTTCACGCGCGGTCACGCGTCCTATCGACGCAGCGAGAAGCAGGCCGACATTTTCACCTCCCCACGGGTAGCCTACGCAGGCTTCGCCGCGCTAAGGTGCCGTCAAACGTGCCAATACCGCAGGGAGCACCTCCATGGACTTTGAATTTTCCGAGCAGACAAGAGAACTTCAGCTTCGCGTGCAGGCGTTCATGGACGAGAACGTCTATCCGAATGAAGGGACCTATGCCGAACAGGTTGCCGGTGGCGACACGCGCTGGGCTGCTGTGCCAATTCTGGAGGAATTGAAAGCCAAGGCAAAGGAAGAAGGCCTTTGGAATTTGTTTTTGCCAGAGAGCGACAAGGGTGCCGGGCTCACCAATATGGAATACGCACCCTTGTGCGAGATCATGGGCCGCATCAACTGGGCGCCGGAAGTCTTCAACTGCTCCGCACCGGACACTGGTAATATGGAAACCCTAGTCCGCTATGCCTCGGAAGAAAACCAGCGCAAATGGCTCGACCCGCTGCTCGCCGGCGAAATTCGCTCCGCCTTCGCGATGACCGAACCACGCGTCGCCTCTTCCGATGCCACCAACATCGAAACAAGAATCGAACGCGACGGCGACGAGTACGTCATCAATGGCCGCAAATGGTGGACGTCGGGAATCGGCGACCCGCGCTGCAAGATTCTCATCGTGATGGGCAAGACGGACCCGGACGCCCCCACCTATAACCAACAGTCCATGATCTTGGTGCCGCGCGATGCGCCGGGCATCACGATTCATCGCATGCTCAACGTCATGGGATTCGACGACGCACCGCACGGCCATGGCGAGGTGGAGTTCGACAATGTCCGCGTTCCGGCGGACAACATGCTGCTTGGCGAAGGCCGCGGCTTCGAGATCGCGCAAGGCCGCCTTGGCCCGGGCCGTATCCATCACTGCATGCGTATCGTCGGCGTCGCCGAACGGGCGCTGGAGTTGATGTGCAAGCGCGCGATGGAGCGCACTACTTGGGGGGTGACCCTGGCGGATCGCGGCGTTACGCAGGAACGTATCGCCAATGCCCGCATCGAAATCGAAATGTGCCGTCTGCTAACCCTCAAAGCTGCCTACATGATGGATACGGTCGGCAACAAGGAAGCGCGCCAGGAAATTGCCATGATCAAGGTGGCGGCGCCGAACATGGCACTCAAGATCATCGACGACGCGATGCAGGCGCACGGCGGCGGCGCGATGAGCCAGGAATTCCCGCTCTCCTTCATGTGGTCACGGATGCGTGCCCTGCGCTTCGCCGACGGCCCCGACGAAGTGCATCGCCAACAGATCGCGCGGCTGGAATTGCGGCGGCATAACTACAAATCAAAGGCGGCGCGGATCGCAGGCTAAGCCTGCCAAGTTTCTGATGCGGCGTTAACTAAGGATCGATCCGGTGCTTCCAGGTATAGACCTGGGAGCACCGCGCCCGATCCAGGACTTCCAAGATTCGCTGACGCGTTTCCGCCGGTGCGATAACCTCATCAACCAACCCCATGCCGGCAGCCGCATAGGCGCTGGATTCCTTTTCGATACGCTCCCGGATATCGTTGCGCGCCTGCTCCGGGTCTTTCGCCTTGGCGATTTCACGGCCATGCACCAACTCGATACCGGCCTCTGGCCCCATAACGTCGAAGCGGGCCGTCGGCCAGGCGACGAGTAGGTCCGGATCAACCGCACGGCCGCCGAGCGCGATATAAGCCAGGCCGATTGCCTTGCGCAGCACAACCGTGACCAAGGGAACCGACGCATCGAAAATCGAATTCAACAGGCGGCCCGTGAGGCTCACCATGCGTTGCCGTTCAATCTCCGGCCCGACCAGAAAGCCAGGGCAATCCATCAGCGAAACGAGAGGAACATGGAAGGCATCGCAAAGGTCGATGAACTGGCGCACTTTCGCCGACCCTTTATCATCGATCGTGCCGGCCTGCCGCAGCGGCTGGTTTGCAATGATCCCCACCGGATAGCCGTCCATGCGCGCGAAAACAGTGATCACGCTGCGCGCATAATCTCGTTTCAATTCAAAGTAAGTGCCGCGATCGACAAGCAGTTCAATCAGCTTATGCATATCGTAGGCGCGCCGATGGTTTTCAGGCACCAGTTCTTCAATACGCTTTTGCCCGTCAGGACTGTCAATCAGAGCGGGAGCCGGGGTAGCACGGGGCGGCGCCTCATTGCAGTTTGCCGGCAGGAACGAGAGGAATTCGCGGATAGACGCCATGCAATCCGCTTCCGTCTCAGCCAAATAACTGGCCTGACCCGTTTCGACGGCGGACATTTTACCGCCACCAATTTCCTCGCTCGTCGCGTCGAGACCAATGCCGACTTTAACAACCGGCGGCCCCGACATGCCGAGGAAGCCCGTCCCTTTCACGATCGACACAAAGTCTGATTGGGCCGCCGTGAAAGACGGTCCCCCAAAGCACGGACCGACAGCGGCACCCACCTGCGGCACACGGCCCGACATTTTGAGATGATCGCCAAAACGATACCCGAGGCCCGCTGCCGTCGCGCCGTAGGTTTCCTGAACGCGCGCCGCTCCCGCCTCCATCAACGCGATAAAGGGCTTTTCATGTTTGAGCGCGAGATCGCGTACCCGCTTGTTTTTGACCTCCGCAACACGACCCCGGGTTCCGGCCAGTACCGTGCCGTCATCTGCGGTAACATATATCGTCCGGCCATCGATTTTCCCGGATCCCGCCAACATGCCGTCCGCCGGCGTCCTGTCCTTGAGGTCGCCATGCTGGCTATGCGCGAGCATGCCTATTTCGACAAACGAGCCAGGATCGAGTAGCAGATCGAGACGCTCACGCGCCGTCAGCTTTCCGCGATCATGAACTTTCTGAACATTTTTCTCGCCACCCATTTTCAATGCTTGCCGGCGGCGAAAATCGAGATCGCGAATACTGTCTTCTTTCATAAATCGGGTATGAGGAAAAGCTCACCTAAGCCTATTCCACCATCTCCCAGGCAATTTCCGACAGCATGCGGCAGGATTCCTTACGTTCCAGCGCAGCCGCCGACGGCGCATTGCCTTGCAGGCCACGATAGTAAACACCCTGGATAATCGCTGAAATTCGGAACAGCGACAGGACGACATAGAATGTCCAATCGTCTACGCCGTCCCGCCCTGTCCGGCGGCAATAGGCGGCGACGTAATCCGCCTCCGATGGGATTCCGCAGGCCGCAAAGTCCAAACCGATAAGATCGCCACGGCCTTCATCCGGCCAGACGTAGGGCAAACAGTTATACGCAAGATCGGAAAGCGGGTTGCCCAACGTGCCAAGTTCCCAATCCACGACCGCCAGGACCTTCGGCTCGGTCGGATGAAAGATGATGTTCTCCAAACGAAAGTCGCCATGCGCAATGGTCGTCAGGCTGTCGTCGGGAATATTATCCGGCAGCCATGCCATTAATCTGTCCATCGCCTTGATGTCTTCGGTCTTGCTGGCCGCATATTGCTTGCTCCAACGGCTGACCTGACGCGCAATATAGCCGCCAACGCGTCCATAATCGCCAAGACCGATCGCCTCGTAATCGACGATATGGAGTTTCGCCAACGCGTCGTTCATCGCGTCATAGATCGCCCCGCGTTCCGCCGGGTCTAGTTCCGGCAGGGACATATCGCGGAACACGCGGCCGTCCTTGAACTCCATGATGTAGAAGGTCTGGCCGATCACCGACTCGTCTTCGCAAAGCGCATAGGCCTTCGCGACGGGCACATTGGTTTGCCCCAGCGCGGAGATCACACGGAATTCACGGTCGACGGCGTGCGCCGATGGCAACAGCTTGCCCGGCGGCTTCTTGCGCAACACATAGCGCGTGCCATTGCCATCGCGCAGGATGAAAGTCGGGTTCGACATGCCGCCCATGCTCTGGCCTACTTCAAGCGGCGGGCAATATCCTTCCACATGCGCTTCCATGTAACGGGACAAAGCCGCTTCGTCGAAGCGGTGTTTCTCCAGCACGGGTACGGCTTCCACGGTTGCCGTCGTCGGGACTCTTTCGCTCATCGTGTCTTAGCCTTCGTTAAATCTTGTTCGTTGCGCGCACCATAGCAGCGGGCATCAGCTTGCAAACGAAATTTCGCCCCCTTCGCGAATACGCGCCAGTCCGCTCGTTGGAAGCCTTTCTACCGGCACACGCAGCACCGGTATAGACCCAACCCCCATTTCCCGCGCGACGACAACACCCAGGGTCAAAATGGCGTCCGGTCGCCCCAGCAGAAGAGCACGGGGCGCCTGCCCAATGGCAATCAGTTCCAGCATGACGGCGCTCGACGAACTGGAGCCAATCGTCTCGGAAAGCGCCAGCACGGAACCGGCAATCGATGCCCCATAATCAGGATGCCGCGGATCCGTTACGCGGCCACTTTTGGGGTCGATACCGCCCCAGAAGCTGATCGGTTTAGCCATGCGGAACAGTGGTCCGTCGGCCGCACCGTCAATCAGGACCTCGCCCCGAAGAGTCATCGCCATATCGTCTCATCCCGAACAACCGTGCCGGTGACGGCGGACTCGACACAGTCGGAAAGACTGCCATACACCACATCAAAGCCCGTATTAGCAGGACCGTAGTGAGCGAATTTTGCGGAATTGGTCATCAGGACGTCGCCGGATTCCGGCAAAATCGGTGCGACGACGACACAGGTATCGGCGACAAATTCGATGCCCGCGGATTTTAGGACGGAAAAGTCGTCGCTGTTCTCGAGAGCCGATAAAACGTCCCGTCCCGTGCAGGCAAAGAAGGGGACGGCGAATTTCCGATCCTTCGACAATTTTGCCAACACCGAAAATTCGTCACGCGAGAAATGTGGGCTGCCTACCGCTACCGCATCGATGCGGTTGCCGTCTACCGTCGACAATCGATCACGAGTCTCCCGCACCATGTCGAATGTGAGAGCAATTTCGGTCTCGGGCATCACGCCGCCACAGGCCGTGTCGACCGTTGGCGCTTCCGGTGTCACGCCCGCAATATGGAAGAGGCCGATTGCGCCTGTCGACGCCGCGCCCGCCGCGACGGCCTTTAAACGGTCATCGGATAAACCGAACGGCAATCCATCCATCACCGCAACAGTTTCGCCAAACGTCGCACCCAGCCAGGCACCGAGCACAGGATAAAAGGCGTCCGTGTCTTTTAGCGCGAACGACAAGGTATCCGTGCGCACAACGGCGCGGGCGGCCCGGTTTTCGTCCAGATGCAAACCGCAATACGGTGCACGCCCCGCTATGCCGGCACAAATATCGAGAAAATCGCCGCACCGGTTCGTCCGCGCGCCAAGAACGGAATTGGCGAAGGCGACCGCGTTGCTTTCGCCCCAGGCAACATGCTCGCCCAAACCGGGACGATGCCCCGTCTGGTAGGGCGCGCAGGTAAAGCTTTGCGTGCAACCCAAGGCCAGATGCGCGTCCATCAATCGCCGCGCCATGTCCCGAAAATGCGTATCGCCACGCACCCTTTCGGGATGCAACAAGTCGAGCGCGCCGACATTGAGCGTCGTCGGCACTTGAACCTGTCCGCCATCGGCAACCAGCTTTTCAACGAAATGGACACCCGAATCGCCGTGATACAGGCAACCGTCAACATGGACGGAGCCAATTTCGATCAAGCGCGGCGCGCCCAGCAGACGGCCCGCTTCGGCCACGATCCGCATCGCCATGGCCGCGGCGGCGCCCTCTGCGCCAGCTGCAATAGAAGTCTCGTAGGGGCCAAGCTCCATTTACGCCCGCTTGTCCGCTTCGACATTGAGCGCCATCAGCCGGCCATTCTCCTTATCCATGTGCGGCAGGTAGGCCTGACTGTAATCATCGATCCCCGCCCGCCCCAAATCGGTCTCGCGCCAGTCGTAACGCCGGACATTGGTAAAACCGGCTTCTTCTAAACCATCGCGCAAAAGCGCGAAGTCGAAAATCATGCCATGCCAGTCGTAGAAGTCCCGCTGACCGCCGATGATAAGACCCGTTACTTCCGTGATGTTCCCTTCTGCCGCGTATTGCGCAACGCAGGCTTCAAAATCCGATGTCGACAAGCGCAAGGTGGCACCATCGCACAAAAGGGAAAACCAGTGCGCCAGGACCGAGCGCCATTCACGCCGCTCAAAATGTTCGATAACTGCGCAGGCATAAATGAAATCGACGCCGCCTGCTGGAAAAGGCAAGCGGCGCAAGTCCGACACGAGATTCACACCGGCCCACATGCTGAGATCGATATTGACGTAACCGGGAATGGACACGCCGCCACAGCCGAGATGCAACTTAATTTCTTCAGCCAACCGTTTTCTCCTTCCAACGCCGCCACATTGTCGAGAAGGCGTCTTCCATATCGCGTGCCGCACGCGCGCCATCGACCAGAAGAGACGACCCCACCGCTGTGCGGATCTCCGGCGCGTTCGGGCGCGTATGTACAAGATTTTTAGCAATAGAAACAAATTCAGCGGGCGTTTCCGCCACCCACTTGGCGAACCCCGCCCGGCTCAAAAACGTGACGCCAAACCGTCCGACATGCCTGTCCCCCGCAAGACTCACGACAGGCGTTCCCATCCACAACGCTTCGCAAGTGGTTGTCGCACCATTATAAGGAAACGTATCGAGCGCCACGTCGACCTGCCCGTAAAGCGCGTAGTGGTCGGACCGCGACGCCGTGCGCCCGACAAATTCAAGGCGCTCGCCTGAAATGCCGGCCTCGCCAAATAAGGCACGCAATCGCTTTCCAATGGCCTGGTCGGCCAACTGGCGGGACTTCAAAAGAAGGCGGGAGTCCGGAACCGCCTTCAGCACCTCCGACCAAAGGTCGATCACCTCCCTATTTAATTTTGACAAATTGTTGAACGATCCGAACGTAACAGGTTGGTGTGGACCACGAACCGGAAGCGGGCAGTCGTCTGGTGGCGAATAACACATAAACCCGGACGGCAACCGATAGATCGCCTCTGTGCACCAGTCGTCTGCCGGTCCCGGGGGGTCGACCCAATCGTCCGATAGGAGATAATCCATCTG
>JAJFJB010000442.1 GCA_021774435.1 Alphaproteobacteria bacterium
TTGAATGCCGGTGCGCACCGGCGTGTCGCCGTCGGCGACAAGTGGGTTGTAATGGGCGAGAGGGCCGAATTCGACGCGGTCTGATTCGGACAGCTTCTTCAGTTTCAGGGTCTGCATTTCCGTTGTCATGTCACGCCTCCAATCAAGGTTCTCGCTGAGGCTAATGCAAATCGAACTCAGTCCACAAGCACAACTGCTTTGCCCGAGATTTCCCGGTTGAAGAGGCGTTCGGCCAGATTTCCGAGGTTTTCAAGCTTGTCCCGCGCGTCGATATGCACATTGAGCCGTCCGTCGGCGACGAATCCGGCAAGCACACGCAATCCATCGCGAGCCGGACGACGGCCGAACTCGGTAAAAAGATACAGGCCATAGTAACGCGACCGGCCTGTACGGAAGAACTCACCGGCATCGATTGTGACCTCACTGCCGGCGGAGATACCGTAATTGACCAGGATACCGCCGCGCGCGACCGCGTTCAGGCAGTCGGAAAGGACCTGCCCGCCGACGGAATCGAGTATGCAATGATAGGGCCCGTTCGCCGCCGCTTCTTTGCCCGTGTCGCCGACAATGACGTGGTCCGCACCGGCTTGTGTGACCAGGCCACGTGTTTCTTCGCGCCGGATCAGCGCGGTCACCGTCGCGCCGGACAGTTTCGCGAGACGGATCGCGTAAAGCCCGACACCGCCCGAGGCGCCAGTCACCAACACGCGGCGGCCTAGCAATTGACCGGCCTGCTCCAGGCTATAGAGAGCCGTGAGGCCCGCGACAGGCAAGGTCGAGGCGATTTCGAATGAGACGCTATCGGGCAATGGTGCCATCCATGCCGTTTCGATGGCGGCGCGCTCCGCCCAGGCGCCCGTGTTCATGACTCCGACAACGCGCGTGCCGACCGCCGGACCGGAACCATCCGCCGCTTTCTCGGCTACGACGCCGGCGACATCCCACCCAAGCAATGTGCCGGGCTCGCTGCGGCGCGCGCGCTTGACTTCGCCGAGATTGAGCGAGATCGCCTTGACGTCGACCAGTGCCTGGCTTGAGAGCGGTGCGGGATCGGGCGCCTCTGTCAGGCTAAGATGACCCGGAGTATTTGGGTTGACGAGTACCGCGCGCATCGCGAATTCCTTTCAAGCTTTGCTGGGATTAACCCGCCCCATTTTTTTCGTAATGTGCCTTACGCCGCGCAAGGCTCTCCGCGGGCCATAACTGACTTCGACGATAATATTCTTCAACTGCTGGAATGTCCGCCGATAACGAGACCCAGGGTTGTTTGGAGGCGGTATAGATGTGGATGTCGGGTGGCACTCTGTCCGGGTTGTCGAGCGTGCCGACCCTAACAAAACGAATAAGGTCTCCGGCACCGGAATAATTACTCCACAGCGCGATCCGGCAATTGGGGCAGCGTGCAAACTTTTGCCCGTTACCGCTCTCCGTGGGGGTATCGACGATCTCAGGCTCACCTTTCAGCACCACGACACGGTCGGACTCGATCAAGGCGTTGATCGCAAATGCCGCACCCGACTCCCGCTGACACCAGCGGCAATGACAGCAATGCACATACATCGGGTTGGATGTCATGCGATACCGAACCCCGCCGCAAGCGCAGCCGCCATCCAAAGGCTCGGTTATCTGATCACTCAATTGATCTGGTTCCACTTTGGTATCACCTACTGGACCGTACGGTACTTAATTCGCTCGACCGCAGCCAATTTGCCATTGATCTTGGTGGCCCGCTGCCAACTGCCAGTTTGCAGCCAGCCGGACTTGGTGTTGAAAATAAACAACCCGTCATCGCTCGCGGCGAGACCCGTAAATACGGGGCCATCCTTGTGAACCGGAAGCCCGAGCGCGGCCATGGATTTCTCCAGGATTGGACCCGCTTTCTCGGGATCGAAAATTTGTTGCCATCCGATCGTGGCTATTCCGGCCTCCTTGTCGATCTGTTTGAGGAAAAGCTTCGCCTTCGTTGGGATTGGCTCTTGTCCCCAGGGATTCTGGACTAGATCTTCGAATTCTGTTGCTTTTCCCATCGTATAGGAACCGCCGAACGCCAGATAGAACAGCGAAGGTTCCCGCATGGCGGAAATCTCGACGGCCTTCGATGTGCTCAACGCTTTGAATGTTGAACTCACTTGTTCAATGAGCTGTTCCGGCGCTTTCGACGCTTTCATCCAGGCGACGAGTTGCTCGGCGGCCTTTTGGTAGTGGCTTCGAATTTCCGGTCCGTTTTCCAATGCGGTGATGCTGCCCAATTCATCGGTCCGCATATCGAGCCGCATGCCTTCGATGATATTGCCGATTTCTTCAGTCAACCGGTTCGCATTGTCACCAACAATGCGGGTTCTGCCATATGTCCACCGCACGACATATCCCTTTTCAAGCTTGCGGAGTACCTCGATGTTGATGTCCGTGATCGATTTGCCGGGAGACTGTCCAACCCCGTTCCGGAACCGTTCTTTCTCTTTGGTTAGTTCGATCTTGTGCTTGTCGCCGACCTGCCACATGACGGGAAGAATAACGGTTTCTTGTGCATGAACAGCGCTTGGCGCTGCGGCTATCAGCGTTATGGCGGCAAACAGAAGGAGTGCGTTGAAACGCAGGGTGGTCGGCATGTGGGGAATCCTTGAAACGTCAGTGTGATCTGAACTTACTTTGGGCCGTTGTATTCCAAGTATATAGTGAGTGTCTGTGCGTTCGGACACTCTTCATCGCAAAGACCGCAAGGACAAGGCACAATGACAAGCGCAACGAAAGCTAGGCCAGTCTATCCGGTAAATCAGTACTTGGAAGGGATTTACACGCCGGTCGATGACGAATGCATGGTCGGTTTCGAGTCGATGACGGTGATCGGCGAACTGCCGCAGGATTTGAACGGCATTTACGTGCGTAACGGCCCGAACGTCCGCCACACACCAAACGGCAACTATCACCGCTACGACGGCGATGCCATGTTGCACGCGATACAATTCGAAGGTGGTCGCGCCACCTATCGCCGGCGCTGGGTCCGGACATCGTGCCTGGAAGAAGAGATTGCTGCGGGAAAGGCGCTTTGGGGCGGCATGCTGGACCCGCGTCGCCAGGACCGGCCCGATATGCCACTGAAGGATACCTCGAACACCGATGTCGTGCTGCATGCCGGCAAGGTCGTCACCATGTGGTACATGTCGGGCGACCCCTACCTGGTGGACCCAGTCACGCTTGAGACGCTCGGTCAGGCGGATTTCAATGGCAAGCGGACAACGAAGATATCCGCGCACGCAAAGACGGACGAAAGTACCGACGATTTCGTTTTCTTCGATTACAGCCGCGACTTTCCCTATATGCACCAAGGCGTCGTCGACAAGCATGGCGACCTGACCGCGTTCACGCCGGTCGAACTGCCGGGGCCGCGCATGCCGCACGACATGTGGATTTCCCACAGACATACGATTCTGCACGATCTACCGTTGATTTGGGATGAAGAGGCCTATCGCAAGGGCCGCGTGAAATTGCGTTTCGAGGACCAATGGCCGACACGGTTTGGCGTCATGCCCCGCTATGG
Organism: Alphaproteobacteria bacterium; assembly: GCA_021774435.1. Classification (GTDB taxonomy): domain Bacteria; phylum Pseudomonadota; class Alphaproteobacteria; order UBA8366. The sequence continues at coordinate 3,539 of JAJFJB010000442.1, forward strand.
CGCAGCGTCGGCGATTCGCTGGTATGAGTTCGAGCCCTGTTACATCCTGCATACGATCAATGCGTGGGAAGACGGTGACTGGCTGCACCTGACAGGCTGCCGTATTCATCCGTTCGAGGACGCGCAGGGGAACCCTGACCTGCAATCGATTACGACGATCATGGGGCGGCACAAGCTGCGGGCGCGGCTATATCGCTGGTCGATCAATCTGGCGACCGGCGCGACCAAGGAAGGGTTCGTCGATAAAAAATGGAACGGCGAGTTTCCGACCTGGAAGAACGCGGCCATGGGCGACCCGATGCGATACGCCTATTGCGCCAATATCGAAAACGAACCGACCCTCAATTTCGCCGGCCTGATCAAATTCGATCTCGAAAATGGTGCGAGCGAGTATTTTTCAGAAGGGCCGGGCTATACCTACAGCGAAGCACCGTTCGCGCCGGCGGACAACGCTACGTCAGAGGATCAAGGCTATGTCGTCTGCTTCGTTCGCAATGCCGACCAGGTGCAATCGGAAGTCCATATCATAGACGCGCAGAACTTCTCCGACGGACCGGTTTGCAAGCTGATTTTGCCCTGCCGCGTGCCGGAAGGGTTTCACGCGACGTGGGCTCGCGGCGATTTGCTGCAAGCATGAGAGAGCGATTTGTAAGTGTGAGAGTCCGGCTCAAAAATGCAGGCCTCTAACGTCAGTCCTTCTTGACCCCGTAATCCCGCAGAGCGCCTTCCTCGGTCACGAAACCGGAGTCGATATCCGCGAAAACCAGCTCACGTGGCCGCTCCTTGGGGTCACCGATGCCGCCGCCGCCGGCCTGGCGCAAGGTGATCGTATCACCCTCTTGCAGGACATAGCTGCCCTTGGGGTGCACGGTAGCGCCATTGATCTTGTGCTCGCGCATCTGGCCAGGCTTGCCGCCGTGGTAACCAACCGGCGGGAACTCACTTCGGTTGGCCATGCAGAAGACGGTCATGGGATTCCCGCTGTCATTGCGTAGTGCAATCTCCTGACCGACGCCGCCCCGCGATGCGCCGGCCCCGCCGGAGTCGGGCAGGAACTTTTTGTCCAAGATTGTCATGTTGGTGATCGCTTCCCAGGTCTCGACCGGGACGACTGCCATGTTCGAGGGACCTGGTGTGGCCTCCGGGCCGTCATGTCCGCTCAACGCGCCGAATCCCCCGGCGGCGAAATAAATGGTCGAGACGCCGCGGCCGTTTCGCGCGGTACCCTGGATTGTCATCAGGTCGATCATGCCGCAATCGGCCTGTACCTTGTCTGGGGCCGCATCGGCCAGCGCGCCGAAGATCAGTGACGGGACGAAATGACCGATGATGTGGCGGCCACCGGTGGGTGAGGGCGGCTGCGCGTTGAGCAGGCAACCTTCCGGGGCGCTGACCGTCACGGGCCGGGTAAAACCTTCATTGTTGGGTATAGAGCCTGCGGTGATGCATTTGATCGCGTAGAGCGTCATCGCATTCGTATAACAGATCGGCACATTGATTCCGTGCCGGACGCAGCCGCCGGTTCCCGTGAAGTCGGCATGGATATCTTCGTCCTCAACCGTCACCGTGCAAGCAAGCGTAATCGGCGCCTCCACGCCTTCGATCTGAATTTCGTGCCGGTAGGTGCCATTCTTGATCTCGGCGATCTTGTCGCGCATCGCGCGTTCAGACTGCGCCCGGATCGCTTCGGACAAGGGCCCCAGATCCTCGACACCGTATTCGTCCATGAAGTCGAGCAATTGCCGGCCGCCGACCTCGTTGCAGGTGACATTGGCTAGTAGGTCGCCCATCGTCTGGTCCGGCACGCGAACATTGACCTCGACGAGTTCCTGAATGAACGGGTCGATCACGCCTTCGCTGGCCAGCTTGCAGATCGGGAGGCGTAGCCCTTCGTGAAACACTTCGGTCGCTGCCGCTCCGAAACCAAGCCCGCCGATATCCGGCAAATGCGTGATGCTCATCGTGTAGCCGACCAACCTGTCAGCCCGGAACACGGGCCGCATAACCGATATGTCAAAGATATGCCCGGTTCCCATCCAAGGGTCGTTGGTGGCGATGACATCCCCGGGGCGCAGCGTTTCGGCGGGGAATTTATCGAGCATGTAGCGCAGAGTTCGCGGCGCCGTGCCGATAAAGACCGGCACGCTGTAGGAACCCTGCGCCATCAGTTTTCCATTCGCGTCGAGCAGGACGACGGATAAATCGTAGCTTTCTCGCACGATGGTCGAGAAGGAGGTGCGCACCAGGGTGGAGACGATTTCGTCCGTGACGGAGATCAGCCGGTCCCACATGATCGCGAGGCTGACGGCGTCGTACTTTTGCTCGGACATGATCATGCCTTTCCCAGTTCAGCGATGAGGTTGCCGGCGTCATCGATATAGGCCGTTTCGCCGGGGCCTATAACGCAAGTCGATTCCCGTTCTTCGACCATTGCCGGGCCCGTTATTTCCGTGCCGGCCTGGAGCTGATAACGGTCGTAGACAGGGCATTCATAGGAATCGGTGCCGAAATAACCGCGCCTCGTACCCTTCTGGGCGCCGGAACCGGCGGTGCCGCTGCTGGACATTCGATAGCCGCTTTGCAGTCCGGTATCGGGGCCTGTTGCTTCGACCTTCCAATTGACGATTTCGAGCGGACCGCCCGGTGTGCTGACGGAGAATAGCGCCGCGTACCGCGCTTCGAACAAACCAAGCAAGCCATCAAAGCTGTCTGTCGATGCGCCGTCCGGCAGGACGATCTCAATCTCGCGGCCTTGCCCGTAATACCGCATGTCGACGCTGCATCGAACGGAAATGTCGTCGCTGGCAACTCCGGCGCGTTCGAGGAATCCGGTCGCATCACCAATCAGTGGGGCGAAGGTCCCGGCGAAGCTGTCGCGGTCGAGATCGTCGATGAAAGTGAGACGGGAACGGCTGAGTTCAAACGCCAAGGGGCTCGCCAGCAGGCCCAGCGCCGACATGACCCCGGCGCCAATGGGAAATACGACGCGTGGAATTTTCAGAATACGGGCGACGGCCAGCGCGTGCAGCGGACCCGATCCACCGAATGCGACCATACTAGAATCCCGATAATCGAAGCCGCGCTCCGACGCGTGGATTCGGAAGGCGCGGGCGACATCTTCGTTGATAATCTCGTGAATGCCCCAGGCCGCGCGCGGCAAATCGAGGCCAAGCGGAGTGGCAATGCTATCCTGAATAACTTGCCTGGCGGCCTCGATATCCAGGGTCATTTCACCGCCCAGAAAATGACCGGGGTCGAGATAGCCGAGAATGAGGTTTGCATCGGTCAGCGTTGCGTTCTTGCCACCGGCGCCATAGCAGGCCGGCCCGGGGTCTGCGCCGGCGCTTCGGGGCCCGACACGCAACAGTCCACGTTCATCTACTTCTGCGATTGAGCCGCCACCGGCACCGATTTCGATCATGTCGATGGCGGGCGTGACGACCGGCAATCCACTGCCGCGCTTGAAGTCATGCACGCGCGCAACTTCCATGTCGTATTTTTTGAGTGGAGCACCGCCGCGAACGAGTGCGCCCTTCGCCGTCGTGCCGCCCATATCGAAAGAGAGGAGTTCCGGCAAGTGCATGGCACGCCCGTGCAGCGCCGACATCAGAACTCCGGCGGCGGGACCGGATTCGAGCATGCGGACGGGATACCGCCGAGCCGCGTCGGGCGCCAAGATGCCACCACTCGACGTCATGATGAATAGCTTGCCGGTAAAACCAAGTTCGGCGAGTCCGCTTTCCAGACCGCCCAGATAGCGATCGAACATGGGTTGCGTGTAGGCGTTGATGCAGGCCGTCGTCCAGCGCTCATATTCGCGCATCGCCGGGACGACGTCCGCCGATGTCGTGACATATAGTTCCGGAAATTCTCGCCTTACTATCTCCGCAACCGCCACCTCATGCGCGGGATTAGCATAGGCATGCAGGAAGCAGACGACGAGTGATTCAATGTCCTGTGAATCGACGAGGTCGCGTATGGCCTTTTGCGCGGCGTCCAGGTCGACGGTTTCGGTGACCGCGCCGTCATACTGCACACGCTCGGCAATTTCGCGCCGCCGCGGCCGCTCGACAAGCGCCGAGGGAAAACCGATGCGCAGATCAAACAGATCGTAACGTTGCTCCAACCGCATGTCGGGTATGTCACTGAACCCTTTGGTGACGAGCATGCCGGTTACCGCGCCGCGCCGCTCGATTACGGCATTGGTTACCAGGGTCGTGCCATGTGCGATATCGCCGATGGCATTCATCTCAACGTCATTGCTAGTCAGTAGGGTCGAAATTCCATCGAGTACCGCAACAGAGGGGTCGCTCGGCGTTGTCAGTTGTTTGTGAATTGCCATCGTACCGCCATCGGCGTCGTACAAGGCAAAGTCGGTGAAGGTGCCGCCAATATCAACACCAATGCGATAGCTCATGGATGGGTCCTTGCGCGAATGGGACAGAAGGCTTGCCGAACCGGTGTGATATCGCATTATAGCCGCGTTGCGAGTCAAGGCATTGAGAACAAAAGGGCGGGACGGGCATGACGAAGGCTTTTGAAAATATACGGGTTGCGGATTTTTCCCAGGTTTTGGCAGGACCGTTCGCGACTCAACAGCTCGCCTTGCTCGGTGCGGAGGTGATTAAGGTCGAGGTGCGTGGTACGGGCGATCAGGCGCGCGGTATGTTGGCCGATGGTGAATTTCTGGAAAAGCGCATGGGACCGCTCTTCATGAGCGTCAATGCGGGCAAGCGGTCCATGACGCTCGACCTGAAACACGAGCGCGCGAAGGAAATCGTGCACCGGCTCGTCAAAGACTCTGACGTCTTCATTCAGAACTTCAAGGCTGGTGTTGTCGACCGTTTGGGCTTCGGCTACGAGGCGATCAAGGCGATCAACCCGTCGATCGTCTATTGTTCGATTTCGGGATACGGCCAGGAGGGGCCGAAAGCAGGGGCTGCGGCTTACGACAGTGCAATTCAGGCCGCCACCGGTATGACCTCGACGACAGGCTTTCCGGAGAATGGCCCGACCCGCATTGGCTTTACTGTGGTGGACATGACGACAGGTATTACCGCAGCCTTCGCGATTGCCAGTGCGCTTCACCGTCGCCAAGTGACCGGCGAGGGCCAGTTCCTTGATGTCGCGATGGTCGATAGTGCGCTAACCCAGCTCGGCCCGTTGGTGTCTAACTATCTGAATGCCGGCACGGCCCCGGGTTTGAATGGGAATTCTTCGATTACTGGGCTGGCGTCGGCCGAGCAGTTTAAGACGAAGGAGGGCTATGTTCTCTTGGCCGTTCTTCTTGATAATCAGGTCAAAGCGTTATTCGAGGTCCTGGGGCGGCCGGAATTGGCGACCGACCCGAGATATGCGACGGATGCCGCGCGTAAGGAAAATTACGACTCACTTCGGGCTGAACTAGATCAGTTGTTTCTGACTGACACGGCCGCAAATTGGGTGCCGAAACTGGCCGCTGCAGGGGCACCAGCCTCCGAAATCCTGACCGTGCCGCAGGCGGTCGTGCAGCCACAAATGGCGCATCGAAATGTGTTGCTCGATTTGCCGCCGCCGCAAGGCTTGAAGGAAAGAGTTCGCACCGTAGGCGCCGGATTCCAGTCGCCGGTGGATACGCCGGGCGCCGACCTTCCGCCGCCGGGCATCGGCGAACATACGGATGAAGTTTTGGCCCAACTGGGTTACGACGCGGACGCTATTGCCGCCTTGAGAGCCGAAAACGTCGTTTAACCGCGAATTCAGACTCTGTGCATATTCCGTAAAAGCGTGATTGCCGATCGAGTCAACGGGCGGGAACGGCCTTGCCTTTGGCTTCCGCACATGCGGTGACGGTCGATCGAAATTGCGCGCCATCAACCTCGCAATACACGGCGCGATATTTCGGGTTGTTATCGTAAGGATTTGCGGCTTTCTCGTCCGTCGGCTTTTGAAGGAGATATAAGGCTTCTTCAGGACTACGCGCATTTTCCAACGCGTCCACTGCGCCGCACCCGGCGAGGACAAATGCGGCTAAGATTAATACACGCATGCAAACGTCTCCTGCATTCGTTCAAATTGTTCCGGTTTTCAATTGTCGGAATGGGTGGCGGCGCGTCAGCGTTTAAATCTGAGGCTCGCCGCTTTTTTCCTGGCAAGCCGCAACGCTCGACCAATGCTGCTGTTTGCCAATTTTGCAGTAGGCCATTCTATACCGGGGATCGTTATCGTAGGGATTATTACCGACGGCTTCTTTGCTCGGTATGCCGTTATTTGCTTTGAAGAGATAAAACATTTCCGAAGCACTCCGCGCATTATCGTATGCGTCCACACTTCCGCAGCCGCCGAGCGCAAATAAAACCACCAATAAACAATACCGCATGCGCATCTCCCTCTCTGTCACCAGCATAATCTTTAAGTTTTACGAAGCCAATTCTTTACAAAGGCCTTACGGCAGAAATATCAAGCCGATTTGATGTTATTCTGCCGCCGCGTGAGCACTAAGCCGAGGCAGAACGTCCTCAGATAAGGCGCGCATGGATTTGCGCCATAAATCAGCATCGTCCCAATCGTGACCGGTCGCGATCAAGGTGCCGAAATGTCCAACTTCGTCGCGGAACGCGATCAGCTTGTCCAGCACGGTTTCGGCGCTGCCGGCGATGACCATGGTATTCAGGGCATCTTCGACTTGTGCCTCGATTTCGGCTTTGGCGATCGCGTCCGGCTCTCCGGGGCGGCCCCGCATTTTCGATAGTGTAAACAGGTAGCGAAAGTAGAATCGGAACATGCCGTCCGGGGCATGGACATAAGCGCTGGCTGCCGCGTCCGAATCCGCAATTAGAATGCTGCGCGCGACCCGCCAGATATTTCGGTCGGCCGGCTTTCCAAGCTTGTCACAGGCTTCTTCGAAGCCTTCCCATTGCGAGCGGACGAAATCGCTTGGAATGAAGTTACCTGCAATGGGTATCCAGTTCCTGGCCACGGCCATCTCCGACGCCGAGGAACGTGGGCTGCGCATGGCATAGGCGATTGGCGGGTGTGGCTTTTGCAGCGGCTTGCCCATTTCGCCGACGCCGAGATAGGGGATCACCGCGTCCTTCACCGAAATATCCCAGAACTCGCCCGCAAATTCATAAGGCGCATCGTTCGTCCAGATATATTCCATGATATCGATCGCTTCGACCATCATGCGGCCGCGCTCGTCGCCGTCGAGATGGTCGAACAATTCCGCGTCGCAAGACAGACCGCCAGGCCCAATACCGAACAGCACGCGACCATTGCTCATTTGGTCCAACATGGCGACTTCGCCGGCGACATGGGCTGGATGCCGATGCGGCAAATTGATGACACCGGTACCGAGCTTGATTTGTTTTGTCTCGCCAATAACGGATGCCAGAAACATCAACGGGTAGGTGATCGGTTCGCCCTTGCTGGCGACGTGCTCGCCGATCCACACTTCTGAATAGCCGAGTTTGTCGGCAAGAATGATCATCTCCCGGTCTTCCTGCAGAACCGTCTGCCAGTTTCGACTTGGATGGTGAAGGGGCATTGCGAATATGCCGAGCTGCATCGTGTGGGTCTCCGTCATTCATCTGGTTCGTCTGCTCGTATCCTCTTGCAAGGCACCTTGTGAGGCAAGACACTGGCCCTGAAAGGAGTTCGCTATGACGGATAGAGTCGCAGGAAAGGTTGCTTTGATCACGGGCGGTGCGTCAGGGCTTGGGCGCGAGTCGGCACGGCTGTTTGCCGAAGAAGGCGCGCGCGTCGTGGTCACGGACATTAATGAGGAAGGCGGACGTGCCGTCGCCGCGGAAATTGGCGATGCGGCGACGTTTTTGTCGCATGACGTTACCAGCGAAGAACAGTGGATCAGTGCCGTGCAGCAATCCGTCGCGGCGTTTGGTGGCCTGAACATTTTGGTCAACAGTGCCGGTATCGGCCTGACCAAGACGGTGGAGGATATCGAGCTTGAGGAATGGCATCGCGTGCATGCGATTGACCTGGATTCGGTGTTTCTGGGTTGCAAACATGCGATACCGGAAATCGCCAAATGTGGCGGCGGCTCGATCGTGAATATTTCATCGGTTGCAGGTATCATCGCCGGTGCGAACATGGCGGCTTACAATTCCGCGAAGGCTGCAGTGCGCCATCTGAGCAAGTCCGTTGCGCTGCATTGCGCCCGTAAAGGCTACAATATCCGTTCGAACTCCATCCATCCCGCTTTCATCGATACACCGATTCTGGATCGCCATAAGGCGAAGTACGGCACCGAAGTTGCGCTCGGCAAGTTCGCACGGCAGATACCGCTTGGCCGGGTTGGTCAGCCGCGTGAAGTCGCGAACGCCATACTTTTTCTGGCGTCGGATGAGTCCAGCTTTATTACCGGCACGGAGCTCATTATCGATGGCGGTATCAGCGCGATGTAAAAAAAATTCCTCCCGGCTGCGAGGGAGGGAGGAGGGGTAGGTCATAGCCGGGAGGAATTAAGGGAAGCCTCGTATGGAGGTCATGCTCGATCATTTCGAGTGATAGGAAGAAATGACAACTAAATGATACCAAATTATACAATCATTGCAATAATTATCGTTTCTAATTACTAGTAATATTGAATAAATACTATGTATAAGTTCATCTAAATTTAAATAAAATTTTAAGCTTATTAAATAAAATTTGCATGCAAGTTTAGTTGAACGGGTTTTCTTCCCCGAAATACACCGCGGTTAATCAGTCAAATTCTTGTACATCAATAATTCATCGTAATACTGTTCAGCGACTCTTAAGGACCGAGGTTCCGTGCCATAAGCCTTAAATCCGCAGAGTTCGTAAAGTCGGCGAGCGGCACCGTTTGATGCTTCGACGGTCAATCGGATCGACTCGGCCTGGGTTCGGGCATCGTGGAGAATTGCCATTACAAGCATTTTCCCAATTCCGCCGCGGCGCGCGATTTCCCGGACATACATGCCAAACAACATTGCTTTATGGCGCTCTTTTTCCGAACTCTCCCTATAGTAGCCCGCTATACCCAATAAATCGGCGCCGTTAAAACCGCCAAAAATGACACTGGTTTGTACGCGATTAGCAAAGAACTCGAGAGACTCTGCGGCCTCGGTTTCGAAGGAAGCGCCGAAAGCTTCAGGATATCTTTCGAGCCCCTCCAGCCGAATATCGCGATACGAGCGGGCATCTTGTTCCGTAAGCTGTCTTACTTCGATTATTCCTTGCGCCATAATTCTTACGGCGAGCTAGCGGTCAAGCCGTGCAAGGATTTCAACATCCGCCGTGAGGCCCGCGCCAGGATGATCGACTGCCCATTCGGAAAGTTGTGACTTCAGCCATGCAAAGGCGTCGTCGACCGAATCGGTTATGTGGAAGAGGTCCAGATCATCCAGGTCAATGGTTCCGAATTCGGCCATCGGCTCGAACTCGACGATATTTTGCCAGTACTTACTGCCGAAGAGGACGATGGGAAGCTTTCGGCGGATTTTCTCCGTTTGGACGAGAGTCAGGATTTCCATGAATTCGTCCAATGTTCCGAAGCCGCCCGGCATAACGACGGCCGCCTTGGCGAGATAAACCATCCAGAATTTTCGCATGAAGAAATAATGAAATTCAAAGGCAAGGCCATCGGAAATATATTCGTTCGGATACTGCTCGAAAGGCAATGAGATGTTCATGCCGATCGTACTGCCGCCAGCCTCTGCAGCGCCCCGGTTCGCTGCTTCCATGATTCCAGGCCCGCCCCCGGTGACGACGGAGAATCGCTGCCCATGCTCGCCATTGTTCTGGCCGAGCTCCGCTGCCCATTCGGTTAGCTTATAGGCGAGATCGCGCGCGGCTTCGTAGTAATGGGACATCTCAACGCGGCGTTCCGCGCGGGCCAGCGCTTCCGGCGGTGTGCCAGCGGTGTCGCGCAATGCGGCGAGAGCCTGTTCCGCGTCATCGCGTGCGGGCGTCCGTGCGGAACCGAAAAACACGACCGTGTCGTCGATTCCCGCTTCGCGCAGCCGCTTTTGCGGCTCCAGATATTCGGCCATGATGCGCATGACGCGGCCGTCTCGGCTGTTGACGAAGTCAGCGCTTTTAAACGCCTTATCCGGCATGTGTCGGGGCACTTCTTACTCCTCGCGATGTTTGTCTATTTTAACTATGAATGGAATTGATGGCGCAAAGGTTAAGCGCAATAGCATGACCAAGCGCTGCCGCCCGCTGCAATTTCATGACCAAACGAGAACGAAGCGGGGTGAAAGATTTCCGCGAAAATTTCAAGTGAGTCGATCAGGCGGGGCCCGGGCCGGTTGAAGTAGCTGTTGCCATCCGTCACAAATACCCGGCCGGATTTGACCGCGCTGAGCTCTTTCCATTCCGGTCGCTGTGCGAGCAGCGACGTTTCATGTCGGCACCGTTGAAGGTCGAAACCGCAGGGCATGAACACGATAATATCCGGATCGGCGTTTTGCAGCGCATCCCATTCAATCCAGGGGGCATGCTGGCCCACCCGGCCGAATACGTCACGCCCGCCGGCAAGTTTAACAAGTTCGGGTACCCAATTCCCCGCCGCCATCAGGGGGTCGGTCCATTCGATGCACGCGACCGAGGGCGTTGCGAGCGCCGTGGTTGTCTCGGCAATTGCCGCCGTACGGGATTTCAATTCGGCAACGAGTGCCTGCGCTGCACTCGACGCGCCGATTGCCGCGCCGACAGTCGTAATGTCCCGATATACGGCGTTGAGGTCGTTGGGATGTAAGCTAACAATGTCGACCTTCCGGCCGCTGAGGCTGGAAACCGCCGTTTCCACATCACGAAGAGCAACCGCACAGACGTCGCATTGATCCTGAGTTACGACCAGTTGGGGAGAGAGTTCGCGCAGCTGATCCTCGAACACATCGTAGATCGCGAGCGCGTCCCTAAGGGCATGTTTTACGGCGTCGTCGATCTCGCGGCTCGTTGCGCCGGGGTCTATGCGTGCCGCCGTGCAGATCGGGAGGGCTTCGATACCGGGCGGGTAATCGCATTCATGTGATCGTCCAATCAGACGGTCCTGCGCGCCCAACGCTGCAACGATTTCGGTCGCGCTTGGCAATAGGGAAACAATGCGGGTTTTGTCCATTATATATTCATATGTGGTCGTCATCTGCCGAAGCAATGCGCCATATCGGGTGGGTTTTGATCTTTTCGCGTGACGGCACGGCCTTGCATAAATAAAAACAGCGGTGGAGGAGCATCGTTCCCCGGTGGGGCGCCCGGTCTTCAAAACCGGTGAGGGGCGTACAACGTGCCTGGTGGGTTCGACTCCCACGCTCTTCCGCCAATATCAATCCGACGTAAACTCACGTTTTAACAGGTCCAGAAAACCGATCGCCGCGGGCGATGGCGCGCGGTCGCGGCGGGTCAGGAGGCCGAGGTCGCGCGTAATCCGGGGTTCGGTGAGAAGCGCTGAGGTGAGGACCGGGTCGTTCGTGGCCGGTATCGCGGCGGCGGGGACGATGGCGACGCCAAGATCCTCACTGATGAACCGGTACAGCGTGGCAAACTGATTGACCGTAATGTCATAGGCGACCGATACGTCGGCGGATAAAGCGGCTGCATCGATTATGCGGCGGATTCCGGCGTCAGACGGAAGCGAAATGATGGTCTCGCCGCGAAGCGCTTCCATTTTGATCGTGTCGCGCGCCGCGGCGGGGTGGGTGCGCTGCATGACCACGTGAAACCGCTCCGTTCTCAGCGCTTCTCCTGAAACCGCCTCGTGTAGCGCCGAAATGTCGCCAATTCCGAAGTCGGCAATGCCCGTTCGGACATCCTCTTGCACTTGCGACTGGACATTTTCGCGGAGCTGAAGCTGCACGGCTGGATAGCGTTTTCGGTAGGCAGCGATCACGGAGGGCAGGACCGTATAAGCGATTGACATGAGGGACGCGATAACGAGTTGGCCGCGCTGGCGATCGGCCAATTCCCGCATATTTCGAACGCCAAGCGCCAAATCGGCCAATAGACGCTCGGCGACGGGGACAAATTCGCGTCCCGCTGAGGTCAGCACGACACGCCGGGTCGTGCGGGTGAAAAGGGCGACGCCCAAAACGGCCTCAACCTGCTGAATAATCCGTGTCAACGCCGGTTGAGAAATCTCGAGATGCGTGGCCGCCGCCACAAAACTGCCGAAATCGGTCAACGCCGTGACCGCGCGCAATTGCCGTGCGCTAATATCCGCTGTTGTGGGATCAAACGGCACGGCGATAGTATCCGCTTATTATTGCGTTTATTGGAATAATTATCGTTATACATATAATCTTGCTATCACGCAAATTGGCGGGGCATACTTCTAACCGTGAAAAGTCTATGCCGTATCGCAAAGGGAGGCGGTCCGATGAGCGCCGAAACAATTATGGACACTATGCCGGTTTCCCGGGTCGACGACGGGACGGATTTGGTCGAATGGTATTATGCGCAAGGCTATTCCGATGGGTTTCCAGTGGTGCCGCCCACGCCCGATAAGGTCGAGGCGATGGTCGAGGCGCTTGGCGGCGATGCGGATCTTCTGGAAGCCCGGGTGCCGCCTCGTTGGGGCGGGCTGACCCGTCATGTGCTGGCGGTGAATATGGTCATGGCAGGGTGTCTGCCGAGCTACGCGCCGGTGGTACGCGCCGCGATGCTGGCGCTGACATCGTCGGCGTTCAATTTACACGGCGTACAGGCGACGACGCATATGGCGTCACCGCTTCTGGTGGTGAACGGCCCCATTCGGAATGAAATCGGCATGAATGCCGGGCACAATGTCTTTGGATCCGGTAATCGGGCCAATGCGACGATTGGGCGCGCGATCCGGATGGTCCTGCTGAATGTGGGGGGAGGCTGGCCGGGCGATCTTGATAAGAGCACCTTGGGTCATCCCGGAAAGTACACCTATTGCATCGCGGAGAATGAAGAAGTCGGCTGTATCGCGCCGTATCATGTCGATAAGGGCTATGATGAGACCGACTCAACCGTGTTCGTGATGCCAGCGGAACCGCCGCATAGCGTGACCAATCACGTGGCCGACGACCCGGAAGGCATCCTCGACAGTATCGTATCGGCGATGTCGACAATAGCGCACAACAACGCGGTAAGCGCTGGACATTGCGCGGTCGTACTGGGGCCGGAACATGCGAAGGTCATGGCGGCGCGGGAATGGAAACGCAATGATATCCGCCATTACCTTTGGTATCAGGCGCGTCTAAAATTTGGCGACGTCGCCTTCCAACACCGGTATGGCAAAGTCTATAATCGCAGCCTGCCGAAATGGTACAGCAGAAATGTCGACGACCCCATCCCCATTGTGCCGAGCCCGGACCATATCCATTTGTTCTGTGCAGGCGGTGAGGCCGGTCGTTTTTCCGCCTTCATTCCTGGGTGGGGGCACATGGCGAGCCCCGTACTTCGGGAATTGAACGGCAAGACGCCCGCCGGCGGCGGTGCGCAATGTGTTGATGGAACGTGTTTTCTTTAAGCGAATGGCGCGATAGCGCAGGAGGTCAAATGCCTTTGGATTTACCGAATACCGGCCACGCCGTTTACGACCCGCGTGGGGTCGTGGATGTGGACCCGATCCCGCTTGGCCGTCGCCCTAAGGCGTTGAACGGCATGCGGCTTGGTGTGTTGAGCAATCGCAAATGGAACGGCAACAAGCTGCTCCGGGCAACGACCGCGGCGCTTGAGGCCGATATCGACTTTGCGGCGGTCAAATTCTACGAAAAGGAAAGCTTTTCGAAGAATGCGGATCCGGGGCTCTTGGGAGAGATCATCGCGGACAATGACATTGTCTTGACCGCGATCGGCGATTGAGGCTCCTGTACGTCGTGCTGTATGCATGACGCCATTAGCCTCGAAGGCCAAAATCGGGCGACAGCCGTTGTCGTGACAACAGAATTTCTTCATGAAGCGGAAGTTCAGCGCGGCGCGCTGGGTATGGATGCGCTCGAACCCGTTGTTATTCAACACCCTTTAAGCACTCTCTCCGATGAAGAAATCGCAGCCCGCGGCGCTGATGCGGCGAAGCAGGCGGTTTCGGTTTGGCTTGGCCAAGGTTAAGGCCCCCGTATTATCGAGGGCCGGCGGGCGTAGTCTATGACCATGACAATCGCCGTGTTGGCGGCGGGCATCGTCTTGTTTTTGTTCGCATCCTATAAGGCCCGCCAGCCGAAGGAGGTGGGTGAATTGCGGTGGATCCCCTATGGCGGCGTTCAGTTTGTCGCGATCCTGGTGATTATTCTGGCACTAGCGCACATTGTCTCGCTGTTGACGGGCCAGCCTCTTGTCGGGCGATTTTCGCGTTAATGTGCGGTGCTAATTTGTCCGGAACGCTTCGAAATCCAAAACCTGCATGGACCCTTGCTGGCGGCGGTCCGTACCGACGACCGCTTTGTCGATTCGGCGCCGGTCTGGCCCGAAATAGGATTGCGAGCGCACGAATCCGCGATTGTGTTCAATAATCGCGGAAATTCTGTCATAGAGGCGTTTGGGTGTTACGGGTTTGGTCAGGAACTCCGTTACGCCCGCATCGCGGCCCATCATCACACGGCGGCGTTCGGAATAGGCCGTCAGCATGATCACGGGCAGGAACGGGTTTGGGCTATCGCGGCCCTGACGGACTCGTTTCACGAATTGCAAACCGCTGACTGGACGCATATTCCAGTCGACGATGGCGATATCGGCCGGGAATTCCCGCAGCTCCTGCCACGCTCGTCCGCCATCGGAGACCGATACGATACTTTGAACGCCGAATGCGGAGAGTACGTCCCGTAAAAGAGTCCGCATTGAGAAATTGTCCTCGACGAGAAGGACGTTCAGCTTTTCAAGTTCGTAGGCCATCAGATTTGTGTATCACCAATGCCCATTTCATTTTTTTACGACCGTGGTATTCAAAACAGCACCGAACCAAAAATCAACGTATTTCCAAGCGCGTAAAAGCAGGTTACGACTCTGCCATGCGGGAAAAGAAATTTTTGTTCCTACGGTTGTATTAATACCAGAATAAGCATTTACGGAGCGTAAACAGTCATGAGTTTGAAGTGTGCCATCATTCCGGTTACCCCGTTTCAGCAAAATAGTACACTTGTATGGAACGAAGAGACGATGACGGGGGCATCGATCGATCCCGGCGGCGATATTGAAAATATCCTGAAAGTCAGCGGTGATGCAGGGATCAAGATCGAAAAAATATTCCTGACACACGGGCACCTCGACCATGCGGCTGGCACGGGCGCCTTGGCGGCGCAGTTGGGGATTACAGTCGAAGGGCCGCACGAAGACGATGCGTTTCTTTTGAACTCTCTGCCGGAGCAAGCCAAAAAGTACGGGTTTCCCGAAGCGACGGTCGTAACGCCGGATCGCTGGCTAAAGGGTGGCGATAGGGTTGAAGTCGGCGGGTTGACGTTCGATGTGCGGCATTGCCCGGGCCATACGCCGGGGCACGTCGTGTTTTTTCACGCACCGTCGCGGCTTGCGATCGTTGGCGATGTCCTTTTCCAGGGCTCGATTGGCCGGACCGATTTTCCCCGCGGTGACCACCAAACATTGTTAAACTCCATTCGAGGCGAGTTGTGGCCTTTGGGCGAAGATGTTGCCTTCGTTCCTGGCCATGGACCGATGTCGACATTTGGCGAAGAACGCAAATCCAACCCTTATGTTGCGGACAATCTTTTCTAGAGGAGAGATGCCATGATTACCGATACCGAGAACATCACGGTCGAAGACATAGAATATATTCGTTATGGCGATCGATCGATGATACTTCGGTTGTTCCGCCCAGCGGGTGCGGGACCTTTCCCCGTCGTTCTCGACCTTCATGGCGGGGCGTGGAACAAGGGTAGTATCGACGATTGCACGGCGCGAGACGAATATCTGGCGGAACGTGGTATAGCGGCGGCGGCGCTGGATTTTCGACACGCCGCGGATGGGTATCCGACATCGCTGATTGACATCAATTACGCCGTGCGTTGGTTAAAGGCGAATGCTGGAAATTATGGACTCGATGCGGACAAGGTCGCGATTACGGGTCAATCGAGCGGCGGTCATCTGGCCATGCTGGCCGCAATGCGCCCTCTGGACTCGCGATACGCTTCTCAGCCCTTGGACGGTCCGGCGATTGATGGGCGCGTAAGCTGCGTCTGCATGACCTGGCCCGTCATTAACCCGATTTCCCGTTACCGCTACGCCTTGCGGGAGCGCAACAGCGCCAATCCGCCGAAATGGATCGGTGACATTCCGGAGCGGCACGACATTTACTGGGGCACGGAAGCGGCGATGCGGGAAGGCAATCCCATGCTCGCGCTGGAAAACGGTGAAGCGGTCGAAACGCCGCCGGCTATCTGGATACAAGGCCGTCCCGATCCGATCCACGACTACCGGGACCCGGAATCTCCGCTGGATCTGAATGAACCGGAACGTTTCGCCACGAACTATCGAAAAGCTGGTGGTGAAATTGAGATCGTCGACATAGAGCAGGCCACCCGATCCGGCGAATCGTCCTTCGAACCGCTTGCAAACTTCTTCCGCAAGCACCTGGCTTGATTGTCGTACCTGTGTGTAGGCGCGACAGACAGCGAAAGTCACGCCGCGCCGGCACACGGCTAATTGCCTTCCTTGGCCTGATCGTCGCCGGGTTGCCCGCCATTGCAGATGATGATGGTGTTGGCGGCACCTACAGTTTGCAGTTCGAAAACGATCGGATTGCGGCGACCGATCGTCACTATACCCATGGCTCCCGGTTCTCCTGGGTCTCCGACGAAACGACGGACGGCCCGGAATGGGCACGCAATCTATTGGAATTCCTTTATCCGCTGGCGGATATCCGCGCTGGGCGTATCGGGTTTGCGCTGGGACACAACATATATACGCCGGAGGATACATCGACGACCGCGCTCGATGTTGAGGACAGGCCCTATGCAGGCTGGCTATACGGCGCTGTTTCGCTGCATGCGGAAACCACGCGCCAGGTTCTGGGCCGCAAAATGGAAACTCTGGATTCCGTCGAACTCAGCCTGGGAATTGTTGGACCGCAAGCCTATGGCGAAGACGTGCAGAATAACTTCCATGATTTGATCGGTGTCGAGCGGTCGAATGGCTGGAACAATCAGTTGAAGAACGAACCGGCGTTGGCACTTTTCTTCGAACGAAAATGGCGTCCCGAGCCGGTTCGTTATGCCGGCATGGAGTTGGATATAATCCCGCATGTCGGCGGTAGTGTTGGGAATGTTTTCACGCTGGGGAACTTAGGTGCGACTTTTCGCATCGGCCGCCATCTGGATCTCGATTATGGTCCGCCGCACATTCGTCCGACTCTTTCCGGCTTGGCAGCCGTAAAACGCGATGACACTTTTGGGTGGTATTTCTTCATTGGCGGGGAGGGCCGGGCGGTTCTCCGTAATATTTTCCTGGACGGCAATACGTTTGCCGACAGCCATAATATCGATAAGAAACCTTTTGTCGGCAGCCTTCAGTTCGGACTGTCCTTCGCCTACAAGGGCGCGCGGCTGGCCTTCAGTCACGTTTTCCTCAGCAAGGAGTTCGAAGTGCAACGCCGCGCTGATCGTTACGGCACGATCACCCTTTCAAAGAACTTCTGAATACGGTCCTAGTTATGCGGCAAATCGGCGGCCCAGGAACGCCAAGACGTCGTCGGCGCAACGATCGGGTACGGCATCGCAGATGTTGTGCGGCATCCCTTCATAGGACAGGAATTCAACGTCGGGAATCGTGTCGCGCATGGCATCGTAATTATCCGTACCGCCTACGGTTTCCGCGCCGGGCATCACAAGGAGCGTCGGGCAGCGGATTTCAGCAAGCCGGTCGCGCCAGTCGAGTGTTGTCATCAATCCGATGAAGCGTCCGATGAATGCCGTATCGTTAGTGGCGCATTGGTCGAGGAAGTATTCGACGAGGCCCGGGTCCGTATCGTCCAGCGGGAAGCGTTCAGCGATGGTCTCGGCTAAAAAACCGCGAAGGCCCTTCTCTGCGACCTGCGGCAGCCAAGACGCGGCTTGCGTGTTTTTTAGCCCCGGTGTCGAACCAAAGAGACAGGCGCTCATAATCCGAGAGGGATTCGACATGGCGAGATTTTGCGTCACGTATCCGCCGGCAGAATTTCCAACGAAATGTGCGCTATCGATTTCCAGGTGATCCATCATGTCGAGAACGTCTTGGACGAGCCTGTCCATCGACAGCGGCGGGTTTTCCGGTGGTACCGCCGAGGCGCCGTGCCCACGCAGGTCCATACGCAAAACGCGATAATGCCGCGACAGTTTCGGTACCCAGGCGTAATAGCGCTGCGCATTGGCCATGGCGGAATGCAGCAGGATGACGGTGCTGGCGTTTTTCCAGGGATCGGTAAAATCGTCGATACAATAGGCGATCTCCATACCGTCGCTTGCGCTGAATTTTTCCATACGGTCCGCAGTTTCCATTTTCGATTCCTTTCCGACGCGTTTTGTTGAATCCTACATCGTTCCCGGCGCGGCTGCGAATAACGGCCTCTCATCTAGTTGCGGCGAGATGACCTTCCTGTAATTTTGTGCCGAATAGAATGGGAATGGAGACCGAGACCA
Source organism: Alphaproteobacteria bacterium (assembly GCA_021774435.1). GTDB lineage: Bacteria > Pseudomonadota > Alphaproteobacteria > UBA8366. Next base: position 22,090 of record JAJFJB010000442.1, read on the forward strand.
TGGACCTGCTCGACCGGCTGAATAACGACCCGTTGCCGTTTGCAAAGCTATTAGGTATCCGCTTTACGAGCGCGGAACTGGACAAGGTGTGCGCTGAGATGCCGGTGCGTGAAGACTTGTGCACGCGGCCGGCTATTGCACATGGCGGTGTCATGATGGCCTTTGCCGATACCTTGGGCGGTATGGCGACATTTCTCAATCTCCCCGAAGGCACAAGTACGATCACCGTTGAGAGCAAGACGAACTTTCTCGCGGCGGCCCCAGTAGGAACGTTTGTTCGGGGTGAGGCGACTCCGGAACATCGCGGCCGTACAACGATGGTCTGGCAAACGCGACTCTTTACAGAGACAGGAAAACTGGCTGCGCTTGTTACCCAAACGCAACTTGTTCTGTCGCCGAAGCCCTAGGCTGCCTTAAGGGTTGCTCCTAAGCCGATGACATCACGTGGATCACGCGATCCGCAAGCATGTCCTTGGTTTTGGCGCCATAGGCTTTCATGTGATCGGATACCGCGTGCGCCTTCAATGCGTCTAGGCTGGCCCATTTTTCGATAACGACAAAGGTGTCCTCGCCGAATTTGGTCTGGAAACCGCCGACACCATCCGCATCGATGGTGGCGCCATATTCGATACAGCCATCCTCTGCCTTCACGGCGGGTACATTGGCGTTGAAGAGTTCCAGGACCTGGCCGCGCATCCCAGCCTTCGCCGTAATGACAGCGATAACGTGAACCATGCTCATTGTGCTTCTCCCATGTCAGATTGATTGCGCAGAAGCTAGGTCCTGAGGCCGAACTTCGCAATCCCAACATCGGAAATTTAGTCCGCCGTGCTGAGCCATTCGATGCCCTTGTGGGCACCGATAATCGCCATGGCGTCAACCTCGACTAGCATCTCGGGATCTGCAAGGCCGGAAATTCTGCAGCCCAGAGAGACCGGGCGGCTATTCTTGAACCAGGGCGGTCCCTCGCCATAGGGCCGGTTCTGTTCGGCCGCGTCGATCGTAAAAGTTCGCCGGCGGACGATATCGTCGAGTGTCGCGCCGGCTTTTTCGAGCGCCTCCCGAATACCGTCATGGGCCATATCGAACTGTGCGGCCCAGTCCCCTGGCGCGCGAACCTTGCGGTCCGCGTCAATCGACGTGCACCCGCTGACATGGACGACGTCGCCAACGCGCACGGCGCGGGAGTAGCCGCGGGCTTTTTCCTGCTCGTTTTCGGTGTAAATAATCTGGCGGTCATTTGCCGATCCGATGATGGCTTCCGCTTCGATCTCGACCATCATTTCCGGCAGCATCAGCTCCGGAATGCCCAGCAGGGTTAATGGTGGGCGCAAGTCGCCGAGAAGGTCGAGACGCGCATTCCGATGTCCGTCGGAATTCGTAATGTCGGTCAGAAACGATTTGCTGTAGACGATGTCGGCCATCGTACCGCCTGCTTCCTCAATAGCCGACTGGATCGTTTCCATCGTGATCTTCGTCTGCGCGTATAAATCGCCGGGGCTTGCAACGCCGCCGCCGTCCTGAAGCGCCGTCGTGCCGGCGACGAAGATCCGGTTGTCGACACGCACCGCGCGGGAATAGCCGTAAGCTTCTTCCGTCGGGCGGCCGGAAGAAATCCGCTGCGCGTTTTTCTCCGCACCGTCGACGGCGTCGAATTCGATTTCAATCAGCTGCGCCGGCCGGGCTAGCCGTTTCACGCCGACAAGCGTTGAGGCAGGGCGTACATCGCGGAAATACTTGCCAAGGGCTCGTCCGGCATCGTCGGCGACGCTCATATCGGTCACGTAGGTCCGGGTCCGCACCACGTCTTCCAGTCGGCCACCGGCTTTACCCATGCTTTCGCGCGCGATGTCGACAATGGCATCAACCTGTTTTGCGATATCGCCGACGCCGATCACATTGCCTTCGGTATCGATCGCAGTGGTACCGGACTGCATGACCATGTCGCCAACGCGCAGGGCGCGGGAATAGTGTGCGAGATGCTCCAGCGGCCGTCCGGACCCGACATTGATGCGGCGATAGCTGCCCATGACGTGTTATCCTTCGTTCTGTTACGTTGTGGAAGCCTAGCAGCAACACATGCGATGGTCACTGAGTCATCGAAACAGCCGTTCTGGTCAGCGCTGCTTGTCGATTGCGGGTACGCCGCGATAGGCTGCCATGCTTCGTATTGAAAGGCCGACCGAATGAGTTTGCAAATCGAGCCGTTAACGCCGGTCTTCGGCGCTCGCATCTCCGGGTTCTCGATCCGCGAAGGCGTCGATGAAAGCGTAATGGCTGAAATCGAACAGGCCTTCGAGAAATATTCGGTTCTGCTCTTCCCAGATCAACCGGTCGACGACGATGAGCAGATTGCGTTCTCCGAACGTTTAGGCCCGTTGGAGTCGACGCTTCCGGGTGCCGTGGGAGCAGGGTCCAAAGTCGCCCGTATCGCGAATATCATGCCGGACGGCACCCTGAAGGATCCTAATGGTCACCAGGCGCTGTTCACACGCGCGAATATATTTTGGCACACCGATAGCTCGTTCAAGCCGGTACCTGCCAAGGCTAGTCTGTTGTCGGCACGCCGAATTCCTAAGGCGGGCGGCGATACCGAGTTTGCATCAACGCGCGCGGCCTATGAATCTTTGCCTTTGGAGTTACGGGCGAAACTGCAGGGTCTGATTGTCATTCATGATATTGCGCATTCCCGCGCTATGCTGACGCCGGAAGCGCTCAGCCCTGCGCAACGGGAAGCCATGCCGCCGGTTGAACAGTCGTTGCTTCGCGTGAATCCGATAAATGGCCGTAAATCGCTGTTGATCGGGAGCCATGCAGCCAGGATCAAAGGCTGGGATGAAACGGCATCGGAAGATCTTCTGGCAGAATTGATGACTGTTACAACGAAGCCGGAACATACTTATCGCCATCATTGGACGGTCGATGACATCATTATGTGGGACAATCGCGCCGCACTTCATCGCGGCCATGAATATGATGAGATTAACGATCGTCGGCTCATGATCCGAACGACGCTTGCCGGGCTTGGCCCGACTGTTGTCGACGGGGTTGCCCAGGCAGCGTTATAGCGGGAAGACGAGCAGGATATCGATCCGCCGCGAATCCAAAATCACCAGGCGTTGTTGAAATTTCGGTGTCTCTCCGGAGACATCGATCATGTCGAGATATTTGCCGGCCGCAAATGTCTCCATGTCACCGTTCTGCATCGTTCGGGTTACGATGAAGTTTGTTCGGGCGCTCATTTCACCGGACGGTTTGCGCCGCAAGCGAGGCCGTTCGATCACGTGCGTGTAGCGGTGCGGCTCATAGATGTTCGCCTGCCGCATTGCCTTTACCCGGTCTTGCATCATGCCTTTTCCGTCGCAGTGCATGACGCCGATGGAATGACCGGCCTCATAACTTTCTTGCGAAATGATCTGATAGAAGGCGTCAGCAATGAAGTAGTCCGGCCACTCTTCGATCCGGTCGTCATCGATGCAATGGACGTAATCGGAGAACATGTCTTCAATTTGCGTGCGTAATGCAGCGTCGTCCCGTTCTAGAACTGCCGTGGCTTTGGCGCTCATTTCTCAAACCCCATGATCTCTCGATAGCCTTTCCAGAAGCCTCTGATGGCGGTCTCGGTGGCGCGCGAGCCTTCGCTGGGGGCGACATCCCGTCCGCCCATTTCCAGGAAGGCGGTCGTATCGCTCTGGCTGCCCTTGGTGCCCCGCTGGACGAATTCATTGATGCACCCATCTTCCAACGATACGAGGCCTGCGGCGCCGGTCAGATTGGCCTGATTGGTGCGCATGCGTGTCTTTGCTTCGTCATCGTCTTCGTAACCAAGATACATCCAGAACAGCTCGGTCTTGTCGATGCCGCGCGGCACGAAGAAACGAACGGCCAGAGAATTCAGTGTCAGCTGGACGCACAACGTCGGAAAGATTGTTTGAATGCTGTGGGTGATTTCGTCTTCGAACTCGGGCCAGGTTTCGAGCATTTCCGGTGCAGCGAGCTGGGAATCATATTGTGCGGAATGGACCGCGGACTCCTGATACTCTTCGCTTTCCTGCAGCTTGCTGCGCTTGGCGTAGCTGATGTGATGCCAGCCGCGGTCCGAAAG
>JAJFJB010000443.1 GCA_021774435.1 Alphaproteobacteria bacterium
TTATTGTCGGCATCGAGCAGATTATTGGGACGAATGCCGACGATAGTTTTGTCGTCGGTGCGGGTTTCGTCAGTGATTTCACGAACTATGTCGAATTTGAGGGACGTGGTGGTGACGATACAATCATCGGCAATGGTGCGACCCGTATTGCATACCGAGATTCCACCGGCAGTGTTGCTGTCGATCTTGCCGCCGGAACGGCGACCGGCGATGCGTCGGTCGGAAATGACAGTTTTACGGATGTCAATCAAGCGGTTGGGTCGGCCCATGACGACACACTGATCGGCAGCAACGCGACGGACGATACGTTGCTCGGCGGTGATGGCGCGGATCACCTAGACGGACGGGGTGGATTCGATGTCGTCGATTACAGCGAGGCCGATGCAGGTGTTTCGGTAAACCTCGCGAATGGCGAGGCGTTGGATGATGGCTTCGGCAAGCGCGACGTCCTCGTTGAAATCGAGGCCGTCATCGGCTCGGATTTTGGCGACACCATAACCGGCGATGACGGCAATAATCTTTTGATAGGCGCCGCAGGCGACGATTCGCTTCTTGGCGGATTGGGCGACGATACGCTTGCCGGTGGCGACGGCGCAGATACGCTGACCGGTGGCCTTGGCGATGACACGCTTGTTGGCGGTGCCGCCGACGGCGATTCCGCAATCGATACGGTCGACTACAGTGCTGCGACGGGACCGGTCAACGTGGACCTGACGGCAGCGGGCACGATCGGCGGATTCTCGGCGGGGACGATCGGCGGTGACGCGTCGGTCGGGACGGACACCATCGTCGGTATAGAACGGGTCGTCGGCAGTAGCGATGACGACACATTCACTGTTGGCGGAGCGTTTGTCAGTGACTTCACCGAATATGTGGAATTCGAGGGCGGTGCGGGTGACGATACGATCACCGGCAGTGGCGACACGCGCGTCGCGTATCGTAACGCAACCAGCGCCGTAACGGTCGACCTTGCTGCCGGAACCGCGGACGGAGACGCATCGGTTGGCAGCGACACTTTTACAGGTGTGAACCAGACGTCTGGTTCGGCGCATGACGATACACTTCTGGGAAACAACCTTACGAACGATACCCTGCAAGGTGAAGCGGGCGACGATATACTTGACGGTCGTGACGGCAACGACTTGGTGGATTATTGGAATTCGACTGCCGGCGTCCATGTCGATCTGTCGGAAGGCGAAGCAACTCAGGACGGATTTGGCGGCAGCGACTCGTTAATTTCTATCGAAGGCGCCCGCGGTTCCGATCATGACGATACGCTTATCGGTGACGATGGTTCCAATCGGTTGATTGGCGGCGATGGCGCCGATGATCTTTTGGGCGGAGCGGGGAGCGATTCACTTGACGGCGGTGCTGGGCAGGACGTGCTGCGGGGCGAGGACGGCAATGACGCGCTGTCCGGCGGTGCGGATGCGGACACGCTTATCGGTGGATTGGGATCGGATACGCTGGAAGGCAATGCGGGGGCCGACCAGTTGCAGGGTGGCGATGGAAACGACGTTCTGCGAGGCGGGGCCGATGACGATACGTTGGAAGGCGGCGCGGGTAACGACTCTCTCGTCGGTGGCAACGGCGCCGATACAGTGTTTGGCGAAATTGGAAACGATATTATCGCCGGCGGGAATGGTTTCGACCTATTCGACGCAAGTGCCTCGGTCGGTGATTTGTCGATCAATTTGGCAGCCGGCGTCGCCAGTGGTGACGAAATCGGAACGGATACGTTGTCCGGGATCGAGCATGTCATTACAGGCGCAGGTGACGATTTTATCACGGGAAGCGGTGAGGACGATCTCCTCGATCTCGGAGCCGGTGATGATACTGCCACGGGTGGCGGTGGTATCGACACGATTTCAGGGAATGCGGGCGCCGATGCCATCGCTGGCGGCGCGGGGAACGATATCCTCGATGGTGGCGATGGCGACGATACGGTGTCGGGTGGCGCCGGTAATGACACGCTCACGGGCGGCGCGGGTGTGGATACGTTGGATGGCGGCACGGGGAACGACGTCCTATCCGGTGATGATAGTGGCGACACTCTCCTGGGCGGCAGTGGCGATGATACGATAACTGGCGGTGCGGGTGACGATGCGATCAATGGCCAGGGTGACTCGGACACGATTATCGCCGGCGCTGGGGTTGATGCCGTCGCCGGTGGTGCTGGCAACGATCTTATCGTCGAACAGGACGCGTCCGGTGACGACACATATGACGGCGGCGACGGTACCGACACGCTCGACTACACGGCGGTCACGGGCGCGGTTACCGTTGATCTCGACGCGGAAACGGCGGTCGGCGCTGGCATCGGCAATGATGATGTCATCGGGTTCGAAAATGTTATCGGCGGTGCCGGCGATGACCGTGTCACTGGGGACGGGAATGCGAATACCCTATTCGGCCGCGCCGGGGATGACACGCTTATCGGTGCCGCGGGCAATGACGTATTCGGCGCCGGGGACGATACGGGCGATGACACCTATAGCGGTGGCGACGGGCTCGATACCGTCGACTTTAGCGCGGCGGGTGCCGCTGTCACGATCGATCTCTCGGTTGGTACGGCTTCTGCCACGGGGCTTGGAAACGATAGTCTGGATGGGGTTGAGCGAATCATCGGCGGCAGTGCGGCGGATAACCTTACGGGCGGTGCCGGTGACGAGACCTTGGAAGGCGGCGCTGGGGACGACACCTTAACGGGAGGCGCTGGCACCGACTTCCTGACGGGCGGGGATGGGATCGACACTGTTGATTATTCGTCTGAAACTGGCGATCTGACCGTTGATCTTGGCTTTGAGTTCGCGATCGGCGACGGCATTGATACCGATATTTTCTCAAGTATCGAGCGGGTCCTCAGCGGCATTGGCGATGATCTGCTGTTCGGTAGCGAAAATAACGACGTCATCGAAGCTGGCTCCGGCGATGATACCGTTGCAGCCGGCGACGGGCAGGACACGATCTTGGGTGCCGCCGGGGTCGATAGTTTGGATGGCGGAGCCGGTGTGGATTTCGTGTCTGGTGGAGACGGCAACGACATATTATTCGGCGGCGCAGGTGCCGACTCTTTAACAGGTGGTAACGGTGACGATGCGCTGGAAGGTAATAACGGCGCCGATACGCTCGATGGTGGCGACGGGAACGACGAACTCCAGGGGAATGACGGAGCCGACATCCTCAATGGCGATGGCGGAATAGACACACTATTTGGTGGCGCGGGTAGTGATACGCTAGATGGCGGCGACGGGAACGATTTCCTGTTTGGAGACACCGGCAACGATGTTTTTGTAGAACGGGACGGCTCCGGTAACGATGAATATACCGGCGGGGATGGTAGCGCGGCGGACTCCGGCAGCGATACCATCGATTACTCAGCTGTAACGACAGGTATTACGGTTAACCTTGCAAATCAAACTGCCGTCGGTGTGGGAATTGGCAATGATGAAATCCGAGATATTGAACGCGTTATCGGCGGGGCGGCGACCGATACGTTAACGGGCAGTGACGATGCCGACACACTCAGCGGCGGCGGTGGGTCGGATGAACTATCGGGCGGGGAGGGCGACGACCGTTTCATTGCGGCGCTGGATGCCGGTGACGATAGCATCGATGGCGGTGACGGTACCGACACGCTTGACTACGTAAATGTCACGGAGTCGGTAAACATCGACGTTGCCGCGGGGACGGCGACAGCGGCCGGGCTTGGCACGGATACATTTCAGAGTATCGAGAAGTTCATTGGTGGCGATGGTGACGACACTATTAGCGGCAGCGATAACGATGAAACGCTTCAAGGAGGTGCCGGCGCGGATACACTGACCGGCGGTGCGGGTGACGATTCCATCCTCGGCGGCGGCGGAGACGACAATATTGACGGTGGGATTGGCGATGACCGGCTTGCCGGAGGCGCCGGAGTCGATACCGCCGATTATTCTGAGGCGCTGGAAACAGTCGAGATCGATCTTGCGGGCGGCACAGCCAACGGCAATGAAATCGGCGCGGATATTCTTACGGGGTTTGAACGCGTCATCACCGGGTCGGGCGACGATACGATTACCGGCAGCGATGCAGGTGAAATCTTCGACAGCGGCGCCGGTTCGGACAGTATCGCGGGCGGTGCGGGTGACGATACCCTCACCGGCGGGACTGGTGACGACACCGTGCGGGGCGGGGGCGGTAATGATCTGGTCATCGCATCCACCGATGCTGCAACGGATAGTTATGCTGGCGGTGCGGGCCTCGATTTGCTGGATTACTCTGCGTTAAACACCGGGCTGGTGGCCGACTTGGCGGCAGGAAGCGTTCAATTCAGCTCGGTGACGGGTACCGTGAATGATGTCATTATCGGCTTTGAGGGCCTGATTGGCGGTGCCGGCAACGACATTATCGCTGGTACGAGTGGCGACGATACACTGATCGGCGGTGCCGGTGACGACACGCTGAGCGGCATAAGCGGTACGGATTTGATTGATGGTGGTGCTGGTAACGATCTCATCTTTGCTGGTGGTGTCGGCAATGACGATGACATCTTTGACGGGGGCGATGGGTTCGACGTATTGGACCTGTCAGAAGTCACCGTCGGTATCGTTCTAAACCTGGAAAACGGAACAGCGTTGGCGGTCGGCGGACAAAGTATCGCCAAGCAAATTGTCAATATCGAACAAATTCGCGCCAGTGGTGGCGATGATACAATTCTGGGCAGCAGCGGTGCCGACGTGATCGACGGCGGGCTCGGCAGTGATAGCATTTTCGCCGCAGGGGGCGCCGACAGAATTACTTTTGATGAGACCGACGCCACGATCGATGGAGGCTCCGGTGTTGATGTGCTGCTCGCTGCGGGGGCAGGACAGGAACTCGATGCCACCTCGTTGGCACGAACCAGCGCGATCGAAGTGATCGATCTTTCGGGCAATGGCGCGAATGGTTTCACCGCGACGACCGAGTTGGTTCGGGAAATTTCAGACACGGGTACGGTGTCGGTTCTGGGCAATGGGGACGACCGCGTCACGACGGAAGGCATATGGGCGGTAACGGGTGCAGGCAATACGTTCACGGCGCTGAATTCGGCCGTGCTGCAAGCCGATGTGGATACGTTGACCAATGCGGGCGCTATTTCGTTTGAAGATGGCGCATCGCTCGAGGCTGACGTCTTTGGAAATGACGGTTTCGTCAGTGTCGTCGATGGCGACGCTACGGTCACAGCTGCGGTTACCAATACTGTCGGCGGCACGATATCGATCGCATCCACGAATGCGGATGCCACATTCATTGCCGATGGCGGGCTGTTCAATGATGGTTTAATCACGCTTGCCAGTGATACGGCGACCAGCAACATCGATATTCTGAACGGCTCATTATCCAACACGGGCACCGTTGCCGTGGATAGCGGTGTGCAATCGATTTCGGGCGCCGTTGAAAACTTGTCTGGCGGCACGATCGCCGTTAACGGTGGTACACTGAATCACGCTAGCGGTGATCCGCTGACGAATGCCGGGCAGTTTGATATTGCCGGCGGCGGCGCCGTCGTTGTCGGGGATCCGTCCGGTGATGTGACGACCTTTGCCAATACCGGTGCTGTTTCGGTGCAGGGCGACTTTGTGCTCCGCAATACGGCATTCAGTCACGATACCGGAATCCTCGAAATCGACAATGGCGGCAGCCTCGGTCTGTCCGATGGCAGTACGCTGACGCTCGATACGGTTGCGGTGGTCGGTGCCCTCGGCACGCTGAGTTTGGGAGATGGTGGGGCCGTGGCGGCGCGGATTGATGGCGTGGCAGCTCTCGAAAATTTAGGCGTCGTGGTTTTTAACAACGGCGTTCTCGCCACCAGCCTGGTGAACCAGGGAACTGTGACGACCGATAACGGCCAATACGACGTTGCTGGCTTGCTGTCCACGGAAGGCGCCGGCTCGCTTGACTTGGCTGGGGTAAAAATTTTGGCGGGTGGTGGAACCTTTGCGTTCTCCGTCGATGCCGAATTAACAGCCGAGAGCGTATCGGTATCAACGACCGCATCGGTCGTGGATGGAGTTACAGTAACGGTCTCCGACACATCGGTTGACGGGGAACTCAGCGCAGCAGCGGGAACCGAAGTTTTTTTTGCGGGGGCCTTGTCTGGTGCCGGTGTTTTAAGTCACGCAGGTAACTCTTCACTTTCTACAATTGTCGATATTGCGACGGTCGCGAATAGCGGCGAATTGACGCTGTCCGGCGGGACTTTGTCGAGTGCCGACGTCACCAATAGCGGAAACCTGGATGTGGTTTCCGCCTCGGTTCTAGATCCTGGGGCGGCCGGAGCAGCATTTAACACGGGTAACGTCGAAATCCAGGATGGTGCCGTACTGACATTTTCCGAAGGTTTGTTCGCGCACAGCGGCGATATCGATCTGAATTCGACCGGCACGCTTGCCGTTGCCGGCGGTGTGATGCAGCTGGGGAGCGGTGCGAGTTTCAGCGGCAGCGGTGAGGCACGGTTCACAGGCAACTTGGAAATCGAATCCGGTGCGATCTTTACGTTGAATACCCCAACGTTCGTTTTTGAAGGCGGAGACATTGGCGGCAGTGGCGCTTTCGTTAATCAGAGCCAAGTCAACTTCACCGCGGATACTGATATTGCCGCGTCCTTCTCGAACGAAGGGACATTGTCGATTTCGGGTGTCGACGTAACCGCGACAGGTATTGAATTAGAGGCCGACGGGACAGTCACGCTCGATGGTAGCGGGACGAATGCAAGCCTGACAGATGCCGGCGGTATTTTGCTGAATGCAGGATTACTGAAAATTTCGGGTGGGGCGGCATCTCTTGGCGGCGATACGATCCGGAATGCAGCAACTGGCCGGATCACGGTGGATGGTGGCGCAACGCTGCGACAAGAGGCTGGCGATATCGAGAATGATGGTTTGGTTTCGATTGCCCAAACGGGAGCCATGGCAGTCGGTTCGGTCGCGGCGCCGATCGCCTTCAGTAATGGCGGGACTCTATCGATCGATGGATCGTTGAATTTGCTTAATACCGCTTTAGAGCACAGCGGCGTTTTGTCATTTGGTGAAGGTGGTGTGCTGGACATCGGCGGTTCGTCGACGGTCGACTTCCAGACGAATTTCACATTGTTGGCGAACCGCACGATCAACGTCGGTGATGGCGGTGAGGGGACAATCGAAGGCGCCGCCCTGGTGACGAACCAGGGCGATATCGTTTTCAACAACGGGACGCTTGCTGTCGCCCTGGTGAATGAAGGTAACCTGAGCGCCACCGACAATTTTTATCGCATCAATGACGATTTGACACTGACGGCAAGCGGGTTCATCGATCTGGATGCATCGAAAACGCTGACAGGCTCCGGGCAGATCTTCAATCAGAGCGACCTCAACTTTGAAGATGATGTCATCGATGTAACGTTTATCCATCAGGACGGCGCGCTCGATATTTCTTCCGTGCTTGAGATTACGAAGGAGTTGCGGTTAGAAGGCGCCGGTGTGATCAACGCTGGATCGGGCGTTGTCATTGCGGGTGATGGGGTGCTGGACAATTCCGGCGATATAACGGTAACCGGCGCGACATTGGACAGCAGCACTCTCCTGAACCGGGGATCGCTGTCCTTCATCGACAATGCCGCGCTCGTAACCAGTAGTGCCATTACTAATTTCTCGGGTGGCGAAATCGCGGCAGCGGTCGATGTCACCTTTGATCTGGACGCTGGTGAGATATTCGAAAATTTCGGGCTGGTCGACGTGAATGCGGGAATCTTCACCTTCCGCGATGGCACCTGGCAGCATAGCGGTGTCTTGGACGTTGCGCTTGGTGCGTCAGTTGCGATCGTCGGTGGCACCCTGTCTTTGCAGTCTGGTGGTGTCTTGGCTGGCGAAGGCGACATCTCTTTCTCCTCAGCGCTGGAGGTTGCCGCCGGGGTGGATTTCGCTTCGACCGCTGCGTCTCCGACATTACGCTTCATTGATGGTGATTTGATTGGTGCTGGATCCTTTACCAACCGCGCATTCCTTACCATGTCGGGCGGGACAATTGCAGTTTCCAGTTTCACGAATGAGTCCGGCGGGGCGTTGCGGGTCGATAACGATCTGGTCGAAGTCACCGGCGCCTTCGCGAACGAGGCGGGGTCGACTTTATCGCTGGTAGCCGATAGCGCTGACGCGGCCTTTGTTCATCAATCGGATTTCGCGAATGCTGGCACCGTTTCCTTCACCGGCGACGTGGCGAACACAGCAACGTTCGATCTCGGTACTGCGACGCTGACGAATGAAAATGGTGCATCGGTTCACGCCACGGATGGTGCGCATCAGATTGACGGCGCGGTTGAAAATCAGTTTGGCGGCGAAATGGCGATCGAAACGGATGGCGCCGGCGACGCGCAGTTGAACGTCACTGGGGCATTCTCAAACGCTGGTATTGTTGCGTTGAATGCGAATGGCGATGCCGGTGACACGGCTAGTCTTGAGTTTGGTGCGGGCACACTGAGTAACCAGGCAGCAGGCGTTGTAACTTTTGGTGGCGCGGCGTCTACGGATTCACTGGCGATCATCGGTGACATAGATAACGCGGGCAGTCTTACCGTGGTGTCGGCCGCGAGTAGCAGCATCAAGGCGGCAGCGGGAAACAGCCTATCGATCCTTAACAGCGGTGAATTTAATGTTGCCTCTGCCAGCGCTCTGGAAATTGGTGAAGCTGGCGCGCTTTTGGCGAGTTTTGGGAATTCCGGTGCTATTGACGTCAGTGGCGGGCTTACGCTCCGCAATACCGTTTTGACGCACAGTGCGGGAACGCTTGATATCGCATCTGGCGGCAGTCTCTCATTGGCCGATGGCAGCACCCTAGATGTGGACGCAGGTCTTACGGTCAATGCATCGGGTACGATCGGCCTGGGCGACGGCACTGGCGCGGTCGAGCGAATTAGCGGCTCGGTTACACTGGAAAATCAGGGTGAATTGCTGTTCAACGGCGGACAGTTAGATGCCGATGTCATCAATACGGGCGCAGTTGTTACAGGCGGCGACCGATATGATGTCTCAGGTACATTGTCTACGGAGGGGGCCGGTTCCGTCGATCTTTCCGGAACGAAGGTCCTGTCTGGCGGCGGCGTCTTTTCTTTCTCTAATGATTTTGATCTTACCGACGACACTGTTTCTGCATAAACGACAGTGGCCGCGGCGAGCGTCGACGAGATGACAGTGTCCGATACTACAGTCGAGGGTGAATTGATCGCTGAGAGTGGTTCAACGGTTGTATTCGGCGGTCCGTTGACGGGTAGCGGTATCTTCACGCACGCGGCACAAGGTTCAACATTGACGAGCGTGATAGATGTATCGAGCCTGACAAACAGTGGCGCATTGTCGCTTTCCGGCGGGACGCTGGCGAGCGCGGACGTTTTCAACAGCGGCAATATTGAAGCGGTATCGGCTTCGGTATTGAACCCTGGAGCAAGCGGGACGTTTGCCAATAGTGGCACGATCGATATTCAGGACAGCGTCGTCCTCGCGCTTGAAAATGGACGGCTCGAGCATGGCGGTACAATAGATCTGAATACCAGTGGCACCTTGTCGGTCGTTGGTGGTGTGCTGGACCTGGAGACAGATGGCGTGCTGGCCGGCGCTGGCCAGGTGCTGTTCGCAGGCGACCTAAGTCTCGACACGGGTGTGTCATTCACGCTGTCGTCCACAGAATTTGTGTTCGACGGCGGCGAAATCATTGGTGATGGTTCACTGGTGAACCAAAGCGCCGTTCGGTTCGCTGCAGATAGTACGGTCGCCGGTACGCTTACGAACGAAGGCGCGTTATCGATCGAAGGCGCATCGGTAACCGCAAACGGTATTGGGTTGTCATCGGGCGGCACGGTGACATTGGATGGGAGTAGCGCAGACTCCAGCCTGACAGACAGTAGCGGCGTGTTACTGAACGCCGGTGCCGTTTCCGTGGTTGGCGGCACGGGCTCTCTGATCGGCACGACCGTGAATAATGCCTCAGGCGGTACGATTACGGTAGCAAATGGTGCGACATTGCAGAAGAGCGGTGGGACGCTTGTAAATGCTGGTGAAATCGAAATCGAGAATGGTGGCGATCTTGCGATAGGCGCGGCGTCCGGCACGCCAACGCAGGTAGAGAATACCGGAGCCGTCACGGCGAATGGCAACCTGACGCTGCTAAATACGGTTTTCACCCATGCGGCAGGCGATCTCGATATTGATGACGGTGGCAGCCTTGGCCTGAATGGCGGAAGTACCCTTGATCTCGGCGCGGATGTTACAATTGGAACGCTTGGCACGCTGGGGCTGGGGGATGGCGGCGCAACCGCGGCGCGGGTCTCGGGCACCGGCACATTGAGGAACCGCGGCGATCTTGTCTTCGACAATGGCGTCGCGGCGGTCGACATTATCAATTTCGGCGATCTGACGACGAACAACAGCCAGTACGATGTTGCCGGGACATTGACATTCCAAGGTGGCGGGACGATCGACCTGACAGGTGCGAATGTTCTAGCTGGCGGCGGGTTATACGACTTCTCCGTAAATACTGACCTCACGGAGGATACGGTTGCGTCGGGAACGACGGTTTCGGTGACAAGCGGCTCGGCATTGTCGCTTACCAACACCGTTGTCGATGGCACTTTAATCGCTGAAACCGGCGCATCCGTGACCTATGGCGGCACCTTGACGGGGACGGGCCTGTTTGAGCATGCCGTCCAAGGTTCAACACTGTCGAGCACGATCGATGTCTCGAAGCTGACGAATAGCGGACGCCTTATCCTTTCCGGCGGGACCGTCGCGAGTGCCGATTTCGTCAATAGCGGCAATCTGGATATCGTCTTGGCGTCTACGGTTAACCCTGGGTCGAGCGGGACGTTCACGAACAGCGACACGGTTGATATTCAGAATGGCATCGGTTTGACCTTTGGTGCGGGTGTACTGGCCAATAGCGGGACAATCGATCTAAATGCGAGCGGCACCCTGTCGATAGCGGGTGGGACGCTTGACCTCGGCGCGGGTGGTGCGGTCGACGGGAGTGGCCAAGCGCGATTTTCTGGCAATTTGAATATCGGCACGGGCGTGACATTTACACTGTCCTCCACGGAGTTTGTATTCGAGGGCGGCGATATCACCGGGCCCGGCGCATTGATCAACCAAGGTTACGTGGGTTTCGAAGCGGACGGTGCCATTGGCGTCGCGTTCACGAACGAAGGCACGCTTTCCATTGACGGCGCGTCGGTGACGGCGAGCGAAATTGAATTGACGTCGAGTGGCACGCTCACGTTGGACGGAAGCAGCTCGGATGCGAGCCTGGCGGACAGCAGTGGCGTATTGTTGAATGCCGGATTGGTGTCGCTAACAGCTGGTATAGGGTCCTTATCCGCGACGACGGTCAGTAACGCCTCGGGTGCGACAATTTCCGTCGATGACGGCGCCACACTGCGGCAGGATGGCGGCGGCACGTTCTTGAATGCAGGTGAGATTGCCTTATCCGGCGTGCTGGAGATCACGGTCGGAGAGGCTGCGAATACAGGCGCGTTGACCTTTACGGCTGGTACGCTCGACCTGTCCGGCGGCGCCGTATTCGATCAGACACCGGATCTGACGTTGAGTGCAGGTTCGGAGATCGTGCTTGATAACAGTACTTTGACGGGCGCGGGTACGCTCTCGATTGGTGGCTCGGTTGCCTTTGCGAATAATGGCGTACTGGCATTAACGGCGGTCAATTCCGGTTCGGTCTCAACAAGCAATAACCGATACGATGTATCGGGATCGCTTGCGACGGAAGGGGCCGGCTCGATCGATCTCGTGGGTTCCAAGGTATTGGCAGGCGGCGGCGCTTACAGCTTCTCGAATGATTTCGATCTGACGACGGACACGGTCGCGGTATCCACGACGGTGTCTGCGTTGAGTGGATCGACGATGACCGTGTCGGATACGACGGTCGATGGCGAATTGATAGCGGCGAGCGGTTCTGCGGTGGTATTTGGCGGCGACGTCACCGGCGCCGGCTCTTTCGATCATGCGGCGGCAGGGTCGACATTGTCAGCAACGATTGACGTATCGACATTAACGAACAGCGGCGCGCTTGAACTTTCCAGTGGCACGCTGGCGAGCCTGAATATTGAAAATAGTGGATTATTGGATGTGACTGCGAGTGCGGTCGCTGATCCAGGGGCCGGCGGCACGCTGAGGAACAGCGGCACAATCGAAACCCAGAACGGGCAGGTATTGACATTCGACAACGGCCTGTTGGCACACAGCGGCACAATCGACCTGAATACGACCGGGACCTTGTCTGTTGCCAATGGAACGTTCGATGTTGCAGCAGGCAGTGTTTTTACGGGAAGCGGGCAGGCCCGATTTGCAGGCGACTTCAATATCGGTTCCGGCGTGACGTTTACATTGTCCACGGCTAAATTCCTGTTCGAAGGTGGTGACATCGCGGGCGATGGGACATTTGTTAATCAGAGCGATGTGAACTTCACGTCGGATGCCGCAATCGCGGGGGCCTTTACCAATAATGACTCGATATCGATCGCCAATGCGTCGGTGACCGCAAATGATATCGGGCTGTCCTCCGGCGGAACCGTATCGCTGGATGGCACCGTCTTCGATGCGGCCTTGACAGACAGCAGTGGCAGTTTGTTGAACGCGGGACTGGTCGCGGTGACCGCCGGTACGGCGTCACTGTTGGCGACGACGGTAAGCAATGCGTCGGGTGGGACAATCTCCGTCGATGATGGCGCAACCCTGCAACAGGACGGTGGCGGTACCTTCCTTAATGAGGGCGATATCGCCTTAGCCGGTGTTCTGGAGCTTGCCGGCGGGGAGACCTCGAACACCGGCGCGTTGACCTTCACGTCTGGTACGCTCGAACTGTCAGGTGGCGCCGTATTCGACCAAACACCGAACCTGACATTGAGTGCAGGGTCGGAGATCGTACTTGATGACAGTACGTTGACGGGCGCGGGAACGCTCTCAATAAGTGGCTCTGTCGCCTTTGCGAATAACGGGGCGCTGGATTTGACGGCCGTCAATTCTGGTTCGGTTACGACAAGCAATGACCGGTATGACGTATCAGGATCGCTGGCGACGGACGGTGTCGGCTCAGTCGATCTCGTGGGTTCCAAGACATTGGCAGGCGGCGGCTCGTATACCTTCGCAAACGATTTTGATCTTTCAGCGGATACGGTTGCGGCATCGACAACAGTGTCTGCGTTGAGTGGTTCGACAATAACCGTGTCCGACACCGTTGTGGAAGGCGCATTGAATGCTGCGAGCGGTTCAGATTTGGCGATCGATGGCACCGTGACTGGAGGAGGGAGCCTCTCGATCGCCGGATCGGCGACGTTTGGCAGTCTTGGTGTTCTTGGTATTGCGACTGTGAATACAGGCACCATATCGGCGGTCGATGGCCAGTTTGACGTTTCGGGTTCCTTGGCGACGGAAGGGACCGGGGCGCTCGACCTGTCGGGTTCGAAGACACTGGCGGGCGGGGGGGCGTACACATTCGCGAATGATGCCAATTTGACAGCGGATACTATCGCGGCTTCGACGACGGTATCGGCGTTGAACGGCACGACCATGACCGTATCGGATACAACAGTTGACGGCACGCTGATTGCGGCTAGCGGCTCGAATTTATCGATCGACGGCACGGTGACGGGCGGCGGGGCGCTATCGATTTTCGGTTCCGCCGTGTTTGGCACGGCTGGCGTTTTGGATGTGGTAGCCGTGAATGCCGGAACGGTATCGACCGGTGATGGCACGTACGACGTGTCCGGATCCTTGGCAACGGAAGGTGTGGGCACAGTCGATCTGTCTGGCACCAAGACCTTAGCGGGTGGGGGTGCCTACACCTTCGTAAACGACTTCGATTTGACGGCGGATACGGTAGCGGCATCGACAACAGTGTCGGCATTGAATGGCTCTACTCTGGCTGTATCGGACACCACAGTTGACGGCGCACTGATTGCCGCGAATGGTTCTGATTTGTCGATTGATGGCACGGTGACGGGCAGCGGGACCCTTTCGATAGCCGGTTCGGCGGCACTTGGCACGGTTGGTTTGATCGATGTGGTTGCCGTGAACACGGGAACCTTGTCGGCGGACGACAGTCAGTTTGACGTTTCGGGTTCCTTGGCGACCGAAGGGAGCGGTGCGCTCGATCTTTTGGGTTCGAAGACCCTGGCAGGTGGCGGTGCCTACACCTTCGCGAATGACGTTGATTTGACGGACGATACGGTTGCGGCCTCGACGACGGTGTCGGCATTAAGCGGCTCGACACTGACCGTGTCGACGACAACTGTCGATGGTGTGCTGATTGCCGCGAGCGGTTCGGATTTGTCGATCGATGGCACGGTGACTGGCGGCGGGACCCTGTTGATTGCCGGTGCGGCGACATTGGGAAGCCTTGGCGTTCTTGATGTCGTAACCGTGAATACAAGTACGGTGTCGACCGTCGACGGGCAATATGATGTTTCGGGTTCTTTGGCGACGGAAGTGAGCGGTGCGCTCGACTTATTGGGCTCGAAGATTTTGGCGGGCGGCGGCGCCTACACTTTCGCAAATGCTTTCAACCTGACGGCGGACACGATTGCTGCGTCCACGGCGGTATCAGCCTTGAGCGGCTCGACGCTGACCGTCCTGGATACCATTGTCGATGGCACGCTGATTGCCGAGAGCGGATCTTCGGTGGCTTTCGGCGGCACGTTGACGGGCGCAGGCGCGTTCACCCATGCCGCGTTGGCATCGACTTTGTCGAATGTGATCGATATTGCCGAGTTCACCAATAGTGGAACTATGGCTTTGTCCGGCGGCACAGTGGCGAGCGCGGATGCTACGAATAGCGGTCTATTAGATGTTCTGACGGATTCGGAAATTGACCCGGGTGTCGGTGGGACCTTTGTAAATATTGGAACGATAGAAATTCAGGATGCGGTGGTTTTAACCCTGGACAATGCTGCGTTGGTCAATAGCGGGACAATCGGTATTGGCGATGGCGCGTCCATCAGCATGACGACAGCCGCCTCGATCCAGAACGCGGGTGGTATTATTAATATCGGTACCGGATTCGGTGTTGCGACAGCGGATGGTGACATATCGTTTGATCTTACCAGTCGTTTGTTGACTGATTTGGGGGGCACAACCGCGGGAACCGAACATGACCAGCTGGCCGTGACGGGCACGCTGACATTGGGTGGCACGCTCGATGTGAGTGAAGTCGGCACTTTTTCCGTCGGCGATGGCAATAGCTTTCAGATTATTGACACATCGGCCGGCACCCTAGCTGGGAGTTTCGATTCGGTTACCGGTCTCGAAACAGGGGATGATTTCATCCTCGACCTTACACACAATGCCACGGGCGTTTCTCTCGTCAGCCGGACAGTCACGGTATTGGGTGATGACACGGGAACGACACTGACAGGTACAAGCGGGGTAGATGTCATTCTCGCTAAGGCGGGCGACGATACCATCGATGGCAGTGGTGACACCGATCTGATGCATGGCGGTGCTGGGAACGATATCTTCATCGCAGCCGATGTTGGGTTCGGACGTCTGGACGGCGGTGCCGATTTCGATTTGATCGATTTCACTGGTGATAGCGACTTAACTTTCAATCTCACGACACTACGGGGCGATCAACTTTCCAATATTGAGCGCATCGATATCTCGGGAACCGGCACGGTTGGCCTTGTTATCGATCTCGACACCGTTCTTTCGGCTACCGGTGGGACCAATTCAATAACGGGTTCGGACAACGATTTGATTATAGACGGCGATACGGGCGACACCGTTGACGCCGGAGCGGGCTGGGTCAATACGGGCACCACGACTATCGCGGAAATAAACGGCTATACGGTTTTCGAAAATGCAGATTCCGGCGCGCAGATTTTCGTCAATAGTGATGTAGCGGTGACAATTACCTGACACTGCTGCGAAAACGGTTCTCAAACTCGTCCACGATAATTCTTCTATAGAATGAAAAATCTCTGCTCTGTTTTCGCGGCACAGCGCGATAAACTGTTCGCAGATTCGCTGAAAACAGCATTTAAGGAGTAAGAAGAATGCCGAAATGGATCGATCATATCGTGGTCCGGGTCAATGATCTCGACCAGAGTCTGAAAGATTACGAAACTAAACTCGGTATGAAAGCCAGTAAGGGACCCGATGCGATACCCAATCTGGGTATGACGAGGGCCATTGTTCCGCTTGGCGATGAAGGCCGCTTCATAGAACTGGCGGAACCGCTGGGAGAAGGCGGCGCGATTGGTAATGCGCTGGAGAAGTATGGCGAAGGGGTGCATTTGGTCGCATTGGCCGTAGATAACTTGGCGGAAGCGTCAGCGGAAATGAAAGCGAATGGCGCGCGGATCATCAAAGCGGGGACACAGGTATTCATCCATCCCAAGGATGGCCACGGTGTGATGTACCAATTGATTGAGCGTGCGTAACCGGAAACTGCCAGGCGCACCGGTTGCTCGATCAATTGGATAGTGCCATGAAAATTAGAACCCGCCGGCGGCGGGGCTGAGCGGCGAGGCGATTATGTCGCGCAGTAGCGAAGCCCTGTTTGACCGCTATGGTCCGATCTACCGATGGTTTGTCACGGTTGCGGGACTGGCTGCGTTCTTTACGATGGTGTTTTCGAGCACCATGGTGAATGTTGCCATACCGCACGTGATGGGCGCTTTCGGAGTGGGCCAGGATAAGGCGCAATTCCTCTCGACGGCGTTTATTGCGACGACTGTCACAAGCCTGCTTCTTAATAATTGGTTTATTGCCCGGGTCGGACAACGCACGGCTTTCGCACTGTCAATTCTATTGTTTTGCGCTGGCAGCTTCGTATGCGGATTTGGGCCAACGCTCGACACGATCATTCTTGGCCGCGTCATGCAGGGTTTTGCAGCCGGTATCATTCAGCCCATGATCATGGTGGTGCTCTTCCAGGTTTTCCCGACCGAAAAGCGCGGGACTGCTATGGGACTGTTTAGCATGGGCGTTGTAATTGCCTTGGGACTGGGTCCGGCAATCGGGGGTATTACGATAGATGCGCTGAATTGGCGCTATATCTTTTTCGTGCCTATCCCAGCCGCACTGCTCTCCCTTGTCTTGGGCGCTTTCTTTATTCCAGACCGCCCACAAACCGAGCCTGCGGGTCCCTTTGACTTTATCGGCTACGCGTTTATGTGCGCCACGGTATTTTGTCTGATGACGGTTATCGGCAATGGGCAGCGAGATGGGTGGGGATCGAATGGAATCCTATTACTGATCTTGTTTTTTGTGATCTCCTTCATCGGTTTCGTTCTGTCGCAACGACGGCCCGAAGGGAACTTGCTCGACCTCAGCCTGTTCCAGAACGCACGCTTCTCAACCGCGGTAACCGTGTCTTTTCTATTTGGATTTGGCAGCTTCGCGACCGTCTATATCTTCCCGGTGTTCGGTCAAATCGTGCAAGGCTATACGGCTACCGTTGCGGGTTCTCTGTTGCTGCCGGGCAGTATCGCGGCTGCGTTTATCCTGCCGATCACGGGACGGTTGGCGGATCGCTTCCCAGCCCACACTGTGATAATCGTTGGTCTGTTTATCTTTGCAGCCAGTGTCATCCTGATGGCGGATTCCGACGTCGATACAGTTTTCTGGAATATTGCACTTTACCTGTTCGTGGGACGGGTTGGGGTCGCTCTAATTTCACCGTCCTTGAACAGCGCCGCATTGGCGGCACTTCCAGCATCTCAACTAACTCGCGGCGCCGGTGCGGTGAATTTGTGCCTGATGCTCGGCGGTTCCTGCGGCATCAATACCTTGGTCGTGGTGCTGGAGCGCCGAGTTGAGTTTCACAGCGCTGCTTTCACGTCGACGCAG
>JAJFJB010000444.1 GCA_021774435.1 Alphaproteobacteria bacterium
CGTCCAGCGCTTGTCCGTGGCCGCATCTATCGTGACGCGGGCCACGTCCCCAATCTCCGCTTGGATATGCATGAGGAATTCTTCGGGATCATGACCGGCAGAAGGGCGAGCGTTTTGTGAGGCGTGTTCCTGCATAAATGCTGAGACAGAAGGCGCGCCGTCGAATGACTCAAGGTCCATTACGACATCGCAGCGCGGCCAATCGCATTCCTTATGCGGGTTGCCGTAATCGCTGATCCGTTGGAATGATACGTCAGTGAGACTGGCAGCCGCCTCCAACCCGCCTACCCTGCCAACGAGGCGCTTGAACTCCGACTTGAGGCGCAAGTAATCGCTACCGGCTAGTTGGCGCATGGAACACTCCGTGAACTGAAATTTGTTTTGCTTTGCAAGGTGACCGTGGCAGTGGCGCGGGTCATGTTTTGGTCATGAACCCCGAACTTGAAGCCGCCACGGTCATGCGAGACATCGCCACCCTCACCCGCGTTGTGGCGGCGCACTTTTCCGAACCGGAAGCGGCTTTGGCTTTTGCAAGACTGTGTGACAGTGAAGCCGGGACGCTTGTCCCTGTCCCCTCCCCTGTGTCCCGGCTTACCAACCTGGATAACGTTGTGCAGTGTGGGGCCGCTTTCGTACGGGATAAGTTCAGGGCATGGCGAGATCATGCTGCATTAACTGAGTAAAAATCATTTGGCTGAACAGCGCCGCTGGTCACCTCGAATATCTTCCTCATTACAGAGGGCTCGGGCAGCCGCTTTTTCGATTCATTTCCGGAAGTGTATCGGCTTACTGCCGCCTGCGAGACGCCAATCAGATCTGCAAAATCCGATTTGGAAATCTTCTGTTCTTGCAGGTAGGTGTCTAGTTGCATAATTCACAACTACCATTTTGGTATTATTGATGCAACAAAAAATTACCGTTTTGGACGGCGCGCCCTGGAACGACTCCTGCCAGTATGAATTCATGGTCAGGGGCAAACTTAGAATCAAGGCGTTACGCGAAGCGAAGGGGCTTACCCAAGAACAGCTCGCTGATCTCGTTGGTGTTGCCGCTCCCACCATCCAGCGCATAGAAGCAGGTGAGAGGAACAAATCCTTCGAACGCATCTACAAAATTGCGGAGGCCTTAGGGTGCGGCCCCGGTGAACTGTTCGAAGAGTACCCAAATTCCTCAACCCCGCAGGACACCGGCCCGTCTTTGAATAAGGATCATTTTGCCGGCCTAATTGTAAAAATTATCCGAGCAAACAAAGAGGCGGGCTACGACCCTGAGCCCAAAGTTTTAGCGGAATTAATCTTGATGGCTTACGACGACACCATTAATGAGCCTGAGGCGGAGCACTCAGGAATTCTAAAACAAATCCATCGCTATCACCTAAGAGAGGTCAAGGGCGAGCGATAGCCCATACAGTCGATCGCGAGAGTACGCACAAAATATGCCAAACTTGCCCCCGTTAACCATATAAAATGGGGTTCATATGTGCTTACTCACACAATCCGAATTTGATCTCACACAACGATATTTGGAATTTGTCCAAGAGCAGATAGCTAGGTTTGGGCTATCGCTTTCAATTCACACAGACTTTATTGAATGGAGGCGACTGCACAACGCAGCGCCGGGCGTTGGAAATTTGTCTTTAGCGCTCGATCCCATCCTAAATGACATCCGGGAGAGTGATAGATTTTGGATTTCGTTCGATACTGCGGCGGGCGACTCGATAGCGTTTGTCGGGGCGCGATACCTCAAAGCAGAAGAGGATTTCATTCAAGAATTTGTTACAACCTATCTTTTATGGGGCAACAGATCTCCTCGCCTCACTGCTGACCCCTACGGCTTCGTGCACGCCCCTCCCCGGCTTTCTGGGAGAATTGGGTACGGTGGCGGATCTTGGGTTCATCCGGACTGGAGAGGAAAAAATCTTGCCGCCTGGACTAGCAGGCTTGGGAACATCTTTGCCTTACGACATTTTCGCGCCGACTATTATACGTGCTTGATCAGAACTACTATGGCGAATTGGGGCGAAACCAACCTTGGCTGGCCCAATGCCCTACATTTAACGACAGGGACTCATCCTGGACGTGGCAATGTAGATATGTATTTCCTTTGGCGGTCCAAGGATGAAATTTTACAATTCTGCTCCGAGACACGCGATCTAAGCAACCAAGATCGGGCGCTCCAGGGTGCTGCTTAACGGTACAATTGATTTATCGGCAATTCGAGATGCGCTAATTATGTAGTTAACAACTCCCAACTGGTCGCAAACGGGGAACATAAATTTCACGTAATGCCTGCTGCCGAAGCCGGAACGCCACTGGTGTATTTCCTGGAAATATGCGCGCCGCCTAAGAACCGCGTACCAATACTCTGTCTCTTTGGTGGCCGCATTCAGAGATGTTGGGAAATCACCTATATAAAGACCTTCCAGAGATTCGAAATTGCTCTGCAACCCATGGCGCAAAACCCTAAACCCGCGTGGACTCGACGAGGTGGTGTCAACAATTGAAAGGCTTTGCTTAAGCCTGCCTGTCGCGCTGTAAACGTTGTCGAGGATCGCTGAAGAGCGAATCCCATCAGGGTAAGCGATCCCATCCAAATAGATCTTGTACAGGTCCCTCAACCCTTGGTCCGGTTCAGCTTCAAACGCGGCTGGTATGTTAAGGTCGAACCTCATTTGTATTTCACCAGGCCGCGTTGTTCTGCGCTTTCCCTCACCTTTAATCATACTGCCTCGCTTTCAATAAGCTGCCGCGAGAATATGTAAATCCCGGCCTCTGCCGGAAACATGATCCGTCGATAAAACCGGTAAACTCCTGCTATGTTCTGTTCAATCTGATGGCACGCTGGTATTCCACTGTCTCGGCACGCCATGTACTCTAGGGAGCCTGGCAGGTAATGCCCCTCCCATTGCCACAGCTCTATAAGCTCGCATCCGATCAAGCTTTTATCTTTGTGATGCGCAAACCGATAACCCATTGGGTTCTCGATACCAGCAACGTTTAGTATTCCCTTTAAATGCGATACACACTTCGCAGTCCGGCTAACATCGTTACCCCGACTCAGCCAGCGCTCAAATTCCTCCTCAAGAGCGGTGCCACTCTCCATTTCAAGAAAATCCGCGAGAGTGTATTCCGCACGCGTCTGCCAACAATCGTCCGACTCCTCTTCAGTGAGAGAAATCGGCCTTGCACCATTTCGTTGGAATGGAATATTCTTCACAACCATACAGTAGGCGTAACGATTACCGCTGTCCACTATGTAACGAGGGCGTTTGACGTTTTGACTTGCGGGTTTGGCGAGCGAATAGGTTGCGCTCAGCAGTTCTTGCCATTTAAGCTAAATCGCGAAGGGGACGGCGATGCCAGATATAACGAAGTATGACGGTGAGTACGAAGTCGCAATCGTTTCCGACATCCACGATGTAGCGCCCGGCTTCTATCAAATTGGCGATGCGCACGTTCGCCTGACCAACGGGGTGATCGAGGGAGCGGACCAGGGCGGTGTTACATTCTTTGGCACCGCCACTATTGCAAACGACACAGATCCTCACGATATCAACATAGAGCTAACCGTTGACCCGACCAAGGCTGTTTCAAATGCGGTCATCATGCACTATGATGGGAGCCTGAAGAGAGAGCCAGTTACACATAATTTCGGCATGAAAGCCGTTGAAATTGGGGGCTCTTTTAGATTTTCATGCACACTTAACATTGGGCCATTAGAGGTAAACGCAACTCTCCGTCCGAAGGTCTGAAAATGAAAACATTCACACTTCGCCCCGTTCAGGAAAGCGCACGACGCACTCTAAAATCCGCTCAAACGATTCTCGATGCAATCGAACTCCTGAATAGCGTTGAGAATAATGTGCGGGAAGAAGAAAAGCAGGCACTACAGAAGACATTAAGCCTGCTGATGCAAGTGTCCGACGATCTCATGGACAACGCAACCGAAACCTCGAAGTTCGTTCAGAACGCGTCGGCATAGTGCCAGAAGAGGAGAGAAATCTTCAAGAGCGGCTTCGGCAAGCACAGCGGCTTGTTGAGTCAACGGAAACAGCGGACACGCCAATTGCCGCGTTTTCAGACAAAATTCGCTTCTTTGCTTCGGTCAGTTTAATTGGTCTCTACAGCTTGGTGCTTTTGGGCGCTTTAGCAATTTTTGCAGCGCAGGGTTATTTTTGCGAAACGGCAACGCAACCGAAATGCGGTTGGGATAAAGCGGCAGAAAACGCCCTGGAGCTTATAAAGGTTGGAATGATGCCGGTAATCGCTGTTGTCATTGCGTTCTATTTCGTCAGAAACAACAAGTAATCTCTCCTCCATACCGATCAAAGAGCCCGGCCTTCGCGCCGGGTTTTCTTTTAGGTCAAGCATAATAATTCCAAATTGGTATTATTATGCTTGACCCATAATTCCATTTTGGTATTATTTTCTCACGAACAACGACGAACAAGCCGTTAGTGAGAAGGGGAAACGAGATGTCAGCACTCACAAAACTCAAAGCGCTTTCACTCAAACACGACGGACGTATTCCCCAGGACGAACTCAAAGCCGCGCTTGGTTCGCAGGCAACCGATTGGGCAGACGCTCGTTTCCAGCAGAACTATTTCGAAGACCGCATGATGCTGAACTGGCAGGCGCTCGAAAATGAAACCCACCCCACCCTGATCAAAGGCCGCTGGGAGAAGCACGAGTATTTCCTCTCGCAGGCCAAAGAATGGCGCGACACAGCGGACATGCTGGATTGGCAGAACCAAACAGCTATGGCGGCGGAATAGGAGAGCGTCATGAAATTCAAACGCAGCGATACCGTCGAAACCGAGCTTCTCTCTGAGCGCTTCGAGGTTCCGATTTACGACGAAGCCAACGAACAAGTTGGCGTGGCGTATGGCGGGAACACGATTGAGGCAATCAAGGTCGCGGACCTGTTCGCCGCTTCGCCTGACTTCCACAGCTTCGTGTCCACAATCGCGAGGTTAGTCCGCGATGGTGAGAACGGCTTCGAACCAGATGAAACGGATTCGTTGCACACACTGGATGATCTGATCGTCAAGGCGCGGGCGCTTGGTGGCAATCAATCATGACCACCCGCCGCCAACACCCACTCGTCCCTCGCACACCTTTGGAATGGGCATTAGACGCTGTTGTGATCGGCGCGCTGCTCGCGCTCGCATTTGCCGCCTATGCCATTTGGGGCGATCCGGCATGAGCCGCACAACCGACGCCCACCACACCATGCGAATGCTTGCCAGTCAGATCATTGAAGGCAAGACGCTGAACGATACCGAAACAAACAGCCTCCACATTGTCCGCGCCTATGCCGAAGCCATGATCGAAGGCGGCTCACTGGAAGCAGCGGATATCTACAACCGCGCTTTTGGGAACAAGGCTGCATAAGCGACATGCAGGCCGAAACCTACTGTGAGGATTGCGATAACCGGATACCGCACAAATGGCCTTCGCGAGACATGTGCATCGAACACAAACGAGAAGAAGGGTTTGGCTTTGTCAGACGCAACACATGGGACAACGCCCCACCCTACGCCTACTGCAAAGACGTGAACTACGGGCATTGCCCTCTATTCAAACCAAGAAAGGAAACTAGCAATGGGACTCAATCTTAGTACGGGCGGCGACTTCTCGCCCTTCCTGAAATACAACGCCAAGGCGGGACGTTTCTTCGTGCGTGCGGACGACGGCAGCGACATTGAAATCCGGGATCCCCGCATGGCGATGGATTTCGACACCATCAAGACAGGCTGGATTCTCTTTTCGCAAAGCGGCCCGCCCTCATTCGTTTGGGATGAAAACAGCGTGCGCGGCGCCTGCCCCGGCAAGGGTTGGAAGGACGGCTTTGAACTGCTCGTTTTCAGCACCAGCAAGCACCCCAAGCTAACGGGCGTCGTTGGTACACGGTCATGGACCTCCAATGCGGGCGCGACCAAAGCCGGATTGATGTCAGCATACAGACAGTACGAAGACGGCAAGGACGACCATCCCGGTTGCGTGCCTATCTTCATCTGCAATGGGACCGAACTCATTCCCGGCATGAATGGGGATAGCTTCGAGCCGGTGTTCGAGCTCGAGTCCTGGGTGGAACGGGAACAGATTACCGAGTTCCCACCACTCACCAATGGCACGGAACAATCTGAAGAAGACAATTCCGCAAGCAACGATCTAGACGACGAAATTCCGTTCTAATGTCGAGCATCGCCGCCAGAGCCCGCGCCGCCGCTATGCCCGTGGAGTGCAAGAAAGACGCACTCCAACAAAAGCAGGACGGTACTTGGAAGCTTGTTCTGACCATAGCGCCGGGCGGGCTTCCCGACGGCTTGATGAAGGCAACGCCGGGCGTTCGGTATCAATGCGCGTTTGTCGAAATCGGGGACAACGAAGAACCGGTCGGCCTGAATCTAAACAGACAATCTTGGACCCAACTCTCACGCGCTCAGCAGGCAGGCATACTGTGCAATGACGACGACTTCCGAGAATGGTTTGGGTGCGCCGTCTATCAATCCGTCGAAGAGCATGTTCGCGCCTATTGCGGCGTCGATAGCCGCGCTGATCTGGACAACACCAAAGGCTCCATGGATGCCTGGGACAGCATTGTAACGGACTGGCGCGCGGCTTCCTTCAATGGCGGAGCCGACTGATGGCCTTACCTCCCCGCATAGACAAAGGTCTACCCAAAAGGGACAAACCAAAACGTCCCGGTGACAGCAAGGCCCACCTTGACTTCATCCGGTCCCTGCCCTGCTGCGTAACAGGACATACCCCTGTCGACCCCCACCACCTTATGCGGGCAGTGGATGACAGACCCAAAGGCGCGGGGCGACGTCACGAGGACCGTTGGGCCATCCCGCTATCGAGAGCAACTCATGAAGCCGCCCACGCCAATGGCGATGACGAGGCATTCCTTGCAGCACACGGGATTGATGGAAGGGCGCTCGCGGAGTCTCTATGGCGGGCTTTCAACAAGCACGAGGATCCCGAAGAGCGGTTAGCAGCGGGGCTACGGATTGTCAGCCGGTGCAAACAGGTGGCGCGAGTATGACAACCCCACGGACAGGCGGGCTACAGCTGACAGGGGAGCCCAAAAGAAACGGATACCGTTATGGAGACCGGTTGTACGCTGCAGCGCTATGTTTCGGGACCAAAGCGTACGGGAGGCTTCAAGCCCTCGGGCAGCGCAGGCGGACTCCCGCCTTCCTCTACCAGGGCTACATCGAGTTGAGCTTGCGTGAGCCCCTTTGCATTTTGAAGTACAGCGCCAGCCAGATTGCAGTTTGTAAGATCGGCGCCTTTCAGATTTGCGAAGCTAAAATCTACCCCTTTAAGGCTCGTGCCTTTGACACTTGCACCAGAAAGGTCAGCCCCGCGAAGAGAAGCGCCAAAAAAGCTACCGTTTTCGATTTTGGCGTTAACGAGAATTGCTCCATCCAAGTGAATTTCGTAACCGTTCGGAAGGAGCGCTCTGTATCGGCTTTTTACATTAAAAATCAGGTCAAGAATGATTTGTACGTCTTTACGCAAATGAGGAAGAGCCGCCTCAGGTATGTCACCTGGCGGATTAATGTTTGCATCATTTGTAGGAAATCGTGCGAAAGCGCAAAGAGTTTCAAGTACGGCAACAATGTGCTGATTGGGAGACTCGGTAACCAACTGCCACAACGCGTAAATACTTCCGGTACGCACTGCAAGGACGGGTTCACCAAGCATCTCAGCCGCTTTGGTAAATCGTTCCGTGAAGTGACCGCGCTCAGCGATGCGAGCCTGATCGTTCGTAATATCAGCTTGCCGACTTGCGGTCATTGCGCGCCACGTTCCTATCACGAGCGCAGTTATTGCAGCGAAGGAGAGCAGTATGTTACGCCAAATTTCGCTGCGTATTTCTTTGCTCTCGTTCCAGCCCCAGTAGTCCAAAGACCACAGGCTCTCTGTGACACTCGCACTCGCCGCTGGTCCCGGCACCCAAACAGTAAACAACGCCAAAAGCACTCCCCCTGCCAGTACAGCAGCAAAGACAACGGTAAGGGTACGCAATGCAGCGCTTTGTTCGGACTTATCCATCCCTACAGCTTATGGGCGAGGCCCTATGACGGGCAAGAGATGGTTGTCGGTGCGGCGGTGTCCGAAGTACGGGAGCCCGTTGCATGAGCTGGGCAGCATTATTACCAAGGACATGGTTCCCGATCCCAACTCAACCCGTTTTGCTGGAATTTCGGTGCGGTGCCACAAGCGACATCAAATTGCTCCTGTTTAAGATTCTTGGCACGCGTAAAATCAGCTCCGCTAAGATTGGCACCACGGAGATTGGCCTTGAAGAGATTGGCCCCGCGGAGAACGGCACCGCTGAGATCGACCAAGTTGAGATTGGCCCCCAAAAGACTGGCTTCACTGAGATTAGCTTCATTGAGATAAGCCCACCTGAAATTGGCGCGATACAGATTGGCTCCGCGGAGATCGGCTCCGCCGAGATTAGCCCCGCTGAGGTCGGCCTCGGTGAGGTCGGCACCTGTCAAATTGGCCCCGCTCAAATTGGCTCCGCGGAGATCGACGTTTTTGAGAGAGGCTCCACGAAGATTAGCTTGGTTCAATCTCGCGCACGGCAATTTAGCGTCAGAAAGTTTAGCGTTAGCAAGCTTGACTCCCAGCAGAAATGCCCGCTCGGGGCATTTATCCCGACGAAAATCCGGCGGCAGATTCAATTTGCCGTCACGATCCTTTTTCACCGCTGGAGGCGTGAGGTCGATCCCCTCAAGGGGCGTTTTTGCTTTGGAATAAGGCCACCACTTTCGGATCAACTCTGGACTTTCTTCGTTGAGATACTCGAGTGCTTCAATCTTTCCGCTGTTTCCTGGCGCTGCCGTGGTCAGCAACTGCCAAGCACGTGCGGTCCGCTCCTCTTGTCGATCCGACATCTCCAACGTGAAGGCAAAGATTGCGATCAAGATGACAGCTGGTTCGATCGCTCTCACAAACCGTGCCGGACCAGTTTTGCCTACCGTGTCACCGACCAACCCAATAAATACGAAGGGCCAGACAAAAAGGAAAATTACCAGTTCCTTCAGGCTTTCTCTAACTCTATCAAGCATCCCCACCTCCTATTCCTACGGAGAGGAAACTCTATCGGTTCTCGCTATCAGTGTGAAACCTTAGGTATTCACGTACGTGCGCCCGGGAGGCAAGAAATTCACTCCCCTTTCTCAGCGCTCTATTTTAGGCGCGTTGCCGGCTCCCGTACCTTCGTCTCCAAATCCTGGATCACAAAATTTTGCCGGGGGAGCCAAGTGGTTGGGCAACTTCGGTGGAGCGTCATTAATTCCGATACACGCATCATCTATTTGCCGCTGGGTAAGGTTTTTTGCATTACGGAAGTCTGTTCCGCCAATATTTGTGTTGCGGAGAGATGCGCCATAAAAGTCGGCTGCGGTGAAATTTGCATAGCTAAGGTTTGCATTACTGAAGTCGGCATCCAAAAGCTGCGCACCTCTAAGGTCGGCATTCGAGAGATCAGCCCAATTGAGGTTTGCCGATTGCAATTCAGACTCGCTAAAAACTCCCCCGCTTATCCTGGCGTACCGGAGATCACTGAAGCTAAGGTTGGCACTTTTCAAATTGGCTTTTCGAAGAAATGCGGATTTCAGATTGACCCCAAAAAGATAAGCATTAGGGATCGAAATTCCTTCAAGTGCTTTTCCTTGTTTGTTAAGGAACTCCAAGGCCGGTATTTTACCGCTGTTACCCTCTCGTTTGTCCGTTGCAAGGTTCCACATACGAACCAAGCGTTCCTCTTTTCGGTCGGTATAGTCGATGAAGAATGCTGTTACAGCGATCAGCACAGCGAAAACTTCGATGAACTTAAATTTGTTGTTCGGCGCCCAATCAACCAAACCGCGAACCGTCCATTCAATTGGCGCAAAGATCAGCCACGCCACCCCATAAACTGCTTCCACCAAAACCATAACATCCTCCCTCTATTTCAGAGGCAGGACTCTACCGGTTCTCGCTATCAGTGTGAAACCTTAGCTAGCTCAACCCTTCTTGAGCAGCGCATGACTAAGCGTCCGCTCGCTGGGGATCATGAATTTACCTGTGGAATGCGGTGCCGCATTCTGCACCACGGGAATACGGTCATGGTAGAGGCCGATCAATTCGACTGTCAGACCTCTAAGCGTATCCCATTTGGCGGAAATCGCCGGATTGCTTTCAACAGCTCGTGTTCGGTCCATAAACCGCACATAGGTATCAAGCCGGTCTGCGACCAATTGGGCCTTCACACCTTCAGGAATTTCCGCCATTACTGCGCCTCAATCATTGAGAACACAAAGAGAACAAACTCATCAGTGAGAGTCAACGGTTTGGAATTAGTACATGCCTAGAAACATGAGCTTTGCGATGACAACGGAGCAATTCCGCAACCGCACCAAGACCGTCACGCGGCGTTTTGGATGGTGGTTTCTCAAGCCGGGAGATGTGGTTCAGGGGGTAGAGAAATCCATGGGCTTGAAGAAGGGCGAGAAGATCAAACCGCTCGGCCTCATCCGTATCGTATCCACGCGCCGCGAGCCGTTGAACGCCATTACAGAAGCGGACCTGGTTCTTGAAAGCATGCCTGAGACTTCACCCCGCGAGTTCGTTGAGTTGCTCTGTTCGGTCAAACGTGTACCGCCAGACGAACCCGTCAACCGGATTGAGTATGAGTACATCGATTGAACGAGAGGAAATCACTTCAGGTTGCGAATGTGTTACTTTTGGATCGCAACTTAAGGGCGCAAGGAAAGCGGTAATGGCAAACGAAGAGCATTTGGCAATATTAAATCAGGGAGTCATAGCTTGGAATGAGTGGCGTAGTGAAAACTACGACATTGAACCCAATCTCCGTCAGGCCGATCTTTGCTGGGTCGATCTCAGCGGGGCCAATTTCCGCCGGGCCACCCTCAGCAATGCAGAATTCAGAGGGGCCGATCTCAGCGGGGCCGATCTCTTCAGGGCAAAACTCGTCGAGGCCGATCTCTATGGAGCCGACCTTAGCGGGGCTGGTCTCATCGAGGCCGATCTCCGCGAGGCCGATCTCCGCGGGGCCGACCTTAACGCGGCCGATCTCAGCAGGGCCGATCTCAGTAGGGCCGATCTCAGTAGGGCAAATCTCGAAGAAGTAACACTTTTTGACACAACCCTAATTAGTGTTGACCTTTCACCCTTCGTAAACGTGCCAATAAATCAACTCAGTCCGTCCAACATCGATCACCGATCTATCGCTCGATCGCTCCATTGCGAAAACCTGCTGTCCTTTCTCGTCGCTACCGGCATGAACCATATATTCGCGACCTACGCGATCGATGCCCTCCGCTCTCTTGATCCCAACGGACTGTTCAATCTCATGCATTCAACCTTCATCAGTTATGGCGGGCCGGATGAGCCCTTTGCGATCAAGCTTCGGGAAGCCTTGCAAACGAATGGCGTGACATCATTCTTGTTCAAGAAGGACGCCGTGCCCGGTCAAGCGATCAGCGATGTGATGCGCGACCAAGTGCGCGAGAAGGATCGCATTGTTGTGATCTGCTCTGAAGCGTCGTTGGATCGACCAGGTGTCTTGAACGAGATGGAACTCACCCTTCGGCGAGAAGCAAAAGAAGGCGGTCACACACTCCTAATTCCGGTCGCTATCGACGACTACGCGCACAAAGGCTGGGCGCCCAAAAACGATAACCTCAAGGATGCGATTTTGGAGCGTGTCATTGCAGATTTCCAAGGCGCCGACACTGACCAAACAAAATTCGATGCTGGGTTAAGCCGCCTTTTGAAGGCGCTCGAGATCAAGGCACGGCCAGAGTCGGGGTAAGGAATCCACTCGAGGCATGTTTCGCATAAGCACAACTTAAGGGCTTACGAAAGCGTATCGATGGCAAACGAAGAACAATTGGAGATGCTGAAAAGCGGTGTACGCGCTTGGAATGATTGGCGTACGACAAGTCTCGGAACTAGTGCCGAACTCAGTTCGGCTGATCTCGGCGGAGCCTATCTAATCGAAGCCAACTTGCACAGGGCTAATCTCGCCGGAGCTAATCTCAGCGGCGCCGATCTTCCCGGGGCCGATCTCAGTGACGCCAATCTCAGTGACGCCAATCTCAGCGACGCCAATCTCCATAGGGCCGATCTCGGAGGAGCTGATCTCGGAAAGGCCGATCTCAGAGGGGCCAATCTCTTCTGGGTCGATTTAAGAGGGGCCAATCTCCGCGGGGCCAATCTCAGCCGCGCTGATCTCCGCGGGGCCGATCTCCGAAAAACCAACCTCCACGATGCCAATCTCAGCGGGGTCGATCTCCGCCGCGGAGCCGATCACCGCCGGGCCGACCTCATGTGGGCCGACCTCACTGCCGCCAATCTCCGCGGGGCCGGTCTCCGTGATGCCGCCCTGCACAATGCCAATCTCCGTGGGGCCAATCTCAGCGAGGCCGATCTCGATGGTGCCTTTCTCAACGGAGCTAATCTCACCGACGCTAATCTCAGGGGCGCCAATCTCAGCGGAGCTAATCTCATCGAGGCCAATCTCGCAAAAGTAAAAATATCTAACACAATCCTGACAAACGTCGACCTTTCAGTTTTCGTAAATGTGCCGATAAGCCATCGCGGCCCGTCCACCATCGATCACAGGTCAATCGCGCGGTCACTCCATTGCGAAAATCTGCTGCCATTTCTCGTCGAAACGGGGATGCACCACGTTGTCGCGACATACCTTATCGACTCCATCAAATCCCTCGACCCCAACGGGCTATTCAATCTCATGCACTCAACCTTTATCAGCTATGGCGGGCCAGACGAGGCCTTTGCAACCAAGCTTCAGCGGGCGCTGCAGTCCAACGGAGTGACCACATTTCTGTTCAAGAAAGACGCCGTCATGGGGCAACATCTTAGTGATGTGATGCGATCCGGGATCAACGAGCATGACCGGACCGTCCTGATTTGCTCGGAAGCATCATTGAACCGGAAAGGTGTATTGAACGAAATTCGGCTCGCGATAAATCGTGAAGCTGAAGAGGGCGGAATGTCACTACTGATACCCATCGCTGTCGACGGGTACGTTTTCGACAAGTGGGCACCCGATGACAAGAACCTACAGAAGGCCGTTCTGCAGCGCGTCATCGGTGACTTCCAAGGTGCGGACACGGACCAATCGAAGTTTGACCAGGGCATCGCGCGTCTCCTAGAGGCGCTGAAGGTGTCTCCATAACCAGCCTTTGAAACACGAATGACCGCGAATCTGATAACCCTGAATGAAGTTGCCACGCAGTGCCGCGTAACGACACGCACGGTTCGCAACTGGATCGGTACAGGAAAGCTCCGCGGCTTCAAGGTCGGTGGTTTATGGCGGTGTGACAGGGCCGATGTGACGCGGTTTATCAAGGCGGGAGAAAAACAATGTCAGTCTATAAGCGTGGAGACGTTTGGTGGGTTCGATTCCAGCGGGATGGGCAACCAATCCGAAAATCAAGCGGATCAAGCGTTAAAAGAGTGGCGGAACAGTTTGAGCGGGAACTGAAAGAAGAATACGCCCGCCAGAAACGCGGCGGCCGGCCACGTCATACCTACGACTCGATGATGGCAAAGTTCGTGCGGGAACACTTCCCGACCATGAAACCGAAAGCGGCCATGCGTTACGCAACCAGCATGAAGGCCCTTAAACCCGAATTCGACGGCAAGCATATTGACGAAATAAACAAAGCCGCCATCGCTAAGTTTATATCCTCACGCAAGAAAACACGCGTTTCCGACGCCACTATCATCAGAGACCTCGCCTGTCTTTCATCCGCGTTGTCCTGCGCCGTCGATTGGGATTGGCTGGAATACAACGTCTGTAAATCTGTTCGCTTTCAGCGCACCTTGAAGGAATCCAAACCGCGCGTTCGCTGGCTGACAGAAAAGGAATATACCGCCGTACTGGATCATGCTTCGGGATGGGTCGTGCCGATTATCATTTTGCTCGTCGAAACCGGCATGCGATTGGGCGAACTTCTCTCGACCGAATGGAAGAATATCGACCTCGATCGGCGGGAGATTTACCTGCCCGATTCGAAGACCGGCGCGCCGCGCGTTGTGCCTTTGAGTGACGCCGGGTGGGCACAAATCCGGACACAGCCCCGGCACATGAAAACGGCCCTGCTTTTCTTCACGGCTCCCGGGAAACAGCTAAGCGTTAACGCCACGTCCCGGGCCATCAAAAGAGCCATGACCAGAGCCGACATAAAGGACGCAAGGGCCCACGATCTGCGGCATACGTTCGCTTCGTGGTTCCTGCAAAGAGGCGGACGGATTGAACGCCTGAAAGAGATTCTAGGCCATGCGAGAATCGAACAGACGATGAGGTATGCCCATCTGTCTACTGCCGACCTTCACGAAGAGATGCGGCGAGTAGGCACAAGAATCGTCACAGATGCAACGGATATGCAAGAAAAGGCAAGCAACTGAATGGCTTATAAGTCATTGAAATCGTGGCGGAGGGAGGGGGACTCGAACCCCCGCTACCCGTTAAGGGTAGACGGATTAGCAATCCGCTGCATTACCAC
>JAJFJB010000445.1 GCA_021774435.1 Alphaproteobacteria bacterium
CCGGCAACTCTTCAAATGAGTTGGCAATTTTCGATGCACCGGTCGCGACAAGTTCTTCCGGTGCATGGTA
This sequence comes from Alphaproteobacteria bacterium, assembly GCA_021774435.1. Lineage (GTDB taxonomy): Bacteria > Pseudomonadota > Alphaproteobacteria > UBA8366. The sequence continues at coordinate 71 of JAJFJB010000445.1, forward strand.
GCCCCAAGAAACGCCTATCGACTGAATCCCCGCGCGGACCGCCATGGCGATATCAAACGTCGTGTCACCAATCATGATGGTCGTGTGTGGTGCCGCACCTGTTTCCGTCATGGCATCGTTCAGAATATCCGGATTAGGCTTGCCGGGACCGTCATCCGCAGTTTTTAACGTGACAAAATGGTCGTGTAATCCGTGACGCTCAAGCGTCGCGTTGAGGCCGCGGCGGGACTTGCCCGTCGCGACGCCAAGCAGAAACTGCTGCGCCCTTAGCGCCTCCAAGACATGACCGACGCCTGGATAAAGTGGCTCTTCGTGATCGGGGTGCTGGCGCAAGGCTAACGCCGCTTCCTTGTAGGCGGTCGCAACGGGATCGATATGGTCCTCCGCGCCTTCCGGCAACAGCCTCGCAATCGCCTCGCTCAGGGGCAGCCCAACCGTGCGTCTGGTCGAACGCGCTGTCGGTTCGTTCAAGGAATGCACGCGAAACGCCTCATTCATAGCCTCGACGATAACATGCTGGCTGTCGACCAGCGTGCCATCGCAATCAAAGATCACCAAGCGTGGTGGCGTGTCCTGCGCCATCAGTCGACCTCTTCAAATGGATCGTCTTCATCTTTCGCGGCGAACCCCATGAGCGACCATGTTTGACGCATATGCGGCGGCAAATCCGCGACCAGGTGCAAAGTGCCGCGCCCGGATGGATGCGGCAAGGATAATTCGCGCGCGTGTAAGTGGAGTTGGCGAGGGACATCTTCGCTTTGCAAAAAAGCCGCGTCCCCACCGTACTTCCCATCGCCCAAAATCGGTGTCTGCATTTCGGCCGCGTGCACGCGAATTTGGTGCGTCCGGCCCGTTTGCGGCCAAAAGGCAACGCGGGCAAGACGGTTGCCCGACCGTTCCAAAACCGAATACAGCGTGACTGCCCGCTTGCCATTTTTTGGGTCGACCGCCATACGCTCGCCGGCACGCCCCGGCAATTTTCCGAGCGGCAGATTAATCTTACCCTGCATGAGGCGCGGCACCCCGACCGTCGCCGCCCAATAGATCTTTCGGGCCGAATTGCCATTAAAGCTCTTTCCCAGATGGACCGCGGCCTTGCGGTTGCGGGCAAGCACCAGAACACCGCTGGTATCGCGATCGAGACGATGTACGAGGCGTGGCCGTTCCTCGGCGTCGAAGGTCAGCGCATCCAGCATGCCATCCACATGCCGGGAAACGCCGGAGCCGCCCTGCACCGCCAAGCCCGCGGGCTTGTTGATGGCGATCACGTGATCGTCCTGATGAATAACCAGACGGTGCATGAACGCGGCGTCTTCGTCACTGACGCGGTTACGCGTTTTCTCTGGCGCCGGGCTGTCGTCCATCGGCGGTACCCGTACCGCTTGCCCGGCGGCCAAACGAAGTCCCGCTTTCGCCCGCCGGCCATCGACCCGCACCTGACCGGTACGCAGCAATTTCTGCAATCGCCCATAGCGCAGATGTGGGAAATGTTGCTTGAACCAATGGTCGAGACGGATTTCATCTTCGTCGGCAGCGACGGTGCGGGTTTGTACTGCGCTCATGTGAGCACCATGCGCGACAATCGCATCGCGCCGAAAAAGGCGATCACTGAAAAAGCGACCGAAGCGGCGATATAAAGGGCGGCGTTCATAATCTGACCGCGCTCATAAAGCAGGACAACATCCATCGAGAATGTCGAGAACGTCGTGAAGGCGCCCATGACGCCGACCACGATGAAGGCCCGCAGCTCCATACTGGGTGACCACACTAACGCAAATATTTCGACCAAAACGCCAAGCAAAAAAGATCCCACGACGTTGACAATGAGTATCGCCCACGGGAATCCATGGCCAAGCAAACTGCCGACCTGACCGGCAACGAGATGCCGGGCTACCGCGCCGATTGCGCCACCGGCGGCTATGAAGGCAATCATCTTCATGGCGATATTTCGTTCAAGCCTGCACCATTTTCAGTTCCACCCCACCCTGGTGCATCGGCGGCGCCGCGATGTCTGTATAGACCTGCCAGTTCGCGGACTCCGGTCCGGCTTTGAAGAGAGCGGTTGCAAGCGTGTAACCGGTGTCCGGCCCCGATTTTGATTTCCGGCAGATCGGCCATGCGTTGGGTTGCGTGTCCCCCAGAACCGTCAGCGGCTCCGCGGTGCCATTGTCAGCGACCAGGCTATCCGCCCGCAACTGACGGTCCCTGGACGATGGCGAAATGGTTTGATCATGACCCGGGAACCGCAGCAGGTGATTTGCATGCGCATAAGGGGTAGATAACTCCATCACATTGCTTCCGCTGGCGGGCGCTTCGACGGATAGGACGCGCGGATCGCCGACCTGCATCAGATTATGATTAAAGGCGCTGGCGCGGTCGCGGCGGCGAAGGACCGCTAACGCGTCATCCAGCGACCGGCTCGAGATGACCGCATGCGTGATAAGATGGCGTGGTATCCCGACGACCATATCGTTGGCGCGGATATGATTGATCGTCTGAACCAAACCGGCCTCGTTAATGGCAAAGGCATGTCCAGGCAACAGTCCGGGATAGCAAAAACTCGTGAACCCGATGCCTTCGTCCGGTTTTATCGATGCCAGAAAACAATGCCCATCGAATTCCCGTTCGCCATCCTCATTATGACCGATGACGTTAATGCCTTCTTCATCCGACGGCACCAGCACCGACGTGCAACCGAGCGTACCCGAGTCCGTCTCCTGGCTCGGAAGGTCACCGCGGCAGTTCCAAAGAAATATGTCTTCAAACGGCATCAT
>JAJFJB010000446.1 GCA_021774435.1 Alphaproteobacteria bacterium
GACGGGTACGCCCGCATGACCGGCAAGCCGGCCTCGACCCTGCTGCATCTTGGGCCCGGCCTCGGCAACGCTGTTGCCAATCTGCACAATGCCAAAAAAGCCAACTCGCCGATGGTCAACATCATCGGCGAACATGCGACTTACCATGTGGAGTATGATGCGCCGCTCACCGCAGATATTGAAGGCATCGCCCGCCCGGTTTCGCACTGGGTGAAAACCTCGCCAAGCGCGAAGACAGTGGCCGCCGATGGCGCCGCCGCTATCGCCGCGGCGATGCAGCCGCCAGGCCAAATTGCGAGCCTCATCCTGCCAGCCAATACGGCCTGGGACGACGCGGACGCGCCGGCGGAAACGCCAGCGGCACCCGCGCGCAGCAAGGTCGATGAGAAAACAATCGAAGACATGGCCGCAGTGCTCCGTTCAGGCGAGCCGACATTGCTCATGATGACCGGACAGTCGCTTTATCGGCACGGGCTCGACCTCGCCGGCCGCATCGCCGCGACAACCGGGGCGAAGTTGATGGCACAAGGGTCCAATCAACGCCTGCAGCGCGGGGCAGGGATTGTTCCCCTCAATCGCGTGCCATATCCGGTCGACCAGGCGCTTGACGTTCTGTCGCCCTATCAGAACATCGTCCTGATCGGCGCCAAACCGCCGATCGCCTTCTTTGCCTATCCCAACAAGCCGAGTGAATTGCAGCGGGAAGGCTGCAAGATCCACCGGCTCGCCGAACTGGAGGAGGATCAGGTCGACGCGCTGGAGCGGCTGGCCGATGCGGTCGGGGCGAAACCCGGCAGCGCCGAAACGCAGGCCGCTTTCCGGCCGGACATGCCGTCCGGCGAACTGAACCCCGATACGATTGCCGCCGTGCTCGGTAATTTGCTACCGGAAGGGGCGATCATCGCCGACGAGTCCGTGACGACAGGCCGCGGCTTCTATCCACTGACCGCCGGCGCGCCGCCGCATGACTGGCTCAACAATATGGGCGGGTCGATCGGTCTTGGCATGCCCTTAGCAACCGGCGCCGCCGTCGCTTGTCCGGATCGCAAGGTCGTTTGCCTGGAAGGTGACGGCAGCGGTATGTACACCTTGCAGGCGCTCTGGACCCAGGCCCGCTATAATCTGGATGTTACGACGATCGTCTTCGCCAATCGCGCCTACCGTATTCTGCAGGGCGAATTGACCAATGTCGGCGCGGAGAATCCGGGCCGCAAAGCGCTCGACATGCTGGACTTGTCGCGCCCCGATCTTGACTGGGTGAAGATGGCAAACGGCATGGGCGTCGAAGCCAGCAAGGTAACGGACTGCGAAGGTCTCGCCCGCGAATTGGAAGCCGGCCTTAAATTCAAAGGCCCGCAACTCATCGAGGTCGTGCTCTGATGAAAGTCCTGACGACACTGACGTCGCCGTACGGCCGCATCGTCCGTGCGTTCATCATCGAGAAGGGCTTTGAAGACAGGGTCGAAATAATTCCGACTGTCACGCGAACGCCCGACACACCGGTACTGGACGTCAATCCGTCCGGCCGTGTACCAACATTGATCACCGATGATGGCACGATGTTCGAGGAATCCGCGCTAATCTGTGCCTATCTCGATTCCCTGGAAGATCCCCAATTGCTATCGCCGGAACCTGGATGGGCTTCCCGGATCCGGGAAGCGCGAGCACGCAGTATGCTGGACGGTATCGCCGTATGGTCGCGTGAAGTCCGCCGGCCGGAGAATGAACAGTCACCGACAATCGTTGCGCACGAAACATCCCGCGCACTTCGTCTGGCCGGCATGTTCGATAAATTAATTGCCGACGGCGCCTTCGACCGCCCCCTCGATATGGCCCAGCTCACCCTCGGCTGCACGATGCACGGTCGTAGCGATGGCAGGCCGCCCGGATTCGATTGGCGCAAAGATAATCCCACGCTCGCCACCTGGATCGATACGTTCGGCGCCCGCAAATCGATGCAGGAAACCCTGCCGCCGGCTTAATCGTCGTCCGGCTTCAGATCCAGTGACGCCGAGTTCATGCAATAGCGCAACCCGGTCGGCGCGGGACCGTCGGGGAAAACATGCCCAAGATGCGAGTCGCAGCGCGCGCACATGACTTCCGTGCGGCGCATGAATAGGCTGTTGTCTTCTTCTTCGATCACCGCATCCGGCGCCACCGCCTCATAGAAGCTTGGCCAACCGCTGCCCGAATCATACTTCGTTTCCGATGAAAATAGCGGCGTGCCGCAACACTGGCATACATAGGTGCCCGGATCCTTGCAGCCGTCATATTTGCCCGTAAAGGCGCGTTCGGTACCTTTCAACCGGCACACTTCAAACTGCTCCGGCGTCAACATTTCACGCCATTCCGCATCGGTCTTTACGATCTTTTTTGAATCGTCCGCCATTTTCCATTCTCCCATCGCCCTGCTGGCGGCGCGCCCGAATAGGCACGCGCGCGTTTCAGGATATCGTGCATCGGCCCGTCGCTAAATCCAAGTTCGTCTAAATGCGCGACGGTATTCTCCAGATACTCCATGCTGCTCCCGAGACGTCCTTTCGCGGTCGCGAGATGTGCGGCCTGAACATCACGCGGCACCTTTGCCGCATAACGGATATAATTGCGGTCGATGACAAATGTAAGAGCCCGCACCTCGCCTTCGCTCGTGCGCGCCAATACCCAGCGTGCCCGATAGGCGCGTCCAATCATTTCGCGCGACCAAATGATGTCGAGCTCTTCACGCACTTGATCCGGCGCAATGCGAAAGGCCATGCCACGGCACGAGCCGCCATGATCGAGCGCGAGCATAAGCCCTGGTAGTTCCGGCGTTCCCCGACCGCCGGGGGACCACATGCAATAGCTACGGTGATAACCGCGGATCAGGCCACAACGTTTTTCGGTGAAGTGGATTGCCGGGTTCCACATCAACGACCCGTAGCCGAACACCCAGATCGAACCATCGGGATCCCGCTTGTCCAATACCGCATCAAGCAGGGCCTGCCGTTCTGCTTCTGGCCTGGGGTCCATAAAGCCGCTGTCTTGGGCTTCACGCACCATCTCATGAATGACGCCGTTTTTAATTGCGTCGCGGTCCAGCTTCAATTGTCGGAGGCTCCTGCGTTTGGATCGTCGGGCCGAATGGCCGGTGCACAATAACGTGCGAAGGGCAGGGGGATAAAGGGCGGAGAAAAATTTTCCGTTACGTCGTGGACGCGGGAATAGCGCTCGGCCGTGTGACGATGAACCAGAGCACCACGGCCATTACCCCGCCGACTGTCGCCGGCAGAACCCAACTGTTTGCGACCAAAACGATGATCAGTAAACTGATCGCCATCATGCCACCGGCGAGCCGTTTGGCCTTGAGTGGGATGACACCATGCCGGTCCCAATCCCGCAGTGACGCCCCATAACGCGGGTGTTCATAAAGCCAGCGGCGCAGGCGCGGCGAACTCCGCGTAAAGGCCCAAAGTGCGATGATCAAAAACACGGTTGTCGGCATGCCTGGAACGACCGCGCCGATCATCCCGAGAACCACATTGCACCAACCGCAAATCAAAAGTGCGATTCGACGAGAACCCTTTTCAACTTGAACCTGCGCATCGTGGGATTCCGTCATGGGCCCTATCTCCTTCATGGCCGCATGATGGCAAAGGGCGCTTAATTTCTCGTAAACGAGTTGCTGTTTTATATCCGTCCGTCATAGGCAATGCGGTCGATATGCGCCGCCACGACCGTATACGTATCGGCCGTTAACCCTTCTTTGACAGCGTTCTCTAGGTCTGCGCGGTTATCGACGTCGATGCCGATGCCCCCCATGGCACGCGTTACGCCCGCAAAATCCGTCTGGTCGAAATCGACCCCAAGATTGGCCATACCGTTTGCACGCTGCTTCATTTCAATCAAGGCAAGGGAAGCATCGACGAAGACCACCACCACGACAGGAAGCTTGCGGTCGCGCAAGGTCGCCAATTCGCCCAGGACCATCTCCAATCCCGCATCGCCGGAGAACGCCACGACCGGCCGGTCCGGGTCGGCTAGCTTGGCCCCCATGGCAAGCGGCAACGCGCAGCCCATCGTGCAGAGCGCGGAGGATTGCACCAGCGTATGCGGTTGCTTCGCCTGCCACACACTTGATAGCAAGATGCGATGCGCGCCGGTATCGACAGAAACCAAGGCATCGTCCGGCAAGAGCTTGTTAACCACGTCGCAAATCGCTGCCGGGCCCCAGGCCTCATCCGTCGGGAAGGCTTCCGCCAAGGCGCGCTTGGTTTCCCGCGGGGCACCGTTCGACCAAACCGGGTGCGGCGACACACCCTCCTTCAAAGTTTCGATTCCGGCTTTTACGTCGCCAACAAAAGAGACGGTCGCCTGATGTACATAATGCGTATTGGGGACCGCCGTGAACTCAACGACATCTTTCTCCGACGCATCCCAGGCTTCAACCCAGCTCGCCCGCATTTCAATTGGGTCATAACCGGCCAGCAACAACAAATCGCTGGTTTCAATGAGCGGCAGGAGATGCTTGTCACCAAGCGGCGAGAGACCCCAGCCACCAAGCGACAGTTCGTGATCCTCCGGCAGTATTCCCTTCGCCTTGTAGGTCGTGATGACGGGGATGGAGAATTCCGCCGCCAAAGCCGCGACGCTTTCCGCCGCATCATGCTCCAAAACCTCGACACCGGCGATCAGGATCGGGCGCTCCGCCTTGGTCAGCATGGCGCGGGCACGGTCGAGATCCGGTCCCCGTGCCGGCGCCGCAGGTGCGGGTCGTGCCCGGCGTGTCGGCGTTTTCTCGGGCTGCTCGCGTCCCGCCAGCGCCGTCGATATATCAATGTGAACCGGACCGGGGCGCCCATCCATGGCAATGGAAATGGCCTTATCGATAATGGTGTCAACTGCGCCGTCCACCAACGTGAAGCTCGCTTTGGCGACACTACCGATGAGCGCCGCATGATCGAAAACCTGATGATTATAGGTTTGTGCTTCCGCCGGATCGACGCAGCCGGTCAGAAAAATCAACGGCACCCGATCCTGCTCCGCATTGACGATGGCGTTGACCGCATTCGCGACACCGGGACCGACCGTCGCCAGCAAGACACCCGGTGCGCCAGTCACATGAAACGTGCCTTCGGCCATGAATCCGCCGGAATTTTCATGTTTAACGAGCACGAATTCGAGACCTGCTTCCCGGAGCGCTTCCATCACCGTCAGGACTTCGCCGCCCGGTATGCCGAAAGCGTGACGGCATCCGGCTTCGTACAAACGGCGCGCGACGAGTTGCGCAGCCGTCGCCATCAGGAGCGCGAGCCCGCGCGTGGCATGTTCATATATCCGTCCCGGGTTTGCGGCAGTTTTGTTTTGAGAATTCGCGACGCAACGACGGTACGCAAAATCTGGGCCGTGCCGCCGCCGATCGTAAACATGCGGGCATCACGCGCCATTCGCTCCATCGGATTGTTGCGCGAATACCCTGCGGCACCGAAGACCTGCAGCGCATCGTTGGTGACTTTGATCGCCATTTCCGACGTGAACACTTTCGCTTGCGCGGCTTCGTTTGCATCCGGAAACCCATCGCCCGCATTGCCGGCCGCCTTGTAGCAAAGCGCCTCGGCAGCCGCGACCTGAATCGACATGTCGGCCAGCATCCATTGCAGACCTTGGAATTCATGAATGGGCCGCCCGAACTGTTCGCGTTCGTGACTGTAGGCGAGTGCTTTGTCATAGGCGCCATGCGCGAGACCCAGCGCGACGGCCGCGGCTCCGACCCGCTGGCCGTTATCGGCGTACATCAGTCCGGCAACACCGCGCCGCAACCCTTCCGGCGGCACGATCATCATCGACGCCGGCACTTCCAAATCCTCGAAAATCACTTCCGCCTCGGGGATACCCCGCAAGCCCATGGTCGGCTCGCGCTTGCCGATCGTCAGGCCTTTCGGTGTGCCCGCGTCAGGGTCTCGCACGGCCAGGAAACCACCGATGCCCTGCTCAAATCCATCTTCGAACACCCGCGCGAAAATCAGATGCAATCGAGACACGCCGCCGCCCGTAATCCAATGCTTCTTGCCGTTAACGACATAGACGTCGCCCTTCTTGTCGGCACGCGTCGTCATTTCGCTGGCGGCGCTCCCGGCATCCGGCTCGGTAATGCAAATCGCCGGCTTATCGCCCGACAACACAACCTCGGCCGCCATTTTGCGCTGCGCGTCATTGCCATACTTCATGACCGCGCTGACGGCGCCCATATTGCACTCCACCGCGATGCGTCCGGTGACGCCACAGACTTTGGCCATCTCAACGATCAGCAGCACCGCATCGAGGAATGAACGGCCCTGTCCGCCATATTCTTTGGGGATGGTCATACCAACGAACCCGGCTTCGCGGAGCGCTGCGACATTGTCCCATGGATATTGCTCGTTACGGTCGACTTCCGCCGCGCGCGGCGCGATGACACTTTCGGCAAGCTCTCTGGCGCGGGCCTGAAAATCACATTGTTCGTCAGTGAGTGAGAACATATCCAATCAATCCTCGGTTATAGAGCGGCAGCACATTCCCGATGGCATAACGCGCCACCGCCTCGCCGTCCAGCGTTGCAGCTTCCAACGGCACTAAAGTGCCGCCGCGACGGCACCGAATTTATTTTTGCGCGTAGGGAATAAATCACGCGCGCCGGTGTTTATAAGAATGCGAGTTCAGACAATTCAATCAGACAGGGAGTAAACGCAAAATGCGCAAGCTGACATATCTAACCGTAGCCGCTTTGATGCTGGCGATCGGTTCGCTTTCTATCGGTCCGGCCGTGGCTGCCGACGGCAAGGACAT
>JAJFJB010000447.1 GCA_021774435.1 Alphaproteobacteria bacterium
GCAAATGTAAGCGAAGCGCGATCAACATTGGGTCGCTTAATCCGACAGCCTACTTCACATAGCAGGTCGCCAACGCTTTGGCGCCGTCATGGCCTCGTCTGCGAACTTATCGATTTTGCCATGGCCGGCTTACGGAAACTGGCTCGAGGCTATGGTTCCCTTGGCAAATGTCATCGCCATGAATCCACCGAAACTATGCCCGACCACCAGCGGTTTTAGATCGTTCGCGCCCGTCCCGTCGGCGTACAGCCCGGCGTCGCGGAGCACCGCTTCAATCCCGGCTTGGTGACCAACCGGCCCAGAGCTGCTAAGTAGGTTCCGGATCAATACGGGCCAAACTTGGTCGCTCGATCAGATCGGATGTCTGTGTCACGGGGCTCTATCAGCGATAAAGGTTACTCGCTCCTCTTGGGCTGCATGGCATTCGCCGTTCTCTTGGCTGTAACTGCGGTGGCGATGCTGGGGCCGCTCCTGGTGGATATGGCCTCGGCACTGGGCATCACGGTCCCGGTGGCGGGACAGCTTGTCACCACGGCCGCTGCGGCTTGGGCGGTAACGGCGCTTATGGTGGGGCCATTCTCCGATGCCTATGGGCGCAAGCCCATACTTCTCCTGGGCACCTGCTTCCTGGCCGCAGGTACCTTGGGCATGGGGCTGGCCCCCAGCTTTGCCGTAGCCACCGGTTTCAGTGGCCTGGTCGGGATCGGCGGCGGCATGGTGCCGCCCACATGCATCGCGCTCATCGGGGATATGTTTCCTGAGCCGCGCAGGCCCATGTCCATCGCCTTCATAACCATGCAGCCGGGGATGAGCAGTGTGCTGGGTGTCCCCCTGGCTGCCGTGCTGGGCGATTTCGCCGGGTGGCGCATTCCCTTTCTCGTCTTGGGGATGGCCCTGCTGCTGGCCACCCTGATCCTATTCGTGCTCGTTCCCTATCACCGGCCGCCGTCGGCCCGCCTGAATTTGGCGGGGCGGCTGCGGCAGGTCGCGACATTTCCGGTCACCTGGTACATGGCGGGAACCAACATATTGGCACGCACCACCTGGGGCGTGATCGTCACCTTCTTCCCGGCATACTTGATCGTGACCTATGGCTTGAAGACCGCGGAGGTTGCGCTGCCTGTGGCCATGGTTGCCTTGGGGGCGACCGCGGCATCGTTGTTGGGTGGCAGGATCGGTCGCGGCGCCAAGCGGCTCCCCGTAACTGCCGCATTGCTGCTCGCCGCTACCGTGCCGGGACTGGGTGTATTTCTCCTCGCCTCGGGACTGTGGTTCTCGGTGTCCATGGCAGGTGTCTTCATGTTGCTGATCGTTCCCGTCACCACCGTTCTCATGATCCTGCTCGCCGAAACAGGCGGCGCCTCGCGGGGGGCCCTGGCAGGCGTCATATCTTGCAGCAACTGGGGCGGCACCGCTGCGGGCGCGGCAATTGGTGGTATACTGGTAGCCCAGGTCGGCTATGGCGCCCTATCGTTTCTGTTGGTCGTTGCCATCTTGGGAAGCGGCCTGCTCATGGCACTCGCTGTGAATGACAAGGCAGTGGCTCGCACCCAGGAACACTTCTCTACGTCGCCGGATGGCAATAGCAAATAGTGCAACGAGTTCCGAGATCAACACGTCCCTTTTGGGTCGACCTTCGGTTTATAAATGCTCTTATGAGCGATTTTTTTTGACGCCCCAGGCCTTCTAGTTATGAGGAGGCTCACCAACCGGGAAGGTCGTAGGTTCACACCTAACCTTACATCTACAACGCAAAGGCCTGTCCTCGAGCTTGACACAAGGAGACCTCCGGATGGCGGTGCGTTGCGGGGGCTCGCAACCAGCTTTACTTGCACCTCGATTACGCCGCGTTCTAGCCCATTCGATTTGGGATGGATTGTTCTATTCCATGCGGAGCGCTCCGTCGGATAGCGATGTCCGTTTTACGCCCGGTGTTCCCCTGAAAACCTACATGTTGAGTTAGGCCACCGACTTCGAATGTTGAGCCAACGCAGAAGTGGCTTCTGGCTGCCAATCGGTCCTCTATAGACGAGGCCGGTTTTCGGGTGACCTTCAAAAGCAAACTGGTTGCAAGTAATGTCGGTCCGAACCATACTTTTCCGGTTGTGACGCCCTTACGTGAAAATCCCGGCTCAAACAAATAGCGCCCGCGGCAGAGGACCGACCCATGGCGATTTCGCATCTCGAGCATTTTCTCGTCGTCGCCCAGGATTACGAGGCGACGGTGCAGTGGTACATCGACAATCTCGGTTTCGAGAAGGGCCCGCACCCGGATTTCGGTGCCGACGTCGAGGTCACCTGGCTCTACCTCGGCGACCGCGATATCATCCATATTGTACCGCCGCGCCTGGATGATGAACCTCAGCCCGCACCCAACCTGGATGCGACACCCAAAGAGATTGCGCAGGGCAGCCGGCCGATCCACCATATCGCCTTTCGCGCCGCCAATCGCGTCGAGATGACCGATCGCTTGAAGGAAAGGGGTGTGACCTATCTCGAGCAGCAGGCAAGCAAGCAAGACCTCTACCAGATATTCATACGCGACCCGAACGGCATCACCGTCGAGCTTAACTTCCCGGCCGAAGAAGCCGCCGATATGGAGGGGCTCGTGCAACTGGCATTGCGGCCGGAGAATTGGAAGGACAAGGCGCCAACGGGATAGCGCACACCTCGACGTGCGCACGGTAGGCGTTTATACGTTCCGGGGCGACAAGCTGGCATCCAAGGATACGTACTGGAAGAAGATCACCAGTTGAGTTGAGTCAGGATTGAGCGACGATGATCAATCCGTTGCGCTATTTGACCTGATTAAATTTTTGTCCCTCAAACGTGTCCGAACAGCCAGCGTTCGATTGTGGTATGGCCGTAGACTCCGGCCTGAGTGTATGGCTCGCTGGCCAGAAGGGCTTCGGCGGCGGCGCGGTCGGCGACGTCAAGCAGAAAGGCGCTACCGGTCGTGGTTTCGCCGTCATCGGTCTTTAGCGGGCCGCGCGCAATCATCGTGCGGCCGAGCCCATTCAGGTATTCCCGGTGGGCTTGGCGCAGCGGCGCCCGCGGGTCCTGGCTATCGGTTATATCGGTACAATGCGCAATAAACTGCTGGGTCCCTTTCTGGCGCTCATAGGTCAGCTGGCGATTTTTCAGCACCGGTTGCCAGCGTTGGATATCGACGCTCTCGAAGATACCCTCCCTCGAATAGGGATCGGCGTCTATATAAGCCGTTGCGGCAGCGCGGTCGGGAAATTCGATAAAGCGTAGACTGCCAATCGCCGAAGTGCCGTCGTCGGTGAAAATTGGCCCGGAAAACCAAGTCTCGTTCCGATACTTGTCCAAGTGGGCCCGGTGCGCTGGGATCGTCGCGTTTCGCAATTCGTCGGTCCCCGGCTTCGACCGGCATTTGATCATCCAATGCATACTTTTTCCCGGTTCGCGCGCCCTTCGCAAGAAATGGCAGAGGGTTAGGAGGGAGAAAGGTCTCTCCCCTAAATCCCGATGTCGTGCAAATTATAGTCCCGGATATCGGCCTTGGCCGCCGCGTTCCAGTGGTAATTTTCAGCGGTACCGACTAGGGGGGTATAGGCGTAGGGCGCTTCGTTCGGAAAGCGTTGGCGCCGGGCATCGATGCCGTACTGGACTAATCGGGAGCGGTGGCGAATATAAGCATCGTCATAGGTGGTGACCTCGTTGTGCACGCCGCCGCTGCGCACGCCAAACACCGATTTACGCCGGTGAAAGCCTGCATTGATGGTCACGCGGATGTTCGGGCTGGTGTTGGCGAAGGAGCCATGCACCGCCTGACGGTTGGTGATGGCCATGTCGCCGGGATTGCAGATGAACGGCACAGCGTTCGGCAGACGGTCAGTGCCGTCTGCGTCGCGCAAGGTTGTAACGTCCAGCTTGCCATGACGATGCGATCCCGGCACAACCCATAATCCGTTCGCCGCATCACAGCCATAAAGCTGCATCATCGAATTGAAACCGTGTGTGCCTTCGTCGAGCGCCGGATCGTCCCAATGGGTCCAGCCATCCTGATGCCACGCGACCGAACCGCCCAGAAACGGTTCCTTGACCCACACGGCTTCATTAAACGGCGTGAAATCCGGGCCGTTGATGGCCTCCGCGATTGCGAGCAAGTGCGGGTGGCCGTAGAGCCGCAGACAGGCGTCGGAATGTTGCAACGGTCCGGCCAAGACGTGCATGACATAATCCGGCGCGTCGGCTGGGGCGTCGGGTTCCAACATTTTCACTGGGTGGCGGCCATAAAACTCTTCGGTGCCGCCCAATGGGTCGGACAGAGGTTTGACCATCCGGTAGGTTCGGCCTTTCAAGCCCGCGCCCAACGCCGGTCGGCCCTGTTTGTCTACGGGGGCATCCTTCGTCACCGGCGCACGGTTCTGTATCTCGGCCACGTCTTTGGCGATATCTTCGAGCTCTTCTTCGCCAACGAAGTTTTCGAAGATGTAAAATCCATGCCGCCAATATGACTCCAGGATCGCGGGATCCAGCTTGCCGTCGGCGGTGAAGCGGACCGGTCCGCGATTATCCATGGCGAGCGCCCGCGCCGTGCCGTCTTCCTTGTAGCGCGTCATTGCCGCTTCATCGGCACCAAAATTGACGTCGGTTTTGTTGGGCTTGGTAACGTCAATGGCTGTCATGTCATCCTCAATTCTAGATTCGGTTCCATGTTCAGGCACATTTTTCTAATTCCCAATATCGCGCAATTTGCATTCCCTGACGCTTGTCTTGACCTACGGCGTCGAAAGGTAGATGCCCCTGAACTCGGTAAGGGTACGCATCCGACTCCTCAAATTCTAGAATTTGTTTCTCCGACACCGGACCAGTTTAGCTGCCGCGATGCGGAAATTCCTCTTTCGATGGCCAACAACGCTGATCGAAAGGGCAAACTGGGCGGTGTTTATCCCCGCGCCCTGTCTCACCGACATTCTCGATCGCATCGCGGCTCTTAAGGTCAACAAACCCAACGCACTAATGCCGCGCCTCTACGCTGAGGCTTCAACGAAACTGGGCCATTCAGACCAAAATATAGCGGGCTGCTCAGGCGATTGCGTTATACGGAAAAGCATAAAAGAAACTTTCGAAGTAAATTCGGAATGAAAGAAGAAGCGGTGGAGTCCTTGTCCGCGCAATCATCTCCAGGGGAAATTCCCAGCGCTGAAACGTTGATTGGGCGCGCCGGTGACATGATCCCGGATTTGTTGCAACGGGCGCCGGAATGCGAAGCTCTACGCCGCGTCCCCGAAGAGACCATCGAAGAAATGAAGCGGAACGGCTTAATCCGGGTTTGCATGCCGCGGAAGTATGGTGGTTATTTGCTCAATGGCTGGGCCACGTTCTCCAGCGGCTGCCACCACGCTGACTGGGTCTCCAATTCCAGCGCTCTCAAAGACGGAAGCGGGTTCCTGCATATTTTGGCGCCCCTGAGCGACGGCGAGATTATCGACAATTGGGGCACCTTCGCTCTGTGCAGTACAGGCAGCCATTATGTCGAATTTACCGATTGCTTCATTCCCGAGCACAGAACGTTTCCGGCGCAACAGGGCCTCGATGGAACGACGCCCGGGGCCGCACGCTACGACGATCCGGTATTTCGCCTGCCGCGACTTGCGATCGCGCCGTATTCCCTGGTTTCCGTTTCGATCGGCATCGCGCTTGGCGCGGTCGAACAGTTTGTCGAAGCCATGCGGACACGCATCAATTGAGCCGGGGAACAAGTCGTTGAATTTCAGAGCATGCAAATGAGAATTGCGGAATCGGCAGCTGAGGCGCGTGCGGCTGAATCCCTTATGCTGCGTAATATTCAAGAAGCCGACGCCATTTTGCGAAGTGGACATATGCTTTCCAATGAGGTGCGGCTCCGCAACAAACGCGATATCGCGTTCTGTTGTGTGCTGTCGCAACGGGCCGTAGATCGGCTTTTCTGCGCTTGGGGCGGCAACGGGCTCTATAACAGCAACGATATTCAGCGCAAATTGCGCGATGTCAAAGCAGCCGGCGCACATCATCAAACCAACTGGGATATTTATATGACGGCCTATGGTCGTGAAGTTCTAGGTTTGGATCTCGGGTCGGTGCGCTTTTGACACGTCCATTGATGCGCTTTATCCGATAACGGCACTAATACGGCATGGAAGTTCCCATCATCGAAGTCAAATTATCATCAGTGCGTGAAGGACGGGTCTTCGCGTAATTGGCGACGGAACGACGCCTGGAACTCGACATCGCCCAAGGGCTTGTTGCCTGCCCGCTTGCTCATCTGGGCGGCGGTGATCTTGCAAATTTGTTCGGATAACGGACGCGGCGTCGCTTGGCTCGTCGCGAGGACACGTTCCTGGATCGCGCAGGCGTTCACCAATCGATCCATATAAGCGATCGCTTCCGGCACTGTCCGTCCAACCGAAAGCAAGCCGTGATTGCGCATGATCAAGGTGTATTTGTCGCCAAGGTCGTTGAGAATTCGCGGCGCCTCGTCCGCTTCCTGAGCCAATCCTTCATAATCATGATAGGCCACTTGGCCGTAGACCCCACAGGATCCTTGATCAAAAAATTGCAGCCCTTCCTCCCACGCCGACACTACAACGCCCGCACCTGGATGGATATGTACGGTGCAGTTGATGTGATCCCGTTCGCGTTGAAGCGCGCTGTGGAAATTTAGACCGGCGGGACGCGGTTTACGATCTGTGTCGCTAACCACGTTACCATCCATATCGAGCTTCAAGAGGTTTGACGCTGTAACTTCGTCCCACGCGAAATCCGCTGCGTTCATCAGAAAACATTCCGGCTGATCGGGCACGCGCGCCGTCATGTGGTTGGCGGTCGATTTGTTCCAATCGCGCGACACCGCAATCCGAAACGCCGCCGCAAGTTCCACCCTTGCGTCCCATTCCGCCTCACTTACCTTGCCTTGAAGCGATTCAACTTCCAGCAAATCATTTGCCGCCAAGGTCATTATACCCTCCCACAATGTCCTACAATTCTTTCGTTAACCCTACGGGCCGCAAGAAGGAAGCACAGACAGCCGATACGGAAAAGAGGCTGCGCGGTCAAAGCGGAATCGCCAACAATGTGTCGATCTGGTCGCCGTCCAGCGCCGCAATCCATTCCGACAAATGCGAGGCGGTTCAAAAAGAACGCGCCATGCCGTCCTAAACGGCATCAGTCACGACAGCGTGCGGGATTTCGACTGGGAAACTTCCTCTCTCGCCAGGGGGCAGCGACGGCGTCATGATGGCTAGGTGCATCTCTGTCTCGGTTCCACCGTTCCAATTGGCGTGAACAACGCCTGCAGGCAAAACCACGAGGCTGTTTGTCGGCGCCGTGTGGCGCTTCACCCCGATCTGGATATCGAGCGCCCCCGACATCACAAAGTAAAACTGATCAAAGGGATGAATGTGTAATTGCGGCCCCCCGGAATCCGGCTGAACTTCAGCCACGTTGATATTCATCCGCATTGAGCCAGTTTCTCGGGACGCCAGCTTCTGAAGTCCGAACCCCTCGATCGTTCCGTCTCCATTGGCGCGCATATAAGAGGCGAAGGCCTCTTGCCGCAAAGAACTTATGTGCGCCGCCGCATTTGGAATGGATTGCGCCTTATCCGCCTCAATTGAGGCGGTTGTCGGAGACGGCGCGAAGATTTCAAGGCAGGTCGCGGACTGGGACCCGCTTACGGATATCCGATGCGCCACTTCCGCAGGCACGAAGGCCATTGTGTGCGGTTCGATGGTGAAACTGTCGGCGCCGAATTGCACGTCCACGCCGCCTTCGAGGCAATAGTAGAATGTGTCCACATCGTTGGTCGCAAGGGCGTTGGCATAACCCTGCGGTAACGTGAGGTACGCAATCGTGCAGCTGTCAATTCCCGTCCCCGGACCCACCAAGTCCTGACGATGGAAGTGATCTGTCGATATTTTCACGATTGGCGCAATGTGTTGCATGTTTATTTCGATCTTTGGTCAGGGGACGAGCCTCTCGACAGACCCGGCGGTCCAAACGATTAAGTCTATGGCTTATCGGGCCCTGACCCCAAGATACCCCATGCGTCGATCTCGACGAGTATTTCTTCCGTGGCCAAGGTCACGTTGCCAACCACGACGGCGGGCGGGAAGTCGCCGCTAAAAAATTCTTTGCGGGCTTTCACCATATCCGGGCGATAGCGAATATCTGTGAGATAGATGTTTATTTTGACGATATCATGAAGTGTGCCACCTGCTGCCTCCATATATGCGCGCATTCGCTCGAAACAGTGCACGGTCTGCTGATACGCATCTCCGATGGCGCGGAAGCTTCCATCGAGGTCTTTTGAGGTCATTCCTGCGATGATGACTTGGTCGCCAACAACAAAGCAATTCGACCACATTTCGGCATCAGGCTCACCGCTGAGAGGGGTTGTAATGCGCTTGCGGACGGCTCGGCCGGCTGGTGACGCCATGGATTTAATCCTCTGTTGTCTTGCTCCTCTAGGGAGCCCGTTTCGGATAAAATTATGCAAGCCAGGTTATCATATAGAATAACCCATACCTAAACTCCTGATCGACGAGGTCGAATACCTGCTTCGTTTCGTTAATTTTCTTTACCGCTTTGTTATCGCTAACGCGCGCCCTTTTAGGAATGCGCGTCGCGGTTATGGCCATAGCGCGTCCGGGGCGCCCCCGTCTGCAAACCTCAGGCTGTCGGCTTCCAATCTGTCCTCGATCTCAGACGTGATCGGCTGACCCTGCTGTCGGCGAAACCCGACCCTAATTGCGTCTTCTTATATCGAAAGCATCGGAACCTGATAACGACCAGAGTCGCAATTGGAATTGAAAGCCGAAGTCGCCGGGAAGATCCTCTTCGCCATATGTTTCAACTCGACACAATGGAAAAGGCTCATGCTTCGACTGTCAAAATTCTCCAAGACTGGCAAATCGATAGCGGGTGTGGGCTTGTGCCTTGCCGTTTCATTTTCGTAATTATAGTTGTCCCTAAGCATTTCCTTCAGCGTCGCATTGTCTAACAACTGTTCCGCCTGACGCTTACTCGGCTTACGATTTCCATGATCGAGCGCCTTCAACTTCTTGGCGTCCGATAGTTCCATCCCACCGTATTTCGAACGCCAGGTGTAGTGCGTCGCATCGGAAATCCCGGGCTGGCGACATAAACTGGCCGCCGACATCCCCGCTTGGTGTTCCTTCAACACTCCGATGAACTGTTCTTCGGAAACCCTTTTGCGCAGATCAACGCGGGCGAGATTCCCATGCATTGCTGAGTTTAGAGGACGGAAGGCGTTATGCTCTTTCTGATGTACCGGAAGTGAGCACCGGGATTCAAAATCAGGGGCGGCATGACGCTCCAATGGAAATGGCGGTGACGGTAAATATTGGCGGCGTTGGGAATAAGGTTCAGGTAGCCACAATTGGCGATAAGACGCTCGAACAGCGATCTCTTCCAGCCATCCGGTGCCGGTAGGTTTTGAAGTTTCCACATATCTGGCAAACCGAGGCACAGATCCGCAACGCCCAGCG
Source organism: Alphaproteobacteria bacterium (assembly GCA_021774435.1). Taxonomy (GTDB): domain Bacteria; phylum Pseudomonadota; class Alphaproteobacteria; order UBA8366. Next base: position 9,519 of record JAJFJB010000447.1, read on the forward strand.
CCCACAACAATGTGGGTAATGAGCGGAGTTGGCTAGCGCGCTCTATCGCTGTCGCCGGTAACAATGTTGAATTGCGCAGCACCAGTTCGCGAATGTCGCAGGCTCGCTTCAGCTGTAAAAAACGGCGGCGGCTGCTGCTTATCGCCGCGGTTATCAATAAGTCTTCCGGGGCCATCACAAAAACGCGCCGCCCCTCCCATTCCGTCGCTTCCGCCCGATCCCAGAACATCGAAAAATCGAACCGCAAGGTGTGGTTGAGGTCAACGTCGTGATGCTCATTGAACTCGAGTTCCACAAAGGGAAGCTGCGAAACTACCATTGCAAAAATTTCTGTAAGGCGCTCCGTACCAATCTCTTGTTTAGACATATCCGTGACCACATCGACGTCCAGCGAGCTTGTCAGCCAAGGTCGGTCGTACACCAACAGATCCAATGCAGTCCCCTTGATGACCATGACGCGGAGGCCTTGCCATTCGAGATAATCAATGAGCTCAAGCACCCTCTTCCAGCGGTATAGCTTTCCGCTCTGCTGCTTGGTCACGGCTGCAGTTAACGCTTGCTGTGCGCCCAAAGGCGCCGCGGTTCCTACTTTTTTAAGTGACTGCAGGCCAGCCCATAAGAATCCCTCGACCCCGTGCGCGCCGGCGATCTCGACAAGCTTGTCCCAATCTTCAACCTGCGGCAGCAAGTGCCGCGCCCTGTCGAGGTTCCCCTCCGCCAATTCCTGACGCGCGAAGACACGAAGAAGCAGATCGGCAGCGCTTCCGCAGCGAGCACCGGCAGCCGTCTTGAGCGGGGTAGGCTGTGGCTCGCTCATTAAGCGACCTCGTCTCGGAACAATCTGGCATACGCCCCTCCCGCAGCGGTAAGTTCTTTGTCACTGCCGCGTTCGACAAGACGTCCGTCCTGCAAGACGAGGCAACAATCGGCTTCCCTGGCTACCGCGTAACGGTGGGTGATTACGAAGACGATTTTGTCCCGAGCCATTTGGCGCAAGCTGTGTATCAATTTGCGTTCTGAATCAGCATCAAGAGCTGCGGTAGGTTCATCCAGGATGATGATTTCGTGGTCGCCATAGAAAGCGCGGGCAAGTGCCATTTTTTGCCATTGCCCCAAGCTCAGTTCGGATCCGTCGTGGAAATGCCGGCCCAGGATACTCGTGATGCCGCTGGGTAGCTGGTCTATGAACTCGTTAGAACCACTTGCCGAGACGGCTTGCTGAAGCGCTTTGGGGCAGGGCAATTTGCGGGCTTCTCCGAACCATACCCCCTGCCATGCCGGCAATTCAAAACGCGCATAATCCTGAAAAGCAACCCCAAGAGACGCCCACCAATCGTTGAGGTCGCTTTCTCTGATGTCCTGGTCATCGATCAAGATGCGGCCCGCAGTCGGGTCATACAGCCGGCACATAAGCTTGATGATGCTACTCTTTCCCGAACCGCTGGCGCCTACCATTGCGGTTACTTGGCCAGGAGAGACTGTGAAGGAAACGTCGTGCAAAATTTGACGCTGCGTACCGGGATACGAAAAGCACACGCCTTCCAAACTCAATCCTCGCCGCATAGGTTCGGGAATTGATTTCCTGCGAATGTTACGATCATGGCCCGCGTCGGCTGTGGGCAATAGCAACAGTTCGTTGACGGTGGAGAAAAACAGCACATCCTCGTAAAGCTGACCCAAGCCTCTCATCACGGTTACGATCAGCCCCTGCGCAAGCTGGAATGCCTGTACGTACATTGCAAGACTACCCAGGGTTAAAGTCCCCATGACAGTGCGTACCGCCACAACATAGAACAGGCTGCACATGACCAAGACCGAACCGGCCTGACAAATAACCTCGATCAGAGTTTGTCGCCTCAAGACTTTTCGTAATTCACGGCGCAACAATGCGCGGGCTTCCTTGAAGCTCGCCTGCAAGAAGGCGCCAAACCCGCCAAGTCGGACTTCTTTCGCTGTACTCGCCTGGGTCAGTAGGTCGTTAAGGTATTCCGTCTTCCTCTGGCGTTCGGCTCGCTGCCTGTTCCACACAAACATTTCGCGAGAGTGACGGAAGCGGATCCCAACAATCGGCGTGGTCGATAATACCAGAAGAACCGCGAACAACGCATCATAGCTCATCAGGAAACCTATGACGCCTACCAGCGAAATGGCACTCTGCGCAAAATCGAATAAATGGTGTACGAAACTGCTGGGGCGCGTCGGCGCCTCAATCCTGGCCCGGTGGAAGGTGTCAAAAAAATCGGCGTTCTCGAAGTGCGATAGTGCAAGTCTGCCAACCTGTTTCTGCAGCACACCCATCATGTGGTCGGTCACCGCTCTAGCCTGCATGGTGCGCAGGAAGTTCGCGAGATTTCGCAGAAGCAAATTCAGCAGCGCAACAATTGCAAAGGCTACGATAAGCAGAACGATAGTATCGATAGCTTGCTCAAGCCCATCCTCAACCGCCGCCGCAACCGTATCCACCACTCTTTTTAAAAGGTAGAGCATCAGCACGGGGATCAGGCCGGCAGTAGCGACGACAAATAAATGCAATAGAAAAATTTTAGGCGAACTCTTGTAGGCAAAGTTGATGGCGGCTTTGGCGCCATCAATTACCTGGGGGGTCAGATGAGCGCGGATTGGCTTTATGACTGCTGCCGCTATCGCCGAGAGCCGCGCGACGGTCATCAACCCTTTTCCTCTATATTCCTGTCACGTGAGGGAAATCCAACGACGCATGTGTAAACAGCAAATTCATGAATGCCATCGACACCTACAAGACGCTCGATAAGGTTGTCGTCAGTGGCGGCGGTTGTGAAGCAGGCATATCCCATATGGGTGCCCACCAGAGTAAACGTCTGTCCAAGATGACCTGCGTCGAGATTTAGGATCCGGTACGCGCGCCCATGCTCGTACTTCCACATGGTCCGTTCGACTATCGCGGTCATAAAGAATACCACTGCGGAATCCGCGACCCAGTGATGCTCTCCGCACGCAGCGATTAGTTCGTCGCGCGCTATTGGGGGTCCTATACGTGTCAAATCATGTCGTCGCACAGAGTAATGATATAAACCAGGGTCGATTTCAGCGACGTTTCGAACGGCGGCATAAACTTCGATTGGATGACGGGCGCCGCCGGAAGGCGAAGTCTTCAGCAATAATTTTCCAATACCGCTTACCTCGACCTCGCGAAGTTTACCCCAAGTCCACAGCAACAGATTTGCTAAGTCTTCCGCCGGCATAATGCCGTGACCGAAGGCTCGGCTGGTGCGGCGCCGACGCAAGGTCTCCCAAAGTTCGCCCGCTTGCATTGACCCTCCGCCCGCTAACTTGACGGTGGGACCGGCACAATCTTTGTAGATCGGTGGTGGTGGGTCGTTCTGGGTGAGTTCCAGCAGGACAGCGCGATCGGAATCCGGTGAGCGCCCGAAACTTGCGCGACGGGATTCGAAGTGAAACGCAAGCGCGTCGTCGCCCCACTTCCAATCGCCGGTATCCGCCTCGGCAGCCCACAAGGGGCTTCCTTCGACCACGAGAAGCGATCGTTCGACAAGGCGCCGAAGTAGCAGACCGCCATCCGCCAACGCGTCAAGTCGCGCCGCAGCGTCTGTTGCGGCACACGGGGCGTCGAACTCTTGCAAGGCTGAAACTATCTCGCTGGCAAGTGCGCTTTTCTGCCCGGAAATTATATTTTTGGCGATTAGGCGGTCCTTCTCCCAATGCATCTGTAGGGAGCGGCTGCGATTGACCCTGCTTTCGGGCTCCAGTGATTGCGGTATCGGTGGGTGGCGGATGACTACGGGGACCTGAGCCGCAGAGTCGTCAAAAGTATTTTCACCGCGCACCTGAGTGGCCTTGATAGCGTCGACATTAGAAACCGCCGCACACAGCCCGTTGATGTGCTCCCGCATACGAAGCCGCGCTGTCAAAGACTGGCTCTCTACCTCACTGGAGTTTGCTTTCTTGCTCAAGACGTTACATTTCCGTTCCCGCTTGGTACCAGCTGGTTGCAAGCAGCGACGGCCAATTTCAAATCTTCCAGATGGTCCGATCGCGTCAACCGATAGACCGTTGTGCGAGATGCAATCTGAGCGCAGCCGCGAAGATTAAAGGCCTCGGCACCGAGTGCCTCCATAAGACGCAACACGCGAGGATATGAATTGCGGATGATCTCCATCATCGCTTCGTGACCGCGGAGAGGCTTAAAATCAAAATGATCGCCGCGGCTGATGATAACAATGGTCCGCAATGGAACACGAGTTGACAATTGACCGCGCGGTACAAGATAGCCGCGCTTGGAAATCTCCTCGTTGAGGGGAAACGTCGCTGAACTCGGAACCTTTAAGGCGTCGAGCGAGTCGGGCCACAATTTGACCGGCGAGCCGCCAGGCAAGATTACGGGCACTTCGCCGTTCCCTTGCTGAACCGCGAGTACGTCGTCAGAAACATACTGCCAACCGTCTTGGATTAGCGCGCCAGTAAGCGTTGACTTTCCGGCGCCCGACCCACCAAGAACGGCAAGCGCAACACCCCCTCTGGCGGCGGCACTGCCATGCAGTACAATTTGGCCTCGCTGAAACAGCAGCACGGCCATCACCGCTCCGACAAGATAGAGTGATAAGGTCTTCTCAACCGTTCCCGGTGCGGGGTCGACCCCGATGCGAGCACCGGCTGTCAGCAGGAACCGGCCGACATGCGACCACTCCATACATATGGCATCGTCAGATACCGTATAACCAAAATGCTCGTTAACCCAACAAGTCGGCTGCAATGCAATTGGAATACGTACGATCTCTACGCTGGCATCGCCGCCGCAATCAAATCCGATGTCAGCCTCTGGCAACGGCAACCTTATGTCCGAAACAATGCTGAGACCAAACGCTGTGTAAGTAGGCATATCGATTCAGACGAACGACGGCCCGCTGATGCATGGCAATCATTAAATAACGGCTAACGGAGAGTCTTCTCGTCCGTTAGCCGTTATGTCCGTCAGGAGCCAGCGCCTCCGATATCGTCGCCACCGGAGAGGCCAAACTTCTGAGTAATCTCATCCACATCCCCGTAATCAACGAGTTGCGGACGTTGATAGAGTTTTTTCTCGTTAGAATAGGGTTTCTGGACTTTTGATCCATTATTAAGTGTTTTAGTCATATTATCCTCCACTGTCGGCTACCATGTAGCATCCACATAATACCACAATTGAACCACACAATGTGCAATATACAAACATCAGGCGACAAGCACCTTGATCTGCGTCATGTTTTGGCGGGTTAGGAAATGGCTCTTTGACCGTTGCCATGAAGCCAGCGCGCAAGCACACACAGGCGGAACAATAGTGCACCCTCACGAGGGTGCGGTCGCGCCAGGAATTGCGAGACCATCGCCTTGAGTTGAGGGATATCGACAAAAGGCTCAAGCACCTCGGCGTCGCTCGAGGCCAGGTTTTCAAGGCGCCAGCGGTCATACTGCAGAAGGCCGTGCAGAAAATTGGGATTAAGATTTGACTTGCGTTCGCGCCAAACGGTTTTTGGCGGCACGTCGTTTTGCAAAGCTCGACGCACAATCCATCGGTTCCAGCCATCGCGTAACTTTAAGTCGGCGGGAAGTCCCAGGCAGAACTCGATTAACCGACTGTCCATAAACGGATGACGGGCCTCCAGCCCCAGGGATGTATGGACCTTGTCAACCGTTTCGAACAGTAACGGTTGCAAACCGTGGGCGAGGCTGCGCACGTGAAATTCATGATCGTCTTTCGGCATTATCGGCGGGTCACCAAATTGGCGCAGTCGATCATCGTATTCAAGGGACCGCAGAAAATCACTTCGAATCAAAGGTACGAGGTCGTTGCGGTGCCGGGTTTTCCATATCTTGTGGGCCATGCGAAGCGGCGGCAGCCCCGGTAACAAGCCGAATGACAGCAGGACTCTATGGCGGCGCCAGCCGGACCGGGCTGAAAAGGCACCTACTTCCCGAATTAGAGATAACAGACGTAAGGACCTGACCAACTCGGCCAATCGGTAGTTGCCATGAGAGACGGCATTGTCTCCGTCATGGCCATCTAGCAAAAGACGAACGCCAGCCGCACTGGCTCTCCGGCACAGTGCCGCGTGTATCATTAGATTGGGGGCAATAAACGGCTCTCCCTGCATCGTCAGGAATTCCTCAAGTCGGGTCAGCGGCCCTTCCGCATCGCCGGCAACCTGTACTGAGTGCAAACCCAGTGCTTCATTTAGGGGCTCGACATACGCCCGTTCATCACACTCCGGCACTTTATCAAAACACGCCGTAATGGCCACAAGGTCCTTGTTCGTTCGTGCAAGGATGTGGCTGGCAACGGCAGCGACGCTACTGGAATCCAGCCCGCCGCTGAGCGTTACACCAGCCTTCACATCCGGCCTTAACCGACATTCGACAGCTTGAAAGAACAGTTCCCGGAATTGATCCGCTGCCTCGCGCTCGTCGTAATGTGTGGGTGGCATGACGTGGCTGGGATGCCAATACTCCTCTTGTGTCACTTGCCCGGGGCGGGCCATTAGCAGTGCACCCGGCGGCAGGCGTTTGATGCCCTCAAAGAAGGTTGCACATTTGTCCTGCAGCATCGGCGCAATGTAATCGGCCACCCGAATGTTGTTGAGCCGAGAACTTACCCCCGGCAGGTCCGATAACATTTGCGGGGCGTCAGAAAAGGCAAAAAACTTTTCGGTGTTGGCATAATAAAATGGTCGAACACCAATGCGGTCGCGTACGCAATATGCCGTTCGGTGCCTCATATCCCAAATGACAAATGCATAGTCACCGATAAGTTGATCGACGAAGTTCTTGCCCCAATACGAAAAGGCGGCGACCGCCAAGTCGGTGTCGCTGTTATTCTCAGGCGCTCTTCCGACCGCTCTCAATGCGGCGATGAGCTCTTTTCTGTTATCGATGCGGATCCGTCCAAAGAACAGGTGCCGTGCGAAACCGTCCGTCGTCTCAGCGCTCACCACATCTGCAGAAGTCGAAGCACAAGCATCCTGCCCGGACATCAAGACGACCCCCGTACCGAACTGGGTTTCCTTAATACCGTCCGACCGGTCCAGGATATGGCGGCGCAGCGCAAACAATGCCGTCTCCGGCACGGGTGACCCGTCCCATCGCAAGATTCCACCAATAGAAGCCATTGCTCCCTCGCTTCACAGATCGGGAAAGGAAATGCTGGGAAGCCTTTCGAAGCGGCCAATGTCAGCGATCGCTCCAATCAGGATTTGATCGTCATCCTGGATCCAAGCGTGCGCCTCCAATCGTCCTTCCGGCAACTTTGAAACCCCTATTATCAACTCACCCGCGAAACCGTGGCGGCCGAGCAACGCCCATCCGGCCAGGGCACGAACGAGGCAGGTTGGATCATGTACGGCGCGGCTCGCACGAGTTACCGCGCGTAGAACCTGACGCTGAGTCGGTAGACTGTCACCTTGCACTCGCGGTTGGTTCGACCGGAGATCGTTTTTTCGCAGCCTCTGGCAAAATGCGGATACCGACTGGAAGGAGACGAACCACAATCCCAGCCGGACGACCCACATCAAGGCGAGAGCGGCCAGGAACAACCGGATGCTGCCGCACCACCAGCGGACGTCATTTTTTAGGCTGCTCATCGCAAACCACAATGAGTTCCGCGTCCACCAGGGCTTCAAGAAAATCGACAAGGTCAGCTTCCAAGATGTCGGATGAAACTTCGTATTCCGCGTCCAATTGGCGGCGGATATCCGAAACCCGGACCGGCACCTGCAGTAGATCCCAAATCCGTGCCGCGACGTCGTTCATGCCACTGTACCGACCCGTTTTCAGATTGAGCACCACGCCTTCGCCGGAGACCGTTGTGCTTGCATGCCCTTCGACAGCGACCAGAAGCGGATCGTCCGGATTTGCTTCAACCATATCGTTACCCTATTCGCCAATTCTAATTAATATTCCCCTCTTAGTGGGGGGCCGTGTCAATCGAAACCATTTCGATTTGTTGGGTTCGTGCTAGCACTGTCGCTATGGACCCATCCCTCAAAACCAAAAGACCATTCGCCGAACGTAAAGAACGAATACGCACAATCAAACGCCGCAACTTATTCCAAACGGGCAATTTTATCGTTCCTCAGCCCAATTTCTCCTCATTTTCCCTTTCACCACTCGGTGCATGGATTTTAACACGCAAAGAAACATTTGATAGCAAGCGACCAATGCGTGCATTGACCTCAATCAAGCAGCAAGTATCTCAGTCTTTGCCTTTAGGGCCTGTTGTCTGAAAGTGAGGATGCGGACTATAGCGACGCGGTTGGCAGACGTAACGATCGTCATGCTGTCGGAAGCGGAGGAGGGGGGGGGGGCTTAATTGCGGATTGAGAGCAAATGCCGAATGGTGCGCCGCGAAGTAAATGGGCTGTTCCACGATAAAGACGTTGAAGCACAGATGGGGTAAAGAAGTCTATCTCGGTTTAAGATTTTGTCGGGCATACGGTTCAGTGTCGCTAGTCCTTAAATCTTCACCGAACGAAGCCTGAGTGCGTTGCCGACCACTGACAGGGATGACAGGCTCATGGCGGCCGCGGCGAATATCGGTGAGATCAATATGCCGAGGAACGGATAGAGAATTCCCGCTGCCACCGGTACGCCGGCGGCGTTATAGACTAGGGCGAAGAACAGGTTCTGCTTGATATTACGCATGGTTGCCCGTGACAAACGACGGGCGCGTACGATGCCGTTGAGGTCGCCCTTTACCAGTGTGAATCCGGCACTTTCGATTGCCACATCGGCACCAGTACCCATCGCGATACCGACGTCAGCTTGAGCGAGCGCTGGCGCGTCGTTTACGCCGTCTCCGGCCATTGCGACCTTCCGGCCCTGTTCCTGCAACTCCTTGATGATGCGCGCCTTATCTTCGGGCAGGACATCGGCACGAATTTCGTCGATTCCAAGTTTCTCAGCGACAGCTTTTGCCGTTCGCTCATTGTCGCCCGTTGCCATGACGATCCGGAAGCCTTCTGCGTGCAGTGCCTTCAAAGCATCTGAGGTCGTCTCCTTCACTGGATCGGCAACCGACACAAGTCCAGCCATCTCCGTACCGATAACGACGAACATCACCGTCTCACCTCCGTCACGCCGGGCATTCGCTATCTCTGAAAGGTTGCCGCCATCGAGACCGAGATCGGCAATTAGTTTGGCGTTTCCGAGCGCCACTGGTTTGCCATCGACGATGCCTTTTACGCCCTTGCCGGTGACTGCCTCAAAATCCTCCGCCTTGGCCAACGCGACGCCGCGATCCTCGGCCCCGGTAACGATCGCCTCGGCGAGCGGGTGCTCCGAGCCACGCTCCAGGCTCGCGGCTAGGCGAAGGACTTCGGCCTCGTCATGACTAGCCTCAGGCAAGACGGCGACGAGCTTCGGTTTGCCGAGGGTCAATGTGCCGGTTTTGTCCACGATCAGCGTGTCGACCTTGGCGAAACGCTCCAGCGCCTCGGCGTTCTTGATCAAGACGCCTGCCTGCGCGCCCCGGCCCGTTGCCGTCATGATCGACATCGGCGTCGCCAGGCCCAGTGCGCAAGGACAGGCGATAATCAGCACGGCTACGGCCGATACCAGGGCGTAGGAGAACGCCGGCACGGGTCCCCACGTTGCCCATGCGATAAATGAGAGAATCGCGATGACGATTACCGCCGGCACGAACATGCCTGCGACGGAGTCAGCAAGCTTTTGGATCGGCGCGCGACTACGCTGCGCGTTTGCCACCATCTCGACGATTTGGCTGAGCATGGTATCGGCGCCGACGCGTTTCGCCTCCATTATCAGGCTTCCGGTACCGTTGATCGTCGCGCCGGTTATCTTATCGCCCTCGACTTTTTCCACGGGAATGGGTTCGCCCGAGATCATCGATTCGTCTACTGAGGAGCGGCCATCCACCACAATGCCATCGACCGGAACCTTATCGCCCGGACGCACTCGCAGCCGATCCCCGACCTGCACGTTTTCGAGTGGGATCTCTTCCTCCCGCCCATCTTCGCGAATGACGCGGGCCGTCTTCGCCGCGAGATCGAGCAAAGCGCGGATCGCGGAACCGGTACGTTCGCGTGCGCCGAGCTCCATCATCTGGCCGAGCAGAACCAGAACGACGATGACCGCACCAGCTTCGAAATAAACGCCTACATGACCTTCCGCATTGCGAAATCCATCGGGAAATATGTCCGGCACAAGCACCGCAACGACACTGAACAGATAGGCGGCGCCGACGCCCATGCCAATCAGTGTAAACATGTTCAGGTTTCGGCTGATCACGGACTTGACGCCGCGCACGAAGAACGGCCAACCCGCCCAGAGAATGACAGGTGTGCCCAAAACGAGTTCGATCCAGAGTGTCATGCTTTCGCCGAAGATGTCGCGGACGAAACCGAGGCCCACAAATGGGCCCATCGTCAGTACCAAGAGCGGAACCGTAAGCACAGCTCCAATCCAGAACCGGCGCGTGAAATCGACCAGTTCCGGATTCGGGCCCTCGTCGCCGGCCGGAATGCCCATCGGCTCCAGCGCCATGCCGCATTTTGGACAGTCCCCCGGTCCGTCACGCACGATTTCCGGATGCATCGGGCAGGTGTATTTCGTACCTGCTGGCTGAGTTTCCTGCCTGTGCGCACCCAACAGAAAATACTCCGGATCGCCAACGAACTTGTCATGACATTTTTGAGAACAAAAATGGTATGCCTCGCCACCGTGTTCATGACTAGGTTTACCGGCGTCGAGTGACACCGTCATACCGCATACAGGATCTTTCGCTGTTTCGGACGCGACCATTATCGATTCATGAGTATGCTGACTATGATCATCTTGACTGCTTGAGTTCATGGTCTTTCCTTTTTTCCTTGCCTGCCTCGGTGTCGTGGCAGGGTCTTAGGCAACTTGGCTGCGGTCCGATCGCGTTACGATCAATTTATATCCAAGTCCCAATCGCTTGGCGGCCTTGATCCAGGGACTCAATTAAACTGTCTCACTCTCTGTAGACGGATCGACACCCAAAGCGTTACAGGGTGTAAACGAGCGAGCGGCCAACCCATCAATGCAACGACCAATTGCGACGCTAGAATGTTCTTCGCAACCGCGCTGGAAGAATTGGCCGTTAACGTTCATGGGCAATGGCCATCATATTCATTCGCCGAAGCATGCTGTGGCTCTGCCAGTTGAGCGTGCCTATTTTATTAAATTTTTTCATTCGATTTTTGGCTGCACGCACGCATTTTGTAACGGAAAGTAACGGAACGCCTCAGCGTTACAGATCGTTACAAAAAACTTATCCGCTAAATGCGAGACGGCTTAAATTTGGGATTGCCCGATCATTTACTCACGACAACATTGTTGGAATGCGTGCCTGACCTATCATAATTTCAATCCTTTACTGCTCCCATTAGAAAGGCATGCCTGGTGTATTTTTCGGGGACGCCATTCGGGCGCGAGGAGAACTTTGCTTATTGCGGCTCGACATCCGAGACGACGGAGTGCGGCAAACTCTATCGGATGATTGCGAAGTACAGCGGTAAGTAGGAGGAAAAATAATGACTGACCGGATAAAAACACTGCTGGCAATCTGGGCCCTTTTAATCGCAACGGTGTGGATCGGCGGTCCTTATATCCATGAGGTCCTTCTTACTGCGGATGAACCGCGAGTCGTCGAACCGCGTGGTAATCTTGCCGAGTTCGAGCGGGTCTCGACCGAACTGTTCGAAGCCGCCGCGCCAGCCGTGGCTTACATCTTCACTCAGTCCGGCTCGGGAAATCCTCTCGATGCAAGCACGCAGCAAGGTGGCACCGGCTCTGGCTTCGTCTGGGACCGCGCGGGGC
>JAJFJB010000448.1 GCA_021774435.1 Alphaproteobacteria bacterium
AAGGGTGTGGTCCTTACCCATGCCAACATTGTCGCCCGGATGAAACTTGGTTCCGCGCTGACGAATGATGATGTTGCCGGGGATAACGCCTTCGCCGCCATATTTCTTCACGCCAAGTCGGCGACCCGCGGTATCGCGACCGTTTCTTGAACTACCACCTGCTTTTTTATGGGCCATCCCGCCTACTCCTCGTTTTTCGCTTCGGCATCGTCAGCGGCTGGCGCTTCCGTTGCCTCCGCTTTTGGCTTCTTGGCTGCCGCGCGTTTTTTCGGTGCTTTTTTGGCGCCCGCTGTCAAAATATCCGTGATACGCAAAACCGTCACATTCTGCCGGTGACCATTCTTGCGCCGATAGTTCTTTCGGCGCTTCTTCTTGAAAACAATAATTTTATCGTTGCGTTTCTGCTCCACGACCTCTGCCGCGACAGACGCACCCTCGACCAACGGCGCCCCAACACTCTGCTCTTTTTCATCGCCGACGAGGAGAACCTCACCGAAATCGACTGAAGAGCCTGGCTCGCCTGCCAGTTTCTCAACGACAATGACGTCGTCTTTGGCGACTTTATACTGTTTGCCGCCGGTTTTTATGACTGCGTACATAATTTTTGTCTTCCCGTGCCCCGTTTCGCCGGGGTGCATGCAAAAACGGGCCATCGGGGCCCGCCTGTCAAAAGCGCCGCGCACTATACCCCCGCGCAACGGCAAGTCAATGCTTTTGCGTCGTTTCAAGCGCGAGGTTTTACGCCCTTTTTGGCAATAATTCAAACCCCATCACGATGCAACTGGCGAAACCGCGCAACGGCGCGGTCCAAAGCGAATTCCCCCACAATCCTTTCCCGTGCGGCCGCCCCCCGCACAGCAAGGTTTGGCGCCCGCAAAATTCCTTCAATCGCATCGGCAAGCGCACCGGGATCGCGTGGCGGTACGACGGCGCCTGTTTTGCCAATAATACGCCCCGCATCGCCGACATTCGTTGCGACCGCCGGCAATCCACAAGCCATCCCTTCCGCAATTGCATTGGAAAAACCTTCTCCATACGCGGAACTGGAAACGATAAGGTCTGCCGCCGCGAATAGGCGCGGCACATCGTTCGAGCGGCCGATACGAATGAGGTTGGGCAAGGAAGGAAGCGCTTCCGTTCCTTCTCCCATGACTATCGCCGTGAAGTCGGGCAGTTGTTCCAAAGCCGACAGCAGAACCGGATAATCCTTCATCGGATCCACTCGCGCCGCAACGGCGAAGACTGGTCTATCCAATGCCACCCCATGCTCGTTCCGAACCTCGACGCGGGCCTGACGGTCAGGCTTAAACCGATTCGTATCAATCCCATTGTCGATGAGGACAAATTGACGCGGGCGATAACCAAGCTGCTCATGGACAGCGATTCCCGCCTCTGAGTTGCAGGTCACCGCATCGGGCCACCGCGAAAGACGCGCGCCGGCTTGGACGACAAGGCGGAAGCCCCGGCCATAGGCATCGAGGTCCATATCCGAGCAGCGAATACCCCAATAATGTGTCGTTCGCGCGCGTCTTCCCGACAGGGACAGCGCTGCCGTGGCAACCAGATTGGCGTGATACATCCAGCTCTGCACCACCGCGGGCCGAAAACGGCGGATCAAACCTATCATTTTCGTCATACCGCGCAGCCCGGGTCGGCCCCGCGCCATCCCGAGATCGAATACCGGCACACCAGAGCCGGCAAGCCGCTCGGCTATCGGACCGCCCGGTGTCAGACTGACAACAACCGGTGGCGTGCCGGCACCAGCCTCTGCTTCCGCCAGCGCCGCCAGCATCGTCTCCGCACCACCGACGCCGAGACCGGTAATGACGTGCATGACGCTGCCAATCGCCGGATCAGCCACGTCGAACCGCTATTCCGCGCCGGTCAACGGCGCCTGACATTGTCTTTAGATCATGTTTCACGGCAACGGTTCCGCTGAATGCAAATGCGTTAGTTTAACATAGCGTCAGCCGATAGGGAGCCATGGCTTGCAGCGCCGCGCCGTTTTCATTAGGTTCCCGCCCGTCCCGTCCATGGGTCCTTCGCGGAGAGATGCCGGAGTGGTCGAACGGGGCGGTCTCGAAAACCGTTGTGCGCTTGCGCGTACCCAGGGTTCGAATCCCTGTCTCTCCGCCACTTTTCAACTTCCTGAGAAACGGTTGAGGCCTCCGCAAGGCTTCGCATCGGCCTGATTTCGTCCATCCTTTGTTTGACCAAAATTTCAGCTGATCTCGCCATCACAACCACAGCTATACATTCACGCCGAAGCGCGCCAAAATCTATCTCGGAGCCCTAAACTGAGTTAGCCCAAAAAAGGTTGCGAGGCACGATGGACGAAACCTACCTCATCGACGAGCTGTCGGATGCGTTGGGCAGAAGAATTCGCAAACCGGCAAGCAAAAGAATATTTCAGATACTCATCGGCGTTTTCAACGAACTTAGCGTCGTCGGATTTGACGAGCTAGCCAAAGCAGAAACCGCAGAAAACTGGGAAGAGGACTACCTTTACGACACTGACGAGAAAGGCAATGTGTGGGCGATATTATTGCCCGAGGTCGAGCCTGGGTTGTTTCACTCCATCGGCAACTCGTTCCAGTCCTTGCAGCTATGCGTCCTACGCGATACGAAACTCGACCCCGAAGGCGCCCGTGTCCTTGGGTCTTTGCCGGCGCTCAAATACCTCTTAGTAAACGTCGGTGAACAGAGTACGGAAATCCTTAATTTACTGAGCCAGAGTCGGTCGCTGGAATATCTGTTATTACCGGATTGCGACCGGCCAACCGATATATCCCCGCTTAGCGCTTTGCCTCACTTAAAAACCTTGGGCCTTTTCGATTCCGACTTCGGCAACCCTGGTTCACTCATGAGTTTCCCGTCATTGCGCCATCTTGCATTTTCAGTTGGGGACGATGGATCATTCCTGGGCGAGTTGGACCGTTTAGAGTCCCTCGTTGTCTCAGGGCACAATAGCTTGGACTGCAGCTTTCTCGACCGCATGAGTTCGCTACGTCGCCTCCACCTCAATTCAATCAACCCGACATTGGAGGTTTTGCGGAATCTTAATCGTCTGAAAGAACTCACAATCGATAAGTATAGTCACGCGTCCCTTGAGCCATTAATTGAGCTCAAGGAACTCGAGGCGCTTGGATTGGAGAACTCAGACCTCACGGACCTTTCAGCCCTGGATCAATTTGCCAAACTCAAGCACCTCGATATCCATGGAAGCAAAATCGACGACATATCCTGTCTGCGTGGTCAAGCTTCGATAGAGTTCTTGCAACTATCCGGCAATCCGATCACCAATTTTCCCAATCAATTAGGAATGCCGGCAATCAAGCATCTGGTGTGGAGAGGTTCATCCAATTCGGAACAACTTTCGAATACAGACTTCTTGTCTGATTGTCCGAGCCTTGAAGCAATTGATCTCTCTAGCCACCGCTTGGCCGACGTGAAGTCGCTTGCGGGTCTCGGGAACCTGCGTTACCTGGATGTTTCTGACAACGGCCTTGAGGATGTCTCGCCCCTTCGCGAACTCCCCCATATCGCATCCTTAGATGTGAGCAAGAACAACATTCGGAGCCTGGCGCCGCTTACTGGATGGACCGCTGTAAAATCGCTTCTCGCTAATGACAATCCCCTGGAGGACGCAACCGTGCTCTCGCGGCTGCGAAGCCTCGAGAGCTTGGAACTATCGAACACCGGCCTCAAGGATCTGGATTTCACGAAGCGGCTCAGGCAGCTTTTCAAGCTTGATGTCTCAAAAAACCAGATTCGCTCGATGGAACCCCTCGTCGAATTGCCGAATATCGCGCAAATCGACCTTCGAGAGAATCAGATCGCCGAGGTCGCCGTCGAGCTTATCGAGCGCCGTTCCGTTGAATCACTGTCGATTTCCGGAAACCCGCTGAACATTTCAGTCGAACTTTACGGCGACGCCAGCGGCGTGCAAACACTCACGACGCTTCGGGACTATTACCGCAGTCTTGCGCGTGGCGTGATCAAGAATGATCAGGCGAAACTCGTTATCGTCGGCAACGGCCGGGTCGGCAAAACTTCCGTTGTCACCCGTCTTATCGACGACGAATTCGATCCTGACCAGCCCTCCACGCACGGCATTCAGCTCCGTCATTGGGAGCTCCAAGGTGTCGCTCAAGACCGGCTCGACGGTCAACCGCTGAAGGTCGATGTATGGGATTTCGGCGGTCAGGACATCTATCACGCCACGCATCGCCTGTTCATGAAAACGCGCGCGCTTTTTCTCCTCGTTTGGGATCGCGAAACCGAGGATACACGGTACAGCCTGGACGAAGTTGGGGAGCGTTATGAAAATTTTTCAATTGCGTACTGGATTGACTACATCAAGGCGCTAAGCGGCTCACCGGTCGTTATTACACAGAACAAAGTCGATGAGTTGGCCGACAAGGACGTGGCCTATGGCGGGGAAATGCAGCAGATCTACCCGCCGCCAGACGGGGTCATCGACTATCGCTACGTAAGCGCCATGCGCGACACCCAAAACGGCATGGCTGGTCTGCGCGAGAGTATCGAACTTGCTCTCGATAGCTTTGACGCGATTGGGTACGCGCTGCCCGCGCAATGGGTGGAAATACGCGACCAAATTCTGGATATGGACCGCAAATTTCTCGACTACGACCGCTTCCAGGCAATGTGCAAGACAGTCGGCATGCAGCCCGGCGAAGATGAGTCGCTCGCGGGATTTCTGCATCAGACCGGCGTGGTATTCTATCAGCCTGAGCATTTCGGCGAACGGCTCATACGCGACCAAAAATGGGCCATCGAAGCCGTCTACGCCCTTCTCGACCGACGCGGCGGCGCGTATTCGGACCTCAAGATCGCGGCCCGCTTTGGGCTCACATTGGACCAGCTCAAGGAGAAGGTATGGCGCCACTTCTCAGTCGACGAACACCAGCTCCTGCTTGAATTCATGAAGTCATGCGAGATCTGCTTCGAATTTTCCAAGGGCGTATATTTCATCCCTCAGCTTCTGCCTGACGAGTTGCCAAGCCGTGTCCGGGTGCGTTGGCCGGATCCCACAGAATTTTGTATGCAAATCAATTATCCATTCCTGCATCGCGCGATCATCGACCGCTTCCTCGTTCGATCCGGCTTACTGGGCGATGACACGGAGCCTGAGATCTGGCGCAACGGCATCGTCATCTACGACGCCAAAATCCATTCCGAAGCGATGGTAGAGGGAATCCCAGACGAGAATCGAATCCGCGTTCGCGCCAGAGGCGACCGGCCCGTCGAGATGCTGCAAATGATCGAGCGGGAATTTGAAGAACTGCATAACGATTTTCCAGCGGCGGTCGCGTTCTCCGCCGACAGTGGAGACAACTTCGTGACACGGGAGATGCTGGCGCAGCACGCGGATGCAGGATCGGTCAGCGCGTCCACCATTGAAGGCAGCATGACGGAAATCGCCGCGCTTAAAGTATTTCTCAACGACCGCAGGCAGAGTCTACCAAAAGGAAAACTTAAAGGCGCGGGACCGAGTGTCGGCGGAACGCAATCCGGTGAAGAGATTTTTATTTCCTATGCCTGGGGCGATCCCAGCGAAAAGGACAAGAGCCGTGAAGCCATCGTTGACCGGCTCTATGATACGCTGGTCAACAAGCGGAAAAACGTCATCCGCGACAAGAAGGACGCCGGTTACAAAATGGAAATCAGTGCCTTCATGCGCCGTATCGGCCGAGGCAAGCATGTGGTCGTGGTTATCTCGGACAAGTATTTACGCTCCCCATACTGCATGTTCGAACTGCTTGAAATTTACGAGCAAGGCGGGTTTCAAGAGCGGATTATTCCCATCGTGCTGGGAGACGCCAAGCTCTACGATCTGAGCGACCGGCTCCAATACATGGTGTATTGGAAAAGGAAAAAAACTGAGATCGAAGAACTTATGCAGGAAATCGGGCCTTCGGCGTTGTCATCGGACGGTGCGTTCAAGGAGTACGATCTCTACTACAGGCGCGTCTTCAACAATGTCGATAAACTGACGAGTCTGCTTGGAGATCTCAACGCGTTGAGCCCGGAAATGCTCGAGGAGAACGACTTCGAGCGTGTGTTGCAAACGATCGAACAACGGGTTGCCGACGCAGCATAAAAACTGGCGGCTCCCGCGCGTTTGTCGTTCAGTAACACCTGGCTATGATGCGCATAATTCTAAAGCTGGATTAGCCGGCTAATAAACTGAACCTGAGAGAATTACGATGAACGACGCCGACAATCTTGTGCTGCTGGACAAAAAAGGGGCTGTCGCCATCGTAACGATGAACCGGCCGCAGGCGCTTAATGCGCTCTCGCGCGCCCTGCGTGCGGAACTGGCCCGCACCATCAACGTTTTGGACCAAGACCCAGACGTTCGCGCAATCGTCCTGACCGGTGCAGGAGACCGCGCCTTTTCCGCCGGGCTCGACCTCAAGGAATTGGGTGTCGACCCGAAAGCGCTCGGATCGGTGGGCGAGAAGCGGCCCGAAAACGATCCGTTGAAAGCGATTGAAGCCTGCCGTCATCCGATCATCGCCG
This sequence comes from Alphaproteobacteria bacterium, assembly GCA_021774435.1. Classification (GTDB taxonomy): domain Bacteria; phylum Pseudomonadota; class Alphaproteobacteria; order UBA8366. The sequence continues at coordinate 6,547 of JAJFJB010000448.1, forward strand.
CCGTCAATGGGGTCGCCGTCACCGGCGGGTTCGAACTGGCGCTGGGCTGCGATATTTTGCTGGCTTCGACGACCGCACGCTTCGCCGACACGCATGTCCGGGTCGGCGTCATGCCGGGCTGGGGGTTGTCGCAAAAGCTGGCTCGCATCATCGGTCCGTCCCGCGCCAAGGAGCTCTCTTTCTCTGGCCGCTTCATCGATGCCGAAGCGGCATCCGCCTGGGGGCTGGTGAGCCGCGTTGTCGCGCCGGACAATCTGATGGATGATGCAATCAAGCTGGCAACCGAGATCGCGGACGCCGACCCCGTTTTTATGCAAAACCTCAAACAGCTGATCGATGACGGCCTTGGCGGCACCATGGCCGACGGCCGCGCACTGGAAACGGCACGTTCCTCTGAATGGAATGCCGCACAAACTCCGGATGCCTTGGAATCCCGTCTCGACACTGTATTCGCGCGGGGCCGCGCGAACCCAACAGAAGGCTCAGCATGATCAAGCGCCGTATTTACGAGGAAGAGCACGAAATTTTCCGCAATACGGTGCGACGCTGGGCAGAAGCGGAGGTCTTTCCGCACGGCGAACGCTGGCGCGAAGACGGCATCGTCAGCCGCGATATCTGGCGCAGCGCGGGCGCACAGGGTTTCCTGTGCATGTATGCGGACGAAAAATACGGCGGCCTGGGCATCGACGACTTCCGCTACGACATGGTCCTTTCCGAAGAGGTCGCTCCGCGCGAGCAAGGGTTGTTTATTCCCCTGCACAATCGCATCGTCGGGCCCTATCTGCAGAAATCGGGCACTGATGAACAGCGCGACCGCTATATGCCTGGCGTCGTTTCCGGCGAGACGGTTCTCGCCATCGCCATGACGGAACCGGGCGCTGGCTCCGATCTCGCCGCCATCAAGACGAGGGCCGAGGATAAGGGCGATCACTGGTTGCTGAACGGCTCCAAGACTTACATCTCGAACGGCATGCTCGCGGGACTGGTCGTCGTCGCCGCCCGCACCAACCCGGAAAAATCCCATGCCATTGGCCTGTTTCTCGTGGAAGATGGCATGCATGGCTTCGAACGCGGGCGTAGGCTTAAGAAGCTTGGCCTGCATTCCCAGGACACCGCAGAACTGTTCTTCGAAGACGTCAAAGTTCCAAAGGAGAACGTGCTTGGGGACCCGGAAGCCGGCTTCAAATTAATGATGACCAATCTCGCGGAGGAGCGTTTGATGGGGTCGGTCGGATTCCTTTCCCATGCGGAACACGCGTTTGGGATAACAATGGATTTCGTAACTGAGCGGCGTGCCTTCGGACGAGCAATCGGGACGTTCCAGAATTCTCGGTTCAAAATGGCTGAGATGCGCACTCAGCTCGACGCCGCCTGGGCCTTCGTCGATCACTGTGCGATGGAACATATGAATGGCGATTTGAACGCGGAAATGGCGGCCGAGGCGAAACTGTTCACCTCGGAGATCGAAGGCCGCGTCGCGGATGAATGCCTGCAGCTTCACGGCGGCGCCGGCTATATGCAGGAATACGAAATCTCGCGAGTCTTCGCCGATGCGCGGATCAGCCGCATCTACGCTGGGTCATCGGAAATCATGAAGGAAATCATTGGCCGGAAACTCGGCCTCGATGACCGCAAGCGAAACTAACCTTGTATCGCGGCCCTATGGCCCGTCGATATCCCAGCCATAGGTGAAATCCGGATCGTTATCGGTTGGATTTGCTTTGCCGTAATAATAATCGTGGGGTGCTTCATACAGCAGGCGTCGAGAAAGGTCCGGATCACCGCCAAGGCATCCAGAGAGCCCAAAACCCACTGCCATCAAAACGGCCATTATGCGTATATCATTCATGATAGATGGCATATGGCGCATCCATATCAATCTTGCAATAGGCAAATTTACGTAGGCTCATTCAGCCAGCGTACCCGATAAACGTTCCACGGCATCGGCATAATCCTGCATGAAATCGTAAACGACGGAGCGAGTCGATTGTTCCGTGTTCATCAACCCGACAGCCTGCCCCACATAATAGGTCGCTAAAGCCTTGGCACCATCATGTCCGCCCTCGGCAAGTTTATCGATTTTGACCATGGCCGGTTTGCTGAGAACCATTTGGAGCGGCATCGGCAGCGGATCGGGCGCGCCGGGCGCGGACCAGGCATCGGTCCAGGCCGATTGGAGCTGCCGCGTCGGCTTGCCCGTCCGGCTGCGCGAGCGGACCGTATTGCGCGAATGCGCCGCCAGCATCTTTTCCTTCACGGTCGGGGTCGTTTCAGCCTCAGCAGTCGTCAACCAGACCGAACCGGTCCAGGCCCCCGCCGCACCCATCGCCATGCAGGCCGCCATCTGCCGGCCGGTCGCGATACCACCAGCCGCCAGGACTTCGATATCCGGATAAGCTTCTATGGCGCGCAGCACTTCGGGCACGAGCACCATCGTCGACACTTCACCGCAATGACCACCCGCTTCGGTTCCCGAGACGATCAAAATATCGACCCCTGCCTCCGCATGCTTGATCGCATGTTCCTTCGCACCGGTCAGCGCACCGACTGCGACACCCGCCGCTTTCGCCCGATCCATCATGGCCGCCGGCGGCACGCCGAGTGCATTCACGATCATCTTGATCGGATGCGCGAATGCAACGTCCAAGACCTCCGCCGCACCAGCCTCGCGAAGATTGTTGCCAAAGTTTTCGTGTAGCTTGAAATCCCATAAATCCGAAACGTCCAACCCGTTCTTCTCCAACAGCGTCGCAACATACTGCCGATGTTCCGGCGGAATCCGCGCCTCGATCTCTGCCGTCGTTATGGCGGCTTCCTTGCTGTCCATCTTGTTCGGAACGAGCAGGTCCACACCATAAGGTTTTCCTTTCACCTGTTCGTCGATCCAGGACAATTCGATTTCCAGCGTCTCCGGCGTATGGCCGACGGCGCCGAGGACCCCAAAGCCTCCGGCATTGGTGACTTCCGCAACCACGTCGCGGCAGTGGCTGAAAGCGAACAGGGGGAATTCGATACCGAGTTTGTCGCACAACGCCGATTTCATGGCTTACTCCATTCGTGAGCGGTAGAGAGGGCTGTTAAATATCCAGGACTATATTACCGAGAGTCGCGCCACTTTACATCATTTCATGCGCCTCGGCGATCCGATTTAAAGGAAACCGGTGCCGCGTATCGTGGCGCAGGACGCCACTTTCCATCAGCCGATTGATGTCGGCAATGGCGGCGTCGCGTTCCCCTTCCGTCAGGAGATAAGCTTGAACGAATGTGACCCGCGCTCCCTTGTACCCCAGCGCGTAGTAGTTGAAGTCGAAGCGGGGTACGCGTGACGAAGAATAAGTGGAAATAATCCCTCGCGGCTTGAGTATCGCCGTATCCGTTTCGAAATTCGCGCCGAAATCGACTTCCACGATCAGATCAACACCGGCGCCATCAGTAAGTTCATCTGTCCGCGCCGCGACATCTTCCCTTTTGTAATCGATTGTCGCGATCGCACCGGCCTGTAGTGCCATATCGGCTTTTTCCGGAGAACTCACCGTGGCGATGACCTTCGCGCCAGAAAGCACCGCGAACTGAATGGCATATTGGCCGACCGCGCCGGCCCCACCTTGCACCAAAACGGATTTTCCGGCCACGGGTCCCTGCCAAAAGACGGCGTAGTGCGCCGTGCAAGCTGGAATACCAAGACAGGCGCCCGCCGCGAATTCGACATTGTCGGGTAAGTGTACGGCTTGTTTCGAGTCCAGCGCGATATACTCCGCCGCCGTGCCCAGGGACCGCCCCCGTTGCGCGTTGAACACCCAAACCCGCTCGCCAACGCGCGAAGATAAGACATTCTCGCCCACGGCTTCAATCGTGCCGGCACCGTCACTATGGGGGACAGTGCGATCATATTCGAGTTTTCCACCGAGCCATCCCCCGCGCTTTTTGACGTCCGAAGGATTGATGCCGGAAGAGGACAGTTTAATCAGCACTTCATCCGCGCCCGGTGACGGCATTTCCATTTCACCGACGGTGAGAACTTCCCGTGCCGGTCCGAGCGCGCTGTACCACGCTGCTTGCATCATTAACGACCTCAATTCGTGAATAACGAAGAAGTACAATCTTTGACCGAACTTCAGTACAATTGATTTTTACTCAACGGAGGTCTCCCATTCAACGGCGCTTTCCCTTTTTGAATGCCTTGCGTGCTTTCGAAGCGGTCAGCCGGCATGGCTCGATCTCGCTCGCCGCCCAGGAGCTTTCCGTGACCCCCGGCGCGGTGAGCCGGCAAATTTCGCGGCTGGAAACGGAACTCGGCTGTCCGCTGCTGATCCGCCAACATCGGGGCGTCGAGCCAACCGCCAAGGGCCATGTCCTCGCACGCACATTGGTCGATTCCTTCGACCGCATCGATGCGACGACGAACGACATCCGAGCCAATGCCTCCATAGCGCGGCTGTCGGTCTTTTCCCACGCCACCGTTGCCGTGGAATGGCTGGTGCCCCGGATCAGCTCGTTCCATCGCAATCATCCGGATATCGATTTGCAGCTTTTTCCGATGATCGATCCGCAAGGCCTCTATGACGGTAGCGTCGATGCCGGCGTATGGTCCGGTCCGGAAGAGTGGCCAGATACGGAGGCGGTCACTTTATTTCATCCGGAATACTTTCCGATCTGCAGCGTTAATCTGACCCGTGGCAACGCGCCGCTCAAGAAACCCAAGGACATACTGAAGCACCCGCTTTTGGGTTCGAGTTATCAGTTCCCGGCGTGGCAAAGCTGGTTGGAAAGCGTCGGCATTGAAGATTTTGATCTTGACCAAATCGAACGTTTTGACACGTCCGCACACGCTTACCGGGCGGCCCGGGATGGGCGCGGCGTTGCGCTCGGACAACGCCTGTTCGTCTCCAACGATATTGCTGCCGGCACGCTCATCGCCCCTTTTACGACAAGTGTTCGCGATCCCTTGCCCTTCAGCTTGATCGCCCTAAAGGACCGGCGCGCCGATCCAAAAATCCGGGCATTCCTGGATTGGATCAAAAGCGAGCTTCGCGAAGCAGACAGGGTCGCGCAATCCGCCTTACCCGCCACCATGCGCACGATTTGAGCTCACAGTGTCGATTGACTTAAAATCAAACGAAATTGAGATAATTGGCATTGCGGTGCAACAGCGGCTTTGTCATGACAAGATAGAACAAATTGCCTGTTGGAGCAGAAAATGGCTGAAGACCGGCGTAGCGCCATTATAACGGGCGCCGCCCAGGGTATCGGGCTGGCGACAGCACAGAAACTTGCCGCTGACGGCATGAATCTATGCCTGGTCGACCAAAACGCGGAAGTTCTGGAAGCCACGGCGCAGGATTTAAGCAACACCGGTGTCGAAGTCATCCATCGGGCCGCCGACGTCACGAAAAAAACGGACATCGAAGCGTTCGTCGCTGCCGCCCTGGACGCCTTCGGCCGAGTCGACGCGTTGGCAAATATCGCCGGCGGCGCCGGTCCTCGAAACCTGTACCAGATCGATGAATTCGACGACGATGACTGGGACCTGGTGATCACGCTCAATCTGCGCAGTACGTTCCTCGCCTGCCGCGCCGTCATTCCTATCATGCGCGAGCAGAAATACGGCCGGATCGTCAATATGTCGTCGAGCGTCGCGCGCGGACGCACCGGCCCTGTCGGCACAGCAGGGGGACGTTTGGCCTATGCCGCCGCGAAAGCGGGCATACTTGGGTTGACCTCACAGCTTGCAAAAGATGTCGGCCAATTCGGCATCACCGTGAACGCCGTCATGCCCTGGTTGACCTTAAGCGCCCAAGGAACACGGATCCGTCAAAAATTCGAAGCGCTAGAACCGGAGCTTCGCGAGCAAATTCTCAGCCTCTCGCCCCTGAACCGGCCTGCCGAGGCAGGAGAAGTTGGCGCTGCAATCGCCTTCCTTGCATCCGAGGACGCCAGCTATGTTTCCGGCGTCGGCATGCCGGTGGACGGTGCCTATCTCTAACGTGTGGAACGGATAAGGGAATGTCGACAGGAATATCCATAAAACCGATTGCCGGGTCCTGCGGCGCCGAAATCGCCGGCGTCGATCTTTCAATGCCTTTGGACGACGCAACCTTTCAAACCGTCCAGCAAGCGTTTCTCGATCACCTCGTCATCTTCTTCCGCGACCAGACCTTGTCGCCCGACCAACTGAAGACCTTCGGGCGACGGTTTGGCGAATTACGGGTCAGCGACCAATACCAGCCGCTCGACGGGCATCCCGAAATCCTCGAAATCGTCAAGGAACCGGACGCCACGGACATCGTCGGCAATCTTTGGCATTGCGACGAAAGCTTCATGGAAAAGCCGGCTCTCGGTTCGATCCTCTATTTGATCGACTGTCCGGAATATGGCGGTGATACCATGTTCGCCAACCAGTATGCCGCCTTCGAAAGCCTGTCACCCGGCATGCAGGAGATGCTGTCATCGATGCGCGCAATCTATTCCGATGGTTCCCTGCAGCAGCGCAACAAAGGCCGCTCTTTAAAAGTACATCCAAATGCCGCGAGCCGACCCAGTTATGAAGCGGTTCACCCGGTGGTGCGGACACATGTGCAAACCGGGCGGAAGAGCCTATTCGTGCATCGACCCTATACGATTCGTTTCGAGGGGATGACCGTCGAAGAAAGCCAGCCGCTGTTGCGGTTTTTGTACGCGCATGCCGCGCGGCCGGAGTTCACCTGCCGGTTCCGCTGGGACAAGGGCTCGGTCGCACTTTGGGACAACCGTTGTGCGCAACACTATGCCCTCAATGATTATGCCGGGGTGAGGCGCTATGGTCACCGTGTCACGATTATCGGCGACAAACCCAAATAAGTAGCCCCGGAGCACCGCGTGCAAGGAACCCCAACTCATCACATGTTCGACGTGCCTGACACGCGAATTTCCTATTTCGAATGGGGCGACCCCGCAGCCCCCATTATTTTACTGGCGCATGCGACGGGATTTCACGCCCGGATCTGGGACAAAACCATTGCGGCACTCCCCGAGGGATTTCGGATTATCGCCATAGAATTGCGCGGTCACGGACGCAGCGAATACGAGAAGCCGCTCGAATCCTGGCGCATGATCGCGGGAGACATCCGCGAATTGATCCAGAGGCTCGACTTGACTGATATCGTCGGGGTCGGACACTCAATGGGCGGTCATTGCATGACCCAAACTGCCTTCGATCTGCCCGATGTTTTCAAACGGCTTGTTCTGGTCGACCCCGTACTCAGTAGGCCAGACATTTATGCGCAAAATAGATACGCCGAACTTAATGGCCCGGAGGAGCACCCGATTGTCAGCCGGCGAAACCGTTGGACGTCTTGGCAGGAGATGTTCGACGCCTTCAAGGATCGACACCCTTACTCGCTATGGCGCCCAAATGTTTTGAAAGATTATTGCCGGTATGGCGTGCGGCCACGATCCGACGGAGAGGGTTTCGAGCTTGCCTGCCCACCGATCGTGGAAGCGTCGGTCTATTTCAACCAACGGCACACGAATATCTATTCGCTCATCGAACAGATCGAAACCCCGGTAACGGTGCTGCGTGCCGAACGCCGTACAGAGGAAGAATGGAAGGTCACGAACTTCACGAAATCGCCAACATGGGAAGAACTTGCGGCACAATTCAAACAGGGCCGCGATATCTATCTACCGAGCTTCACCCATTTCATCCCGATGCAAGACCCGGAACTTGTTGCGCGGTTTATTGCGAGCGACGAAGCGCAACTGGAACCGCTTGAAGGGGGGCTGAGGGACGAGAACGATCTTGAAGACTCCCCGCCGACGGCGCGAGAGCAATAACGGTTCGAAGGATCCAGCGTCATGTCTGCAGCACAATCTGCGTTATCCGTCTCAACCGGCATTCAAGTCGAACCGCTATCAGAAGCGCTCGGTGCCGTCGTGACAGGGTTGGACCTATCCCAGCCCATCGACGACGCGACACAACGGGCGCTTTGTGAGGCGTTTCAAACCTATCGATTGCTCCTCGTGCGGGATCCGGACTTAACGCTGGCAGGGCAGGCAAACTTCGCGCGCGTGTTCGGCGACATCGTCATTCGCCAGGATTACGACGTCGGTCTCAGTCACGATACCGACACGCAATATGTTTCCAACACGCGGGACGATGGGATCCTCGGTTACGGCGTTTTGGATTTCCATTGCGACCAGCTCTTCAACGACCCGCCACTAAAAGCGTTGATCCTTTACGCGGTAGAAGTACCGGACGAAGGCGGCAATACCAGCTTCTGCAACACTACCAAGATCTACGGTACGCTTCCCGAAGACCTGAAACAGCGGCTTGCCGATAAAACCTGCATGCATCTCTATGACTTCAAGGGTGCCTATGCTGACTTTCAGGATCCGGAGAACGCGACACCGGGATCGCCGCGCGCCAATCACCCGATGATCTATACCGATCCGGACAATGGTGACGCAGCAATTTGGGTAAACCGCCTGACCACGATCAAGGTCAATGAACTGGATCCAGCGGAGTCGAAAACCCTTATCGAAGAGGTCCGCAGTTACATAAAAAACGAATCCTGCATCTATCATCACCACTGGCAGCCCGGCGATCTTCTGATTTGGGACAATCGCATCTTGCAACACGCACGCGGCCCATTCGACGAAAGCCAACCACGCACCCTGCGCCGAACGCCCATCATGTAAACAGCGAGACGATCATCCGATGGAAATTCATTCTAACCCCCACCTGGACATTAAGGCGGAGCCTCTCGCATCCGCGCTGGGTATCCGCGTCACCGGCGTCGATCTGACGCATGACATCGGCGCAGAAGCGGCTGAGATCCTGCGAGACCTCTATCAGGAACATCACCTTCTGCTCATCAAGGCGCCGAATCTTTCAGACGACGCTCAAGCGCGGTTCGCCGCCCTGTTCGGTACGACAAGCTTGCGGGAACGCAACAAGAAGGCAATCAAAAGCAACGACAATCAGTATGTTTCCAACATTCGCCCGGACGGTATTTTCGGCAAAGGAGAATTGGATTTTCATATCGATCAGCTCTTTCTCGAAGAGCCGCTGAAAGCCATCATTCTTTACGCCGTCGAGATACCCGAAGAAGGGGGCGATACAAGGTTCGTCAATGCGGAGGCGGCGTATGAAGCGATGCCGCAGGCCCTAAAGCAACGAATTGACGGCCTTAAATGCCTTCACGCGCGCGCCTACGATACCAAAACGACGGACGACTGGAATGTCATCGAGTCCGCACAGGACTCTCCGCATTGGACTCACCCCATGGTTCATACGGAGCCAAAAACCGGGAAGCGGTCATTGTGGGTAAACAAACTCACGACGCTCGGCGTTGCCGGCATGGCCGCAGAGGAAAGCGCCGCGTTGCTGGAGGAAGTTCGCGCCTATCTTTACGAACCCACGCACGGCTATTGCCATCATTGGGCGCCAGGTGATCTTATTCTCTGGAACAATTTGACACTTCAGCACGCGCGGACACCGTTCCAGCCATCGGCCCGGCGCACGTTAAGGCGAACCGCAATCTTATGATCTCTTGGAGAACTGCATGAACACGAAGACGGCGGTTCGCGCGACACCGCTCTGCGATGCCGTCACGCTCGAAGTCGTCCGCGGCGCTCTGCGGGCCAGCCAGAGCGAGATGGAGGCGCTGATCGAGCGCACCGCGATGTCGGCCTTCATCCGGGAGAAGAAAGATTTCTTCGTCGCGCTGTTCGACGCGTCCGGCGATATGGTCGTCGGCGCCTACCGCCCGACCTTCGGCGACCCGGTTCGGCCATTGTTTGAACATTACCCCGTCGAGGACATGCGGCCCGGCGACTTGTATTGGTACAATGACTGCTACGGTTCAAAAGGCTCCGTGTCCCATTCGCCGGACCAAGTATTTGTCTCGCCGGTCTTCGTTGATGGCGAATTGATCGCTTTTGCGCAAAGCTGGGCTCATTTTGCGGATATCGGCGGCATGCGCCCCGGTTCGATTTCGCCAGACTGCACCGATATTTTTCAGGAGGGGATCATCATTCCTCCCGTCCGTCTGGCGCGCGAGGGGGTTCTGAATGAGGAACTGCTGCGTATTTTCTACCGGAACTCCCGGTTCCCCGACATTCTGCAGGGCGATACGCGTGCCTGCTTCGCCGCGGTCAGGCTCGGGGAGCGACGCATTATCGAGTTGGCGGAGCGGTTTCAAAAGGAAGTCGTCACCGATGCGTTCCGCCAACTTGCGGAACGGTCCGAGCACACGGCAACCGAGCGGCTGCGCGCCACATTTGCGCCAGGCCGGTATCGCTTCACGGATGCGCTGGATCATGATGGGCAAGGGAACGGCCCCTATAAACTAAGCCTCGAACTCACCGTCGACGATAATGGCGTCGTACTCGATTTTTCTGACAGTGACGACCAAGCACCCGGCCCGATCAACTACCTCGTCAATCCCGCGGTACCACGCGCAATGATCGCGATGTATTTATTGGCCGGCGATCCCACCTTGCTGCTCAATGCCGGCGCCGGCCGCGCCATCGACAAGGTGATCCTGCGCGAGGGCAGTGTGTTGCAACCAAAATGGCCCGCGCCGCTGGGGCAGCGCGGCCTCACCATGATGCGGCTGCTCAGCGCCAGCATGGGATTGGTCAACGCCGCTGGAGGCGAAGCGACGGCAGCGAATTGTGCCTATGTCATTATTTTTGCCCGTGGCATCTCGGATAATGGCGAACCGTTCCTGCTCACTGACGGAATCGGTGTCGGCTACGGCGCCCGGCCATACGCGGATGGTATCGATGCCGTCTACTATGTGGCCCAGGAAAACTACCCGGCAGAGCTTGTCGAACTTTCCTACCCGGCGCGCATACGTGCCTACGGAATCAATTGCGACTCCGGCGGTCCCGGACTCTGGCGGGGCGGCTGTGGGGTTGTTCGCGAAATCGAATTGCTTGCCGAAAAAGCCACCTTCTCGGTCAGGATCGACGGTGTCGCCAAACCGGCCTGGGGCGTGCATGGCGGACGGAACGGCGGCCGTGGCCGAGCCGTCGTAAATCCCGGCACCCTACAGGAACGGGAACTCGAACCGTTCAGCGACGGCAATGTTCTGGTGCGTGGCGATATTTTGCGGCTTGAAACTGGTGGCGGCGGTGGATGGGGGCATCCTTACGACCGGGACCCGGCGCTCGTTCTCGCCGACGTGCTCGGTGCCTATGTGAGCCGCGAGGCAGCGGAACAAGATTATGGCGTCATTCTCACTGAAGACGGCGAATCCGTTGACGAAGAGGCGACAGCGGAACGGCGGCAAGACCGGGAAACGGTCGACGGCATGTTCCATCGCGGCACCTATCGGGACGTCCTCGAATGAGGGACGACGACACGCCGCCGGACATGCGGTACGCCGTTGCGGTCGATACCGGCGGCACCTTTACCGATATCACGCTTTTTGACCGGCAGTCCGGCCAAATGTGGACCGCCAAGACACCATCTACGCCAAGCGATCCCTCCGTCGGTTTCATGAACGGCATCGAATCGGCATTGGAACAGGCAAATATATCGCCGTCTGAGCTGTCACAGGTTTTTCATGGCACCACGGTGGCCACAAATCTCATCCTTGAAAGCAAAGGCGACGATGTCGGCCTTTTGACGACAGCTGGCTTCAAACATGTACTCGCTATCGGACGGCAAGATATACCGCGCCGTGCCAATCTTTTCGCCTGGATCAAACCAACTCGCCCGGTACCACCCGAACGCATACTGGAAATACCGGAACGGCTGGATGCTCAGGGCGGCGTACTTACCGAACTTGACGAAGACGCCGTGCGAAACGCAGCCCGAACACTGCGTACGCGCGGCGTTAATGCCATCGCCATTTGTTTTCTCAACAGTTTTGTCGCTCCCGGCCATGAACAACGCGCCGGCGCGCTTGTCCGCGAAGAACACCCCGATGCGCTTATTTCCCTGTCTTCCGACGTCTTACGCGTGTTTCGCGAGTATGAGCGGAGCATTGCGACCGTACTCAACGTCTATGTCATGCCGGCCGTATCGCGCTATGTCGCGCAACTAGCCAATCGGCTCGCAAAGGAAGAGGCAACGGCGCCACTCCTGATCATGAAATCGAATGGCGGTGTCGTCGGAGCGTCCGAAGTCGAACGCGTGCCCGCGCACACCGCGCTATCGGGCCCGGCAGCGGGCGTTGTCGGCGCGCGGTTCATTGGGGAAGCCGCCGGGTTCAAGGATGTTATCGGCATCGATATCG
>JAJFJB010000449.1 GCA_021774435.1 Alphaproteobacteria bacterium
GGTTGCGCAAGCCTCCGCACCCTCCAGAAGACAAAGCCGTTCTTCAAGCATCGATAATGTCGGATTGGCGTAGCGCGAATAGATATAGCGGTCGATCTCGTTCGAGAACGCCGCTTCAGCCTCCTCGGCCGACTCGTAGACATAGCCGGAAGACATGTAGAGGGCTTCGCTGGTCTCGTTGAAGCCGCTGCGCGTCAAGCCGCCGCGCACGAGATTGGTCGCCGGCCGCCAGCTTGGATTGCTGCTTTCAGTTTGCGTCATCGTTCCCCTCCGGTTCTCTCCTTGAACGGTGGGGCCACGAAAAAGCCCCGACCGCAAGGCCGAGGCTGTGAAACCACTCAGACCTTTTAGCGGGTTGTTTAACGTGGCCGCAATCCGGTCGGACAAATCACCACGAGGCGTAAATGGTTACAGCCAGTTGGAGGCGCCGTCAAGCTGAAATTCGCGAAATAGGATAAGAACGGAGCCAGCTATTCGAGTGGCCGCAGATCGCCGAGCATTGTCGGTATGAGTTCAGAGACCGTGGGATGAATATGCATGGCGCGTTGAATTACCGTGTAGGGCGCATCCGCATACATAACGTCGAGCAAGGAGTGGATTATCTCGTCGCCGCCGATGCCCAAGATGGAGCCGCCGAGTATCTTCTTGGTTTCGGCATCTATCAGAACCTTCATAAAGCCCTGTGTCTCACTGCGTTCTTTAGCACGCCCGACCCGCGTCATCATCATTTTGCCGATAAGCGCCTTGCGTCCGGATTGCCTTACTTCGCGCTCGGTCATCCCAACCCGTCCCAACGGCGGATCGATAAACAGACCGTATGTCATGATGCGGTCCGATATACGGCGCGGATCGCTGTCGAACAAATTCGCGGCGAGAATTTCATAATCGTTATAGGAAGTGTGCGTAAAGGCGCCCCGGCCATTGGCATCGCCAAGCGCCCAGATGCCGGGGATATTGGTCTGAAGCTGGTCATCGACCGTGATGAAGCCGCGCTTGTCGATTTCCACGCCGGCTTTGTCGAGCCCTAAATCTTGTGTATTCGGGACGCGCCCAACCGCGAGAAGAACATGGCTCCCGACGGTTTCTTCTGGACCGTCGGGGCAGGTCGACGTGACGGCAATCTGATTGCCGCGTTTTTCGAAGGCGGCGCATTCGGCATTCAGTCGAACCTCGATGCTCGAATCCTCGATGATTTCCTTGATAGCTTCGGAAACATCGTCGTCTTCGCGGGCAACAAGGCGGTCACCACGTTGGACGACAGTGACACGGCTGCCGAAGCGGCGGTACATCTGCGCGAACTCAAGTCCGATATAACTGCCGCCGATTACGATAAGGTGCTCTGGCAGAAAGTCGACATCCATCATGTTCGAGTTGGTGAAGTAGGGGATGTCGTGCACGCCGGGCATATCCGGAACGAGGGCGCGCCCACCGACATTAAGCACGATCCGGTCTGCTTCCAGTAGCTCGCCATTGACGCGCACGGTATTGGCGCTTTCAAGGGTTCCGTGGCCTTCATAGACGGTCAGATTGTCCATGTTCTTGAGCCAATTGGTCACGCCTTCGTTGGACTGGCGAACGATGCCGTCTTTGCGTGCCTTCACCCGTTTCATATCAACGTTTATTGCGCCGTCGATCATCACACCGAATTCGGCGCCACGCCGCGCCATATGGGCAGCGCGGGCGCTGGCGACTAAAGCCTTCGTTGGAATACAGCCGACGTTTACGCAAGTGCCTCCAAAGAGCTTGCGCTCGATGATTGCCGTCTTGAGGCCTTCCTGGGTTATTCGTTGTGCGAGAGACGGCCCCGATTGCCCGGTTCCGATGATGATTGCGTCGTACTTTTCCGCCATAACCCTGCTCCTTGGAAATCGAATTAGCGCTGCCGACACGGACGTGTATTACGACAGTCAACTGGTTTGATGCTTCAGGGTAACAAGGGGTTACAAATAATTTGCGCCAATTGGAAACTTGGCGTCTATTCCGTTTTTTTCGCCGCGACAATGGCCTGCACCAGATCTTCGGGTACCGTTTCAGGTACGGTGGTGTAAGGATCATCGAAGGCTGCCTTCCCCATTTCGATGCTGCGTTTGTATACCGCCAGATACCGTTGGCAATCTTTGCAGACGAGGAGGTGCAATCTAAAAACGGCGTTTTGCCGGGCTGGCAGCGTGCCTTCGTAATAGTCCAAAACGAATTCTTCAAACTCTTCGCAGGTCAACATCAAGGGTAGTTTCGAAAGTACGCGATGCAGACTTCTCATGACGGTGTTGTCCGATTTCATATTTCGTCTCTGGACCATTGCGTTTCTAATAATTTTTTCAGCGCCGACCGTGCCCGATGCAACCGCGTTTTGACCACCGCAATATTTGTTTCCAATAACGCGGCAACTTCTTCGGTGCTGTATTCTTCGATATCGCGAAGCACCAACACGACCCGATAGATATCCGGCAGCGCCGCAATCGCGTCCTGCACAGCAGCACGCACCGCTTCACGCTCCATCGTTCGCTCTAGGGATTCAGTAAATTGCCACATGGGCTCGATGCGGCAACCACTGGCGTCGAACTCCGGCAAGAGGCCATCTACCGTTTGCGTCCCGCGTTGCTTGCGCAACCGTAATCTTCCCAGCGCCGCATTTACGACAATGCGATGCAGCCAGGTGCGAAAGGACGAGCGGCCTTCGAAAAGATCGGCTTTTGAGAAGGCGCTGAGATAGGCGTCCTGGACGCATTCTCGCGCGTCGTCCTCGTTGCCGAGGAGCCTGCGCGCAACGGCGAGCATCGCACCACCGTGCTCGCGCACCGCACTTTCCAGTTCGGTCGCCTTATCGGCAGGCGACGAAGCGTCCTTGGTGTCGTGCACCTGCACCCCGCTGCTGGTCGCACATCTGAACTAGGTCACGATTTTAAAATACGTGTCCTTCTTAATGATCTTGCCATTGCGGAAGGTAAAGATATCCAGGCCTAGCCAGTCTTGTTTTTCGCCGTTCGGCAACGTGCATTGCCGTCGCCATTCTGAAAAACCCTTATTCCCATGGATACTATTGTCGATCGTGTTCCATTGAATATCGGGGCATTTGGTCATGAGTTCGGAGAAGAAGTCGCGCAGCGTTTCCTTGCCGACATAGCGCTGCCCATAAATCTCCGGCCCCATGGCATTGTCGAAGTCGCCGTCCTCGGCGAAGAAGTCGATAATGGCATCCACATCGTGCCGGTTGAACGCGTCGCCAATTGCTTCCAGCAGCGCGATGGAAGCGCCACTCGTCTCGGTTTCCGGTAAGGCGGTAACGCTCATCTCGTATCCCTCCGTTAAAGGTATTCGATAACCACTGTACCGGGATGCGGGCGCGCTGTGGAGTCTCTTCCTATTTCGCGTGGGTCGTCGGGGCCGGCGGGATATAGTGCGATCTTTAACGGTCCAATTCGTCTCGAAGGTCGAACATTATGAATGAACTGATTGCATATTCTGCCCGCGATATCGTGGAACGTCTTCGCTCGAGGGATATTTCGCCGTTGGATTTGATCGATGCGGCAACGGCGCGGATCGCGGAAGTCGACGGTGCGGTCAATGCGGTGCCGACGCTCTGTGTTGAGCGGGCGCGGGAAAGCGCGGCTGCACTCCATGAGGGCGAAGTCGCCGAACCGAGCCTTTATGGCATTCCGATCCTGGTCAAGGATTTGGTCGACGTCGCCGGCGTGCGTACGACGTACGGGTCGCCCATATTCAGCGATCATATTCCAAAACGGTCTGACTTTCTTGTCGAACGGCTGGAGGCGAATAACGCAGTCGTGATGGGAAAATCGAACACACCGGAATGGGGTGCGGGTGCGAATACGTTTAACGAGGTTTTTGGCAAGACAGTCAACCCTTGGGATACCGCGCTGACTTGCGGCGGGTCGTCAGGGGGCTCTGCGGTCGCTCTTGCGACCGGGATGGCGTGGTTGGCGACAGGTTCAGATCTTGGCGGTTCGCTTCGGATCCCGGCCGCGTTCTGTAATGTCGTTGGACTGCGTCCGTCGCCCGGCCGTGTGCCGCATGGTCCATTGCTGGAGCCGTTTACGCCGCTTTGGGTGGATGGGCCGATGGCACGTGACGTTGCGGATGTCGGGCTGTTTCTTGATGCGATGTGCGGGCACGATCCGCGCGACCCTTTGACCTTTGATCGGCCGGCGGGATCATTCTTCGACGCTGGCATGTCTCCGGCCGCGCCAAGACGTGTTGGGTTTTCTGCCGATCTCGGAATTACGCCGGTGGACGCAGAGGTCGTTGAAATTTGCACTGCGGCTGTCCGGCGGTTTTCTGCCTTGGGTACTGACATCAATGATACTTGTCCCGACTTTTCGGCGGCCCATGAAGCCTTTCAGACTCTAAGGGCGGCATCGTTCGCGACCGTCATGGAGGAACTCCTGAGCGAACATCGCGATCAACTTAAGCCCGAAGTAATTGGAAATATCGAGCTGGGGATGAGTTTGAAGGCAGCGGATATTGGCCGCGCGGAACGGCAACGCGCGGCCCTTTGCGCAAACGTCGCCGCCTTCTTCGAAACCCACGATATTCTGGCGACGCCGTGCGTGGCGGTTTCGCCGTTTCCAGTCGAGGAACGTTATGTGAAAGAGATCAACGGGAAGGTGCTGAACAATTATATCGAATGGCTCAGCATGACCTATGCGATTACGCTGACGGGCTGCCCTGCGTTGTCGTTACCCTGTGGCTTTACTGAGGCGGGATTGCCCGTTGGACTGCAGCTTGTTGGGAGACCGCGTGGCGAGGCATCCCTATTGCGCCATGCGGCGGCACTGGAGGATGCGTTAGGGATGTCTAAAACGCCGATTGAGCCGCAAATAGTTTAATTTTACCGCTATCATTTAGCCAATTTTGTATGGCTCAGCGCATGCTGTATTGTTGGCGCAAGACCAATAGCTTCAAGAGGAACACTTATGACCGATCAAGATGCCGCGCTGGGATTTTCCGCGCCGCATGATACGCCGGTTCCGTATATTCATCGGATCACGTCGTATTATTTGGCGCTCGGCTACGGAAACCCCTATCGATGGGCGCAATATGCCGAAGTACCGTTCACTCCGCTGAAGAAACCGTTGTCGGAGTCGAAAGTTGCCTTGGTGACAACAGCAGCGCCCTATCAGCCAGAGAAAGGCGATCAGGGACCCGGCGCCGCGTACAACGCGTCGGCCAAATTCTATAAGGTCTATTCGGGCGAAACCGACAAGGAACACGACCTGCGCATTTCGCATCTTGGCTATGACCGTAAATACACGACCGCGGAAGACATCAACACATACTTCCCGTTGGGTCAGCTGCACAAAGCGGTGGAGTCGGGTCGAATTGGTTCGGTTGCGCCGCGCTTCCACGGGGCGCCAACGAACCGAAGCCAGGTCACGATGATCGAAGAGGACTGCCGGGATATCCTGGCCCGCGTCCGAGAGGATGAGGCCGACGTTGCTGTCATTGTGGCTAATTGACCGGTGTGTCATCAGACCGTGAGTCTGATTTCACGCTACCTCGAAGAGAACGGCATTCCGACGGTCGTGATGGGATGTGCGAAAGATATCGTCGAACAGTGCGGCGTGCCACGCTTCCTGTTCAGCGATTTCCCGCTGGGTAATTCGGCCGGCAAGCCGAACGACCAGGGCTCGCAGGCCTTTACGCTTGATTTGGCCTTGCGTGTTTTGGAAACCGCAATCGGTCCCCGGACAACAGTTCAATCGCCGCTGCGATGGAACGACGATGCACGCTGGAAAATTGATTTCAGCAATATCGAGCAAATGTCGGAAGAAGAACTGGCAAAACGGCGCGCCGCCTTCGACGAAGTAAAGCGTGTGGCAAAGGAACAGCGCGACGAGGCTGGCCTGAAAGTAGGGGCCGCGGAGTAAATCAT
>JAJFJB010000450.1 GCA_021774435.1 Alphaproteobacteria bacterium
AAACCGAGGATGCAACGCGCGTTATCGAATGTCCCGCACCTTATGTTGTGATTGACTCAGCGCTGCATCAGCCACTGAGACTGAACGGCACGCAATATGCGTTTCCCGAGTTTCCGGACCTTCTTTCGATGACCGATGCCATCGCTCAACTCGATTTCCTCCGTGATCATCTCAAACAGCTTTGCGATTTGTGGGCCAAACCGCCGAAGTTATTTCTGGATTGCTACTTTGAGTTTACTATCGACCAGATCGATCGAAACAAAGCACCGCTAAGCGAGTCGTTGGCCCAATATGGGGGACTTTACATGGTCCGCGACTGGGCACTTTCCGCACCACGGCCGCTTCCCCGCGCGCAAATTCAGGTCGAGTCTGGTGTCTACTACCCTGTCGATTTTGCCTTTTGGCTCGGGGGCCGGATTCTTGCGGTTGACCTTAGGGGAGCGGAGACCTTGACCGAAAAGGAAAGGCGGCACCGTTTGGCGCTCCAAGCCGCTAACATTGAGACCATAGAATTTTCAACCGGTATGTTGGCCCGCGACGGCGTGGATTATCTCCGGCACGTACTGCCGCGCGATTTCACGGCATTTTGGGAAGGAGAGATTATGCCTTCCAGCCCTTTCAAGGGAACATCTCTTGGCGAGATTATCCGCTCGTAAGTGGCGTCAGATATCGGCTTCGAGGATATAAAGGCCGCCGAGTTCACGGTCGATGATATAGACGATTGCGTGTTCATCGACATAGACATCGTTGATCTGAATGGACCCGGCGCGCGCGCCTTCCGGGGCTGCGGGCACGTAGGACGCGATTTCCTTCGGCTGGAAGGGGTTCGAGGTGTCATACGCGCGAACCCCGCCATTGAAAAACGTCGCGAAGATGATCGTGTCGGACCGGAAAGCGGGCCCGGGCCGGTTTTCATGCAGGTTGTGGGAACCGTACCGGCCGCCGCGGCTGCCGAACTCCTCGACCGGCGGCATGGGAAACGTGCTGATCGGAACGAGGTTGGTTTCGTCCCGCGCATCGACGACCCAGGTCAGCTTGGGCCAGTCGGCGCCATTGTCGCGCACGCATTCGTCCGCGACGATCAAAAGGTCGCGCTCCAGCAAAGGGAGCGCGGTATGACAAAAGCCGGGATAGGGGGGATGCGGATTCCAGTTGGAGATGAGTTCCGGGTTACTCATGTCGCTGATGTCGAGAATCGCCGTGCCGCCGTCGAGGCAGCCGAGATAGGCGCGATCAGGACGGTCCGGATAGACGTTGGTGTTGTGCATGCGGAACCCGGAATCGAATTGCGGATGGCGCGACGGGGCCGGTGCGTCGTCGCCTTCCATCGTGCCCGGATACCACCAGCGTCCTACCTCAGACGGGGCGGACGGGTCGCGGACATCGATGATCGTATAGATCTGATCGTCTTTGGGGTTTCGTGGCGTGAAATCGGCGGCGCCGCTTGTGCAGTGCACGTACTCACCGTCGACGAACCAGAGTTGATGCACACCACGAGAATGCGGCCCGGACCGGTCGAAAAACGATATCGATTTCGGTTTCTCCGGATCAGCTATATCGAAGAGCTCGACCCCGGCCGGCTGCTCGCCATGCACCGCGGTTTGATAGGCGACGGCCATGATATCGCCGGTGACTTCAAGCGAATTCGACCGCACCCGGTTGTGGGGCAACTGCGTTTGGCAAATGACTCGTGGTGATCTGGGGTCGGTGACATCGACACCGGTAAAGTTGGTCGGTGCCGATTCATGGGCGATCCACATCACGCGCCGGCCATCGGACGCGACTTGCATCGACATTCCTTCGCCACCGTTACCGAAACCCTTGAGATCGTCATGGGCGATCAGGCGCATATTGAAGGCTTCATCCTTGCCCATATTCACTCTCCGGCAGTAGGGTCGACGTCATGATACCAGTTTCGATTATTACCGGTTTCCTCGGCAGCGGGAAGACCACCCTGCTGAATCACATTGTCCGGCAGTCCGGTATGGCTGATACCGCCGTGATCGTGAACGAGTTCGGCGAGATCGGTTTGGACCACCTTCTTATCGAGCAGGCATTTGAAGACACGGTGCTCCTGGAGAATGGCTGTATCTGCTGCTCGATCCGCGGTGATCTCGTTGATACCTTGCTGGACCTTGAACGCCGCGTCGACAATGGCGAGCTGCCCGCCTTCGCCCGCGCAATTGTCGAGACGACTGGTCTTGCCGATCCCGCGCCTATCTTGCAAACCCTGATATCGGAACCGCGCCTGCAGCAGCGCTACGCGCTGGATAGCATCGTGACGACAATCGATGCCGTTAATGCGGGCGGTCAGATGGATGACTTCGAGGAAAGCGTCAAACAGATCGCGCTGGCCGATCGGCTGCTTCTGACGAAAACGGATTTATTGAGCGCGGAAGGCAGCGACTCATTGATTGCCCGCATTCGTGAAATTAATCCCAGCGCACCGATGGACTTGATCGATCACGGTCGCGCCGAGCCGGATATTCTTTTCGGGAAAGCGGTCGGAGCGCAACGCGACCTCTCCGCATGGCTGCACCATGGGCATGACCATGGCGGACACTCGGCGGTCAGTTCTTTCGCGCTGACTTTGGATGAGCCCCTACCCTGGGACGCCGTAAAATCCTGGCTTGAGTCAATTGCGTCGCTGCGCGGGTCGGATTTGCTTCGCGTTAAAGGAATACTGAATGTCGCCGGCCGGCAAGGTCCTGTTGTGGTGCACGGCGTGCAACATGTGTTTCACCCGCCTGTCGAACTTCAGGAATGGCCTGCGGGGCCGCGCACGACTCGGATTGTCTTTATCACGCGAAACATTGAAAAGTTTGCTCTAGAGAATGCGTTGACCGCTTTTGTCGAACGCGAGGCGATGCACGATTGATCGTGTCCAGCCATCCGGTCTAACGTCGAATACCCTTAACGTGCAATGGAGTAAGTATCATGGCGGAAACAGCCGTATTTGAAGAAGGTAATTACCGCTATGTGCGGGGGCCATTCCAATATTCCGGTGGTGTCGCCGCTCAGCCGGGCTATGCCATCGAACGGGTGCGGTTTGCAAACCGGCTGCCGATGGTGGAGGGCTTCCAGGCTATCGAAGCGCATTTGACGGCGCGCGGCCGCCCATTCACATCGTTCTGCGCGTGCGAATTACGGTCGCCGGCGCCATTTACCGAACTGGGGTTTATCGATTTCAACCGCGTCTATGTTGGTACTCTGGAGCGTTGGGGCATTTTCAAGGACGATGAAAACCCGGTTGCCCGCTCCAACGTCTGTCCGGAACTCGACGGACCTCCGGAACCGAGCTTCGAGGCCTTCTGCTATACGGTGGCGGCTGATTCCGTTGCGCCCGGCCGGACCGACCCCAGTTTCGTCATCGCCGGTTCGGGCGAAGCGCCGGAGGGGCCGGGCGGATACGAAAAACGAATCATCCGGCTTGGAGATACTTCTGCGGAGTCAATCCGCGAGAAGGCGCTTTACGTTCTGGGTGCGATGGAAACCCGCATGACTGCGCTTGGCATCGGATGGGCGGAGGCAACAACGACGCAAGTCTACACGGTCCACGACCTGCATCATTTTCTCGCCGATGAGATAGTCGACCGTGGTGCGACGCCGGCGGGCCTCACTTGGTATTACGCTCGCCCGCCAGTCGAAGGTCTCGAATATGAAATGGATGTCCGCGGCGTGCCGGTTGAACTGGTGATCTGATCCGGGAGGCGAATTCGATGAACGCAGCCGAACCGCGCGGGTTGTATTACGAAGATTTTGAGATTGGCCATCGCATCGTCACGCCAAGACGCACCATCACGCAAACGGATATCGTCAACTATGCCTGCCTGTCTGGCGACTTCAACGCGCCGCACGTGGATTGGGAATTCTGCAAGGAGCAGCCCTATGGCGAGCCGATCGCGCATGGGCCGCTGGTCTTTGCCATCGCGTCGGGCCTTGCTTGTCAGACCGGCATGAACGACGGCACGGTTGTCGCGTTCCTCGGCCTCGACAATTGGCGCATTCACCTACCGGTCAAACATGGCGACACGATTCACATGGCCATCACCACGACCGAAAAAAGGCTAACCAGCAAAGAGAACCGTGGCATCGTGACGGTCACGCGCGAGATCATCAATCAGCGAGATGAAATCGTGCAGTCAATGGACACGACGTCGATGTATCTCCGCCGGCCATAAACGGAGAGACGAATGTGGCTCTGCGTTATTCTGGGTCCGCGTAATCGATTTTCCCGGCAAAATCCATCAGTGCCGGTGTGATAGGTTCTGTCTGTTCTTCCATGACGTGGGCGACAAGACCGGCGGCGCGGCTGACCGTGGCGGCACCGCGCATGGCTGCGACGGGGAAGTCGATCTCGCAAAGCAGGGCGGCAATTGCCGCCGTCGCGTTGATGGTGAAGTGACGGCCCGTCAGCTTGTCCAGTTCCTCGCCGACGACATGGAGGAGCTCAATGTATTTCCCGTCCACGCCGGCGTTCTTCGCAACTTCGAATAGCCGCTCCGACCGAGGGTCGACTGGGTGGTAATAAGGATGTCCAAATCCAGGCAGGAACCGTTTCTCGGCCTTGGAACGCGCGACGGTATCTGCCGCCCAAGCGCGTTTGTCGCCGTCATGCGCCATGCCGTCTTCGAGGAAAGCACCTGCGCCTGCGATGGATCCGACGAATTTGTCACCGACCATCAGAATGCCGGCGGCGATCCCGGCTTGCGGGTTCGCGGCCATCGAGTCGCCGACAAGGCGGGCGACCAACGCCGTCGGGGTCAGGCCATGATCCATGAGGATCACAAGCGAAGCGTCGAGGACCTTAAGCTGTGAGGAATCGGGTTTGCGGCCGGTAACGATGAAATAGAAGGCTTCGCTGAACGACATTACGCCAACGAGTTCATTTAGCACTTCGGCGCCCCGAATACGCAGCCTTTCGGTATCCGATGTTGGCGTGCCGACACGCGTGGTTGGCGATAGCTTGTCCTTGGCCATATTGTAGTTCCTTGCTTACTTTGAATTCACGAGGTTCTGATTGTGGGCATCCCACGCTTCGATTTCGGTTCTATTCAGACCCAGGCGTTGGAGAATTTCCGCACCCTGTTCGTTGAAGTCCGGCGGTGGGTTGAGAGGTTGATCGTCGCGCGATCCGTCGATGGCAACCGGTCTGCGAATGGTGGTGTAGGTGCCGCGTTTCGGATGTGTGATCTCAACGAATGTCTCGAGATGCCGGACCTGGGGATCGTCATAGACTTCCGGTAGCGCATTAACCGGAGCGAACGGTACGTCGTTTGCCTCCAGCCTTGCGGTCCAATAGCCGTGCGGTTGGGTCATGGCGGTTTTCTTGAACTCTTCCGAGAGCGCCAAGTAGTTATCGATCCGCTTGATCCGGTCGTCGAACCGTGGGTCGGTGCCAAGATCGGGCCGCTCGAAAGCGACTTGCATCGCCTGCCAGAACTTTTCCTGCGACGACATATGGATGGCGAGCATTTTTCCGTCAGCGCACTGTACCGCATACGATTGCGACGCCTTTACGCGCATCAAGGGACCAGGTTCGACGTCGAGGATCTGCGTGTTCAGGAACGGGTCGGGAATGAAAGCGATAGCGGACTCGAGCATGTTGACTTCGAGCCTCCGCGCCGTGCCCGTACGCTCTCGTTCGAACAGCGCTCCCATTATGCCGTAACAGGCATTGTAGCCCGTCATGTTGTCGGCAATCGTTGGGCCGGTAAGTTGCACATTGTCGTCGAGATACAGGCTGGAAATGCCACTGACCGCTTGCGCGACGGCGTCATAAGCGGGCCGGTCCTTGTAGGGGCCGTCTTCGCCGAACCCCGTGATTGAGCAAATGATGAGGTTGGGGTTGGCTTCTCGCAATGCATCATTACCGAGGTTGAGGCGGTCCATGACACCGGGTCTGAAGTTCTCGATCAGAACGTCGGCTTCGGCGATAAGCTTCAGATAGACTTCGCGGCCCTGGGACGATCTCAAATCGAGTGCAAGGGACTCTTTGTTGCGGTTATAGGCGCGGAAATGCGGGCTGTAATCATCGCC
>JAJFJB010000046.1 GCA_021774435.1 Alphaproteobacteria bacterium
TCAAATCAAGCTCATGGCCGGCGGTGGTGTGACGTCGCAATCCGATCCGATAGATCAACTGCAATATGCCGATGAGGAAATGGCGGCTGTGGTCGATGAAGCCACACGGTCTCATAAATATGTCATGGCGCATGTCTACACCGCGGAAGGGATACGGCGATGTATCGAGCATGGCGTGCGAACGATCGAGCACGGTAATTTGATCGACGAGCCGACGGCGAAACTGGCCGCTGAGGCCGGAGCTTACATGGTTCCCAATTTGATTTGCTATGACAATCTTGGGAAACGAGGCGCCGAACTAGGATATACCGCTGACTCGTTGGCCAAACTTGGCGATGTCGCAGGTGCTGCGGAGCGCTCTCTCGCGATTGCTGAACGTGCCGGGCTCAAGCTCGCTTACGGGACCGATATTTCGCGTTCGCCGGAACTGCAATCTGATGAACTCTTGCTGCGGGCTGCTGTTCAGAAGCCTGCGGATATTTTGCGCAGTGCGACCTTGGTCGGTGCGGAGGTCGTTCGCATGCCCGGAAAGATTGGCGTTATTGCGCCGGGCGCCAGTGCCGACTTGCTGGCCGTCGATGGCGATCCCTTGGCGGATTTATCGGTACTTACCGGAGACAGCAAAAATATTGCCATGATTATGAAGCAGGGCGTGTTCTACAAAAACGCCGTTGCGTAAATCTTCGAGATAGCGAGTGGCCGCAGCGTGGACCCGTACATTGGTAAGCTTCCCGATCATTCGTCGTGGTTGATGGATGTGATACCGTAACAGGGGAAAATTCTTTCGGGCTTTGGATTGAGACATGGTGGAACAGATAATTGAGAGCGAACGGCCGCTGTATGAAGCAGGGCCGGTTGCGATAAGCGGTGGATCAATCGCGGGAAGCGGCGCCCCTGAAAATGAGGCCATTTCTCTTTTTCTCGGCCTGCCTTATGCGGCACCGCCGGTTGGCGATTTGCGCTGGCGGCCGCCGCAAGCCCCTGTTCCCTGGTCCGGTCTTCGGGATGCGACGGCGTTCCCGCCATCCGCGCCGCAGCCGCCCGGCGGGGTTATTTCTCTGTTCGGTACACGATATGGGGCTGCCAGAGATGAGGATTGTCTCTACCTGAATGTTTGGACACCGGCACGTGAGGCGTCGCCAAAAATGCCGGTCATGGTATGGATCCATGGTGGCGGCTTCCGCGTCGGGGCCGCCGATAACCCCATGTATAACGGTGTCAACTTGGCCGCCAAGGGCGTTGTTGTTGTGACGTTGAACTATCGGCTGAATGTGTTTGGCGGTTTGGCGCACCCGGCCTTGAGTGCCGAATCCGGGAATCAGGCATCCGGCAATTACGCGCTTATGGATCAGATTGCCGCACTGCGATGGGTGCGGGACAATATTGCGGCGTTTGGTGGCGATGCCGACAATGTAACGATCTTTGGCGAGTCCGCCGGCAGCCGCAGCGTCGCGCTGCTTGTTGCCGCGCCGCACGCACGTGGCTTGTTTCATCGTGGCATCTGTCAAAGCGGGGCACTCCGGGATGTCAGCGACAGTTTGGCGGAACGCGAGGCGATGGGGTTGGAAATCGCGGGAAAGCTGGGATGCGATAAATCATCGGATCCGGCCGCCGCGTTGCGCGCCAAGTCTTGGGAAGATTTGCACAACGCGATTGCGTTCGACAGTAATCCCTTCGTCGATGGATGGGTAGTTCCGGAGGACCCAAGAACGCTCTACGCGAGGAGTGATATCGCAAAAGTGCCTTTGATTATTGGTATCAATGCGGATGAAGCGACGATGCTGGATGGCGCGTCGAAGACTGATTTCAAGACAAAGGAAAAGTATGAAGCGATCGTACGGCGTGACTTGGGCGCTCGCGCCGAGTCGGTCTTGGCGGCATACCCGGCCTCAAGCGACGAAGACGCGTATGGTGCGATGATGGCGTTGCGGACGGATCAACGGATGACCCTGCCGGCGCGGCAGCAGGCAAGATGGCTGAACGATGCGGGCATCCCGGCTTACTTCTACTATTTCACTCGCGTCCCACCCTGGAAGGCGGGTGAAACGATGGGGGCCCACCACGGTGCTGAAATTGCATACGCGTTTGGCGGTGGCGTGCGGTGCGGCCATTTCGATAAGGATGCGGATCTTTCGGAAACTGACGTGGCACTGACTGAAGCGATCATGAGGTATTGGACCAGTTTTGCGACGAGCGGAGATCCCAATCACGCGGGGTCGCCGGAATGGCCGCCCTTCGTACATGAATCTGAGGGGTACCTTGAGCTCGGCAACGACATCCATGCCGGTGTTTCTTTGCGTGGGGACTGCCTGGACATCCTCGAAGGCCTTCCCACCGTCGACATTTAGACAAGACCCGATGCAAATCGATGTTCATGCACATGTTCTGTCGGAGGGCTTTCTGCGCGAGCTCGCGGCCGCCCGGACATTCGGCATCGAAAAGGACGGCGAGGTTTATCTCTTTCCAGGCTATGGGCCTCTCGATCACTGGCTCTTTGATCTCGATAGCCGGATAGAAAGCCTGCACCGGCGAAAGATTGACCTGCAACTTGTCGGCCCGCCGCCCCGCATGATCTCTCACGCCAGCTGGGTGACCGATGCCGAATTTGCGCGCCAGCTCAATGCGCAGACGGCGGAGGTGGTCGTACAAGGGAAGGGTCTTCTCGGTGGGCTGGCTGCACCCGCCCTGGGCGAACCCAATCATGCCGTCGAGGAATTGCGCCGTGCCGTTGGAGAGTTCGGCTTCAAGGGCGTTGCCTTGCCAAGTGCGGCGGCCGATGTCCCTTTGGATACGCCGGCGTTCGAGCCTTTCTTTGCAGAGTGCGCGGCGCTTGAACTTTTCGTCTTTATGCATCCGACCACAGCCGCAGACCGTCCGGCGTTGGGCGATTATACCTTACTGCAATTGGTGGGCTGGCCTTTTGAGACAACCCTGGCCGTTGCCCGTTTGATTTTCGCGGGCACCTTTGAGCGGCATCCCGGCTTGCAGTTGGTATTGGCGCATGGCGGCGGCGCACTGCCTTGGTTGGCGGGGCGGCTCGATCTCGGCTATTTCGCCCCGGAGTATGAGGCCAATCCAGACTGCCGCGCGCATATTTCGAAACCGCCGAGCGCGTATCTGCAGGATATGTATTTCGATACCGTTGTCGCAAATCCGGCGGCGCTGGAACATTTGATTGCGGTTGTCGGGCCGGACCGTGTTTTGTTCGGCTCCGATTATCCGTTTGAAATCGGCGATGCGGAAGGGGCCAAATCTTTGCCGGCGATAGGAGCAATGCCCGAATCTTCCAAACAGCTTATTCTCGGCGGCAATGCCGAACGTTTGCTCGCGCGCGCAAAAGTGCCGTAAGGCTATTCGATCAGGTCGCCGATATCGACGCCGAGCGCCGTCGCGAGGCGGCGGTATACGCGGGTCGACCCCCGCCGTTTCCGGGTTTCGATCTGCGACAGATAGGTTGCGTTCAGCCCGGTAAGGTCGGCGAGCTGCTTTTGCGTTAGCGCGCGGTGGCGGCGAAAAACCTTCAGGGGGTGTTCGCCGTCAAGAAGCCGTTCGAGGACATCCAGGGGAATGGCGTTGTCCGTATCCTCTTCATCGAAAGCCTCCATGTCGCCCATCGACTTCGACCACAGATCGTCGGTGTTTTGGATCGGCAACGGGATGACCCGATCGAGATCCGTATCCAGGGGCGCTTGCTCCGTCATCCGAATATCGTCGACTTCCGCCGCCGAACCCGCAGTTTCGGGATGGGTCGCCCTTCGACGGTCGTTCGCTAAGGCCCTAAGCCGCTGAAACAGCGGCCATGGCATCACCGCATAGGCGGGTGATTCCGAATTTGGTATCGGTATCACCCAGCTATTGGCGTCTTGCCCGTCGGCGCTATCGTCTTGGTTCGTCACCGGTAACCTTCTCAAGATGAGAACGGATATGACGACCGGTTTATAGCATAATGCTAAATAAAAGCACGAGCATTCTGCATTAGTGGATGCTGTGCCTATGCGGCGGCGGTATAGGGTGGCGCCGGGTCATATTCCATGCGGCGTTGGACAAGCCGCGCGAAGGCGACATCGTCCATTTGTCCTACCACCCATAGTGCCATGTCGATCCCGGCTGATACGCCTGCCGACGTGACGACGTTGCCGTCACGTACGAAGCGCATGTCGTCCACGACCTCCGACGCGCCGCCCCGTTTGCGCAAGGCATCAACGAAACCCCAATGGGTTGTGACCCTTTTACCGCGCGCCGGGCCGGCTTCGATCAGTAGCATCGATCCTGTACACACGCTGGTGACCCAGGTGCAGTCCGGTGCGACCTTTGCAATCCAGTCGATTAGCTTTTTGTTATCGACTTCCGTCCGTGTTCCCATACCGCCGGGGACAACCAGAATGTCGAGCTTTGGCGCATCCTCGAAACTGTAATCGGATTCGATGCGCAGCCCTTTCGCGCAGCGCACCATGCCGCCATTTTCCGAAATCGTGACGACCTTGCCGCTGCCGCGTTCGCCGGCGGCCATGGTGTATACTTCCCAAGGGCCGATTGCATCGAGTTCTTCCAGGTTTTCGAAGAGCAGCAATCCGGTTGTGTAGGTCATTTGTCTTCTCCTTTGTATGTGATTGTTAATCGCCTGCGGAAACGCGAAAGCGCCGACGGTAATCCTGCGGGGTGATACGGAACCGGCGCTGAAACGCCTTGCGCAATCGTTCCGAGTTTCCGAAGCCGCAATCCCGTGCGATGCCGTCGATCGGAGCGGCGGTGTCTTCCAGTCGGCGGCGGCAGGTTTCCAGCCGGGCGGATTCAACGAACTTTGCAGGTGTCATGCCGGTCCGCCGGGCAAAAACGCGGGCGAAGTTTCGCGGACTCATGGCGATGCGGTCCGCCAATGTCGGCACGCTCAACTCCGAATTCAAATTTTCCAGGATCCATTGCCGTAGCTTGCCAAACGCGCCTTCTTCATCGGTTTGCGCGGCGAGTGCCGTACTGAATTGCGACTGGCCGCCGGGTCGTTTCAGGAACATGACCTTATCCCGCGCGACGGCAAGTGCGAGGTTCCGGTCGAAATCCTCTTCAAGGAGCGCCAGCGCTAGATCCATCCCCGCGGTGACCCCGGCTGAGCTGTAGACGTGGCCATCCTTGACATGAATTGCATCCGGCTCGACGTCGATCGACGGGTAGGCGTCCGCCAGGGCATCGCAGTAGCGCCAATGC
Source organism: Alphaproteobacteria bacterium (assembly GCA_021774435.1). Taxonomy (GTDB): domain Bacteria; phylum Pseudomonadota; class Alphaproteobacteria; order UBA8366. The sequence goes on from JAJFJB010000046.1 coordinate 5,203, forward strand.
GTCGTTGCCCGGCGTCCGTCGAGCAGCCCGGCTTCGGCCAAAAGAAACGCACCCGTGCAGACCGACGCAATTCGGCGTGGTTTCTTTGCCGCGTCACGGAGCCAAGCGATAAGGTTTGCGCTGTCCAGCGCCTCCCGGACTCCTTGCCCACCTGCGACGAGAAGCGTGTCTACTGTCGCCGGGTCGGTATCACAGAGGGTCTGATCCGGCACGATCTGTAAACCGCAGGATGTCGTAATTGGTTTACGGTCTATCGCCAATACTGTCGTGCCGTAGGCGGGTTGGTCGATTTCCGTCCGTTCGAGCATTTCCGAGGCGGTCGCGAAAACTGAAAGCGGACCTGTGACGTCGATGACCTGTGCATTGGGGAAACAGACCATCGCGACGGAACGGTGCATCGAGGACGTGGACATTATTGGTTTGTTGAAATCAGGGTAGCGCATGGTCAAAGAATCACACGGACTCGCTTTGTCTGCAATGACAGATACACGGCATTTTCTGCCAAATTCGTTACCGTGCTGATTTCCAGATGTTTTCAGTCAACCTTTCGGAACTTTCATCCTTAGCTGTGGCGCCAAGCTGAATTTTGTCGGAAGCCGGTCTTTTTTCCGTAATGGGGATGCTTGAGGAGCGACCACTAGTTTTCGGTGACAAATTGCCGGTTTGCCCTCGGGGGCTGGGCGGCGGCAGGTCATCAGCGAGATCTAATATATCGTCAGTACTGGCGGAGGGTTGGCTCTTGCGCGGCTTGCCCAGGCGAATAACCGTCGGACGTTGTTGTCCTAAGTGCATCGCATCATCAGGCTGGACCCCGAACATGATCATGCGTGGCCTGTGGCCGGCTTGAACGCTGGTGTTCAGGCGTCCGGGGCGGATGTGTTTCTCGGCCTGACTGTCGGGCATAAGCCGCGCCAAGACCATGCCGGTGGCAAGGCCGCCGATATGCGCCCACCAGGCAATACCGGCTTTTGGTTGCGCGGCATCCAGTTCCAAAAGGCCGGGGATGATCTGGAATCCAAACCACAAGGCGGTGTAAATCGCGGCCGGCAAGGTGAACAGGAGAGGGAAAATCAGGATCGGTACAATCAAGGTAATCCGAGCCCCGAGATGCAGCAATGTGAAGCCGCCCAGAATGCCAGCGATAGCACCGGATGCACCGACGGCAGGAACCTCCGATCCGAGATTGAAAGCGAGATGAGCTAGACCGGCGCAGATTCCGCAAATCAAATAGAATCCAAGGAAGCCAAATGCACCATACCGAGATTCGAGTGCCGGCCCGAAAAGCCACAATGTCCACATATTGATGGCAAGGTGGAAAATGCCGCCATGCAGGAACGTGCTGCTGAGGATCGTTAAGAACGATAGCGGGTTGTTTCCAACATCAATAATTCGCGCTGGAACCAGAGCATAATCGAGTAGAAATCGGGCTGTCTCCGTTTCGCTTAATCCAACTTGAACGACGTACACGGCAATATTCGCAACAATGATTGCGATAACCACCGCGGGTATATCGCGATTGGGAACGGATGTGCGAATCGGAAACATGAGTTCCGCTCCGTAAGAGACAGTTTAGACTTTTTCGACTTTCAGGATGTGACCTTCCAATTCCTTGACCTGGACGCGGGCGCCCGCGGTGCAGTCGTCACCCGTAATTTTCCAGATGGTATCGTCGATGCGAAGGGTGCCCTCTCCCTGCACGATCGGTTCCTGCAAGGTGAATTGCCGGTCGATATACTGCATGCCGCGCCTGTTCAGGAGCGGCTCCTCTTCAGTGCCTGCCCTGCGGCGGGCGATAAACCGCCAGGCGAACACGCTGGCGACGGAAAGCGCGGCGAAGAGCAGAAACTGCAACTGCCAGGACAGGCTGTCGGCGAAATAGACCACGATACCAACAATAGCCGCTGAAATCCCCGTCCATAGAAAAAGGGTCGTCGGGGCGAAGACTTCGATCGCCATCAGCACCGCGGCCAAGATCCACCAATGCCAGAAATCGATGCGTTCCATAAGGCTTAGGGCGTCAGCCATTGTTATTTTGTCCGCTGTTCGGCCTGTTTCCGGCAAAGGCTTCGCGGGCAATTTCCGTGATGCCGCCAATCGAAGAAATAACGCTAGAAGCTTCCAGGGGCATGAACAGGATTTTTTGATTATTGCCGTTGGCGAATTCCTTCAATGCCTCAACGTATTTTTGCGCCACGAAATAATTGATCGCCTGCACATTGCCCTCCGCGATGGCAGTGGACACCATATTGGTCGCTTTGGCTTCTGCTTCCGCCGCGCGCTCACGCGCTTCCGCATCCCGGTACGCGGCTTCCCGGCGCGCTTCGGCGGCCAGGATTACGGCCTGCTTTTCACCCTCCGCCTTGAGAATTTCTGCCGCCCGGAAGCCTTCCGCATCGAGGATATTGGCTCGTTTTTCGCGTTCGGCCTTCATCTGACGGGCCATGGCTTCGACGATATCGCGCGGTGGCGTGATGTCCTTGATCTCCACGCGCGTGACCTTGACGCCCCAGGGCGTGGTCGCCCCATCGATGACGCCGAGCAGCCGTGTGTTGATCTGATCACGTTCTGACAAGACCTGGTCCAGATCCAGCGACCCCAACACAGTACGCAGATTGGTCATGGCGAGGTTCAGCATCGCGTATTCGAGGTTGTTTACCTCATAGGCTGCCTTGGCCGCATCGAGAACCTGGAAGAAGACGACACCGTCCGCCGTTACCATGGCATTGTCGCGCGTGATGACTTCCTGCGACGGGACGTTGAGCACGGTTTCCATCATGTTCATCTTCGATCCGATACGGTCGATGACCGGAATGATGAGATGGAACCCGGGCCGTAAGGTACGGGTGTACCGTCCGAACCGCTCTACCGTATAGTCCATGCCCTGCGGAACGGCCTTCACACCCATCAGAACGAGTACGATCGCCAATACGACGACGGCAATGGCAAACATGGCGAATCCAGCGATCGGTAAGCCGCCTGTTTCGAGCATGTCCTTCTCCTCCAAACCGGTACTGAATACGCGCTTGGTAACACTATACATGGTATCTTCTCCCCAATGGCACAGCATTTAGGAAAATTGCGCTGGAGATATGCAATAACCTGTCGGCTTACTTTCGATGATGAATAAAGTAGCCGGCCGCACGCGAGAGCTGAGGGAATATATCGGCAAGGCGTTTTCGTGATGGTTGTTGCGCGTCATGCTGACGCATATGCTTCTAAAGGGTTGTTGCCCAGTATTGGGTGGTGTCGCCGATGGAGATGGATTTTGAGTGAGTTTCCCAAACAGACCGAGGTTGTCGTCATTGGGGCCGGAATAGCCGGAACGATGACAGCCTATCAACTCGCCAAACGTGGCGTGCCTGTCGTGCT
>JAJFJB010000451.1 GCA_021774435.1 Alphaproteobacteria bacterium
TTTCGGGCCAAAATTTATAGTTGGAGCCGGCACCCGCGCGTTTTGGGCGAGTTCAGCCGTCGTTCAAATTACACCGCACGGCTTTCGTCGCCTGCGCCAATAGTTTTGCAGAATTTCACGAATTCGAGATTATGGCCAGCATCACGGAGGTAGTCCAGCATGGCCGTGCTCGCGCTCAGTTCCGATACCCAATGGTCTGGGATATGGGTGTGGATGGCTGAGCATCCGAGATTTAGCGCGAGGTGCTCCATGCCATTTAAAAGCGATTTTATAGCTGCTGAGCGGTCCCCCATGTCCAATGCAATAAAATTTTCAACGGTTAGCACGGAGCGGTGATTTAATACGTTGTGAACCGAATAGCTGAACAGCCCATGAATGTAGCCGCGTTTACTTTCAGCGGTAACGATACCTGCTTCCTGCGCCATGACCGGGTTGGGGTCGTAAATCTTCTCTGCGTACTCGATCCATGCGTCCAAGGAAACGTGCGGTAGTGCGGTTTGGATTAAAGGGTAGGCGAGCGCCGCATTTTGCGCTTTCAGCGGTTTAATGTTGTAATCTTTAGACATGGTATTCCGAGTCCGTGAAGTGAACACGCTAACCATGTGAAGGGCACGCGAAAATGACTTATGTCATTGTGAACTCAAGCGGTACTGTCGCGACGCGGCAAATTGCGCCGTGCAATTCCGAATTTGGCGTATTACAGTTGAAACTAGCAGAGATGAGCACTCAGGGTTTTAATCATGGCTGTCATTAATTTTAACCGCTCGCCGGTGTCGAATCCGGACCCTATCATGAGCCCTTGCGCGGCTTGTTCTGTTCGCGATTTGTCAATTTGTGGCGTTCTTGACGAAACCGACCTTCAGAAGATGGCGGCTATCGCACATAACATGCAGTATTCGCCGCAAGACCCGATTATTGACGAGGGCGAGCCGGCCGATTTTCTGTTCAATATTACAGCGGGAACGGTTCGCCTCTATAAGTTGTTGCCCGATGGCCGCCGCCAAATAACGGGGTTTCTTACGAACGGCGATTTTCTCGGCATCGCGCTAAACGAAAACTATGCCTATAGCGCAGAAGCTGTGGACGACGTTAGGGTTTGCCGTTTTGTGCGACGGAAACTCGAAAATCTATTGGATGAGCTTCCGCATCTCGAAAAACGCTTGCTGGGATTGGCCTCGAATGAGCTTGCACAGGCACAGGACCAGATGGTTCTGCTGGGGCGAAAGACGGCGAAAGAAAAGCTCGTCTCATTTTTCCTGATGTTGTCGCGGCGGCAAAAGGAAATTGGCGGCGAAGCGAGTCCCGTCATGTTGCCTATGAGCCGTTCGGATATTGCCGATTACCTTGGCCTTACGACGGAGACGGTAAGCCGGACGTTTTCGTCCCTGAAGCGGAGCCAAACGATCAAGCTTGAAGAAGGCGGTAAGGTCACGCTACCGAATATGGAGGTTCTTGAGACGATCGCCGAGGGTTATTAAAGGCCGGTTACCGGGAAAATAGGCACGCATACGTGTCGACCATCGTCGTTTCATCGTAAACATCCTGGACGTGTCGACGGTTTTGTTCACCAATTGTCTGGCGCAGGCCAGGGTCCAGCGCGAGTTTGTTCATGGCGGCGCTCAAAGAATCAACCTCCCGCTCGACGATATAGGGTTTGTTGGCATCGGAGACGATGTGTCGGACGTCGCCGACATTGACCGCCGCGACGGGCAAGCTCGACGCCATGGCTTCCAGAATGCTAATCGGCATTTGCTCCGTATCCGAAGACAGCGCAAAGATATCGAACAGGCTCAGAATGGGGCCCGGGTCGGCTATGTAACCCGTAAAAATTACTTGGCTGGCAATATTGTTCTGTTTTGCAAAGGTCTCCAGGCTGTCGCGTTCCGGTCCATCACCGACGATAAGCAAGCGTGATTTCGTATCCGTGGATAATTTTTGGAAGGCGAGCAGCAGCCTTTGGATGTTTTTCTCCGGTCTCAGCGTGGCGACGGTGCCGATGACCGTTGCGTCGGGTTCGATACCGTATTTCTGCGCCAACGTCTGATCGCGCGCCAAGGTAAAACGATCACAATCTATTCCGTTGGGAATATGGGAAACCCTTTCAGGATTGATGCGCCAAATTTTAGTCGCGATTTCGTATAGCGTTTGAGAAGGTACAACGATGGTTGTGTTTCGCATGAAAACAAGGCGGCGAAAATTTACGCGCCTTGCCAGTTGCTCGTCCGCTTCCTCTGGCCCGAAGCCATCGACGATATGAATATGTGGCAAAGACCGCCCGATATTAGCCAGAGCCCATTCGATGGCGCCCCAATTATAAGTGACGAGAACGTCGGGACGTAGGCGATTGAGCGCGGACCGAAAAGTCAGGAAATTCCGCACCAGTCGCCCCTTTTCATATGGAATGCTGGGCATACTGAAATCGATATCCGAATTCAGGAGTTCTGTTGCCGTATAGGCTTGGCTCATCGCGTATAATTGATGCGAAAACAGTGCTTGGTGCCTGTTTGCAAGGGTCGCGAAACGAACCTGCGCACCGCCGATTTCGAAAGTGGAGAATGCGTGAAATAGTGTGCGGGAAGGCTTATTTGTGGATTTCAATTATTTTGCCCCGAAAAATATATCTTAGATACAACACAATCTTCATATGACTAAACCGATAAAACCGAATTTCCGAAGCTGGCGTAATATGAAGACATGGCGCCGTCGGCGGCCATGGCGCCATTCCATGCCGTTTTATGGTGCGATTGCAGCCGCGGTTGCGGTTGTTATGTTTGGCCTCTCGGCACGGGCGGATTTCGCGACGGGACTCGCGGCTTATGATGCCGGCGACTATGCCACGGCGCGGATGGAATGGTTGGCGCTTGCGGAAGCTGGTGATCCGGTTGCGCAAACGGCGTTAGCGGACCTTCATGCCAACGGGGCCGGCGTGCCGCAGAATTTCGCTATTGCCGCGCAATGGTTTCGCCGCGCGGCCGATCAAGGGCATATGGTGGCACAGCTTAATCTCGGCGATTATTACGCGCGTGGTCGAGGCGTGCCCCACGATCTTAGCGCGGCTTGGCTATGGCTCAGCCTTGCGGCCAGGCAAGGAAGCGAGTGGGCGGCGGCACGGCGAAACGATATCGAATTGAAGATGACAGACGCGGCGCGCCGTGAAGCCGCGCGGCAACTCGTCGATTGGCGGCCATTGGCACATTAAGCATTCTGGTCAAAATTTTGCGGAAACGAACTAGATTTTCTGCATGCTACATTGACAGATGTGCAAATTTGCTGAAAATGGAACAAATCATTTCATTTATAGCGTTAATTATCCAAATACGAGGCGATCATGTCGCTTCACGAACGTCACGATAAAGAGCGGGAGAGACGAAAATGAGCCAGTTGGCGGCGGCGCAAGCGCCGGATGCATTGGATGTAAACTTGGTGCTGGATGCGCTGATGTCCCGGGCGCGTGCTGCGATGGATACCTTCAGTGATGCGGATCAGGCGCGTATCGATGAAGCGGTGACCGCGTTGGCCTGGTCGATTTACAAGCCTGAAAATGCGGCGCGCCTGGCGGCGCTGGCCGTCGAGGATACGGGCCTTGGCAATGTGCCCGACAAGATCATCAAGAACACCCGCAAAACCTTCGGCGCCCTGCGCGACCTGATGCGGGTCAAGACCGTCGGTGTGATCGAGGAAATCCCTGAAAAGGGTCTGGTCAAATATGCTAAACCAGTTGGCGTCGTTGGCGCGGTCACGCCATCGACCAATCCTGCCGCAACGCCGGTCAACAAGGCCATGATGGCGGTCAAGGGCGGCAATGCGGTGATCATCGCGCCGTCGCCGAGCGGCTGGAACACGACTAACATGACCGTCGAACTGATGCGCGCGGAACTGGCCAAGGTCGGCGCGCCGGAAGATCTGGTGCAGATTTTGCCGAACCCGGTAACCAAGGAACTGACCGGCGCCTTGATGAAGGCGGTCGATCTGGTCGTCGTGACCGGCAGTCAGAACAATGTGCGGTCCGCTTATTCCAGCGGGACGCCGGCGATCGGCGTCGGTGCGGGCAACGTGCCGGTGATTATCGATTCGAGCGCCGGTCTGGCCGATGCGGCCGAGAAAATTTGCGCGTCGAAAATATTCGACAATGCGACGTCGTGTTCGTCGGAAAACTCGGTCACTATCGTCGAAGATGTTTATGACGATGCGATCAGAGCGCTGGAAGCCGCAGGCGGCTATCTCTGCTCGCCGGAAGAAGTTCGGCTGGTAAAGGACGCGCTCTGGAAGAATGGCAAGCTCAACCGGCACATCATCGCCAAGGACCCGGCGATCTTCGCGGACGCCTGCGGCCTGCCGGATGCGGCGAAGTCGGCCAAATTCTTCATGGTCGAGGATAGCGGTGCCGGACCGGACAAGCCGTTCTCGGGCGAGAAGCTTTCGCTGGCCTTGACGATCTATCGCGCGGCGGACTTTGCGGCCGCCAAGCAGCAGGTCCAGGACGTGATGGACTTTCAAGGCGCAGGCCACTCGGTTGGTATCCATACCGCCAACGCGGATCACTACCGCGAACTGGCGGAAGATCTGAAAGTGGTGCGCGTTCTGGTCAACCAAGCGCACACATTTGGTAATGGCGGGTCGTTCTCCAACGGTCTCGAGTTCACCCTGTCCATGGGCTGCGGCACCTGGGCCGGGAATTCGATTTCGGAAAACCTGAACTGGCGCCACTTCGTCAATATCACCCATCTCGTAACCGAAATTCCCGAGGACAAACCCAGCGAGGAAGCCCTGTTCGGCGCTCACTGGCAGAAATACGGAAAGTAAGCCCATGAATTTCGAAGAACACGCGGCGAAGCCTCTGCTTGCCGCGGCCGGTATTGCCGTGCCGAAAAGCAAATTGGTGGCCACCTCGGCAGATGCCGCCGCCGCGGCGGCGGAAATCGGTCCGTGCGTCGTCAAGGCACAGGTCCCCACGGGCAAGCGCGGCAAGGCGGGCGGAATCAAAATCGCCGCGACGCCGGCCGAGGCGGAACAGGCCGCCGCGCAAATCCTCGGCATGGATATCGCCGGCAACACAGTTGACCAGGTGCTGGTCGAGGCGCAGGCCGATATCGCGGCGGAGTATTATGCGTGCGTCTTGACCGATGCCGTGTCCAAAGGGCCGCTGATGCTGTTCTCGACCGAGGGCGGCATGGATATCGAAGAAGTGGCGGATGCCGATCCGGACAAGATCGTGCGTATGTCGATCGATATCCGGCATGGCGTGGACGGTGCTGCTGTAGAAACGGCGCTGTCCGGTCTTGGCCTGGGCGACCGTGCGGCTTCCGTGGCGGCGGTCCTGGAAAAGCTCTACAGCGTGTATGTCGGCAATGATTCCGATCTGGTGGAGATCAATCCGCTCATCGTCACCGGCGACGGCACGGTCGTGGCGCTGGACTGCAAGTTTTCCCTGGAGGATTCCGGCGCGAACCGGCGAGAAGAGCTGGCGGCCAAGGCCTCGCCGGAAAAACTCACCGAATTGGAAACGCGTGGCCGGGATCTTGGATTACGCTATATCGAACTCGGCGGCGATGTCGGGGTCCTGGCGAATGGTGCCGGCCTGACGATGACGACGATGGATGTAATCCGTCACTATGGTGGCGAGCCCTCCAACTTCCTCGAAATCGGTGGCGAGGCCTATACGCTGGGCAAGCCGGCGCTCGAACTGGTGCTCTCGAACCCGAACGTAAAATGCCTGCTGGTCAATTTCTGCGGCGCCTTCGCGCGCACCGATGTGATGACCGAAGGTATCGTCAATGCGTGGATGGAACTGAAGCCGACCTTGCCCGTGTTCTTCACGATTCACGGCACCAATGAAGAAGTAGCCGTGGCGCTGGTGCGCGACCGGCTCGGCATGGAGCCTTACGATTTGATGGACGATGCGGTGAAGGCCGCCGTGAAAGCGGCAAAGGAGGCGTCATAATGATCGTGCAAAAACACGAACGGGTTCTGGTGCAGGGTATAACCGGCAAGCAGGGCGCCTTCTGGACCGAGCGAATGCAGGAATACGGCACCAACATCATGGGCGGCGTCAATCCGCGCAAGGCAGGTACGACGGTCTGCGATGTGCCGGTCTATGCCTCCGCCGTCGATGCGGCCCAGGATGGCGGATTTGAGATCGCAGCGATGTTCATTCCGCCGATGCTGGCCAAGGCTGCCGCGCTGGATGCGATCGAGGCCGGCGCGAAAGGCATCGTATGCCTGACCGAACATATCCCCGTGCAGGACGTGATGTATTTCCTCGCCGCCGCGCGCGAGGCGGGAACCTGGGTCATCGGGCCGAACACAACCGGTGTGGTTACGGCGGGGGAAAGCTTCGTCGGTTTCATGCCGGTCTTTAACGAACGCGTTTTCCGGCCCGGCGATATCGGCATCATTTCGCGCAGCGGCAGCCTCGGCACGCTGGTGTGCATGAAGATGGTGGAAGCGGGCTATGGCACCTCGACCTTTATCGGCATCGGCGGCGATCCGATCATCGGCTCCACGACACGCGACGCGCTGGAAGCGCTCGACGCCGATGAACGCACAAAGGGCGTTGTCCTGATCGGTGAGATCGGCGGTGAAATGGAAGAGGATGCCGCGGAATATGCGGCGACGATGGACAAGCCAATCGTCGCCTTCATCGCCGGCGCCGCGTCCCCGCCGGGCAAGCGCATGGGACATGCCGGTGCCATCGTCATGGGCGACCGTGGCACCTACGCCTCGAAGCGTAAGGCCCTCGAAGCGGCCGGCGTGGCCGTTCTGGATACCCCATCGTCTGTCGGCGACGCGATGCGCGAAGCGATGGGTTAGAGCGTCTGACTGCGGATCAGGCGGTTGGGGGTTCGAGTCCTGTGAGGCGCGCCAGCATTTTCCACAGCATACCGTTCGCCGCAGGCTCACTGCCTGGACGTTGCGCTGTTTTATTGAGTTGTCAGGCTAACACCGCGAAACGCGTCACATGGGCGGAAGTTCGAGCTGAGAGCTGAATGCAAGCGTCGCAAGAAACTGATATAGGATCCTGTAGGCAACGATCGTTCAGACCTTGCGCACGAACTAAAAGTCACTGCCTTCGCCGCCGATGTCATCGTCGACGGCAACGACATCGTCCGGAACAGAGAGGTCACGACGGTTGAACCGCTTCAGGTCTTCGAACAAGTTCAGCGGTGTGCGGCCCGCATTTGGGTCTGGGTGGAAAAGAACTACTGATTTCCCCAAAACGCGCTCAATCGAAGCGGCTCAGTTCGATAGAATCAGTTCGACCAGCCTGTTCGGCGTGCTGAGCATTGGGTAATGGCCCGTCTCGATTTCATGCCAGGTGGCGTCCAGCGCTTCGGCGGCGCGTTCCTGGTGCGGCTTGCCAGGATTGACAGCCTCGGTGCAATAGATCACCTGGGCCTGCCAGCCTTGCGACCAAAAGGTCGGCAGTTTGACCGGTTCATAGAAACACGCGCGCGGGTGGAGAGTCACGCGGTCCGCCGCCCATTGGCGAAGTTCGAGTTCGAGATCCTTAAACGACGTCGCGGCAGCGTCTTCCGCGGAACGGCCGACCGCCAGATCGGTCTCGACGGGGGCCGGCTGGGTGACGATATCGCGGATTTTCTCTCCGTCCCGTAAAGCCAAGGCATCGGCGAGGACGATCCGGCCGATGCGAGCGCGGGCGCGTTCCGCCGCCGCAGCCAGGACCATGCCGCCGCTGGAGGTGCCAACCATCACCACATCATTGAGGTCTTCCATCTCCAACAAGTCGGCGATTTCCATCCCGTGTGTTTCCGTTGTGATGCCAAAGCGCAGGGCGTGCGCCCGTTCGCCGCAGCCGTCGAGCGAGGGCGCATAGACCCGGTGGCCTTTCGCTTCCAGACGCTCGCGCACCGGCTTCCAAATCCAACCGCCTTGATACGCCCCATGCAGCAATACGAACGTCGTCATCGGTTCTTCCCCTTAATCGATCAAACTCGCGCCGCCCCAGTGTGATGATTCTGAAGGGCGCCGCAACCCACTGCGCTACAACAGCAACTCTTTCCTCACGAAATTCGATGGTAGACTCATGTCGGAAGTCACTGTGTTTGGCCGCTCGCGCGATGGTATCCTCTCTTCACTTCTGTTAACTGTATTCCATAAATAACGCATCAACACGGACGACGGGGAGAACTGAAATGGCGGCAGCAGACAAATTAGGCGGCTATGCAACCGGATTTGGCGAACTGAACGCGGCCACATTGGCTGACAATGTGACCGACGATTACAAGCTTCTCGATAAAGACGGAAAGGTCTATGGCAAGAGCGACCTGCCTGGATACATTGCGGAGCTCAGGAAATTGTCTGATAAGATGCTCATTACTGATGTCATGGTCGATGGCAGTATGGCCTGGTGCAAGTGGCAGGTGGGCGACATTGTTGGTGCCGGATTGATCACGTTTGGAGACGAAGGCGTATCGCAAGAGCAACTGTTTTACGTCTGAGTAACAAACGAACACGCGAAGACCCAGATCTACTTCCGCAGCTCCTAACAACAGGAGACATGCCGGAAACGAAGGCGTTCTTCCGCTAGTTTTCGTCCGGATTTTCCCAGAACCGGGCGCAATTGGCACCGTCGGCTGACGGGGAAATTTGACCCAAAGCAGAAGTTGCGAGTTGTCAATCCCTACTCCGGCACACCCGCCTTCCGCAGGCTGTCGAGCAAGCTCTTCAAAGTGGTGTCGTGCATGCCAACAGAATTGCTGAGGATGAAGTCGATCGAAAACGCCGCTTCGAGCTGCCGGGCCTTTTTGGCCGACGCCTGCGCCTCGCCCCTTTGCCCGGCTTCCGCCAATGCCGCGGCGAGATGCATATAGGGCATGAAGCCCGAGTTGGGGATCTGACAAGCCTGCCGGCAATGTGCGATGGCCTCTTCGTGGTGGCCGAGAAAGCGTAGCGCTGATCCTTTGATCATGAGTGTCCGCCAGCGCATAGGATCACGTGGGCTAAGCCGAAGCGCGGCATCATAATGGGGCAGAGCTTCCTCTGCTTCGCCGGCGCCATAATGGTGGGCCCAGCCGAGGCCCAAATGGCCGTGGGCGAGGTTGGGATTGATTGCAATTGCGGTGTGCATTTCGCCAATCGCCATTTCGACCTCACCCGCGAAGACGCGGAGCTGCCCCAAGGCGACCCGCGCTTCCGGATCGTTGGGATCGAGAGATACCGCATTTTCAGCCGCTGCTCGCGCCGATGCTCGGGCCTTTGTCTTGTCCCCAGTAAAGCCAGTCGGAATTGAAGTCCAGAGAGCGGTAGCGAGGCGAGCATGGGCGGCCGCGAATTCTGGGTATAGTGCAATCGCTTCCCGGAACAAACGAATAGCCTCGACGTGATCCGCCTTATTAGGGAGATAAAAATGTGACAGGCCGCGTTGCACGAGTTCCCAAGCATCGAGGCTTTCCGGCGCTTTGCGTAGGACGCGCTCACGCTCTCGAACATGGATCTCCGGCTCGACCACGACCACGATCTGTTCCGTAATCCTGTCCTGAAGATCGAAGATATCATCCAGGCTGCCGTCGAAACGATCGGCCCAGAGATGATTGCCGCTGACGGCATCAATCAGCTGCGCTGTGATCCGCACGCGATTGCCGGCCTTGCGGACGCTGCCTTCGACAACGTAACGCACGCCCAATTCGCGGGCTACCTGAGTGGTGTCAACGGCGGCACCTTTGTATGTGAAGGAGGAGTTGCGGGCGATAACGAACAGCGAGCGGAAGCGCGAGAGCGCGGTGATCACGTCCTCGGCGATACCGTCGGCGAAATACTCCTGCTCGGGATCGCCGGACATGTTCTCGAACGGCAGGACAGCGATTGAGGGCTTGTCGGGGAGTTTCAGATCAGCTGCCGGCGCTGCCGCTTCCGAGTCTGCCCCTTCAGGCGACCAGCGCCATACGCGCACGGGTCGCGCAATATTTTTCAGCGCCTGAACGTCACCATCAACAAATA
>JAJFJB010000452.1 GCA_021774435.1 Alphaproteobacteria bacterium
TTCGGAGGCCCGTTCGAAACTCTCGAAGCGGCTGACAACGGCGGCCGACACATCCGTAATGCTATCCTTGATGAAATCTATACTGCGCATTAGGCGCACGTCGTTGCGCAATTCGAGGTTCTCCTTCAACTCCTCCATGGATTCCTCGAACATCAAAATTTGTGGTATCAACCCATTAAGGCAAAACTTTCCGTAAGATACCGATAAATAGATATCGGCGTATTCTTCAAGGAATTCGGGAACTGTTGTTAGCTCCACGTTTAAATTGTCCGCCATATCCTTCAAATTTTTTAGCGCCTCCCCTTTGTTGGGCGATGCATATTTTTCGACGAGTTGCGTCATATTATCGGCGCCGGATTCGGTCGCACCGTAGATTTGCCGAAATAGCGGCAAGGTGAATTCATTCATAAAGCCCATTAGTTCCTGACGTTTTTTATCAGATATCCTGAGCGCTTCTTGATCTTCGACCTTGATGCCCAATTGACGAAGCTGGTTCCTCAGTGTGTAAACGTCAAAGCTGTGCAGTTCAGACAAGGCGGAAATCGTACGTACATCTGGGTGTTGCGCGCCACGAGGCCAGCCAAAGGTGTTGGGCAATTCCGCCAGGTCGATTTGGCCACTCCCTCCATCGCTATCGTTAAACAGTTCAATTACGCTTTCGAGCCGAATATTCTTGATCAAGCGCGCCCGTCTCAGGCCCGGTGTTTGCAGAGGAATAATTCTCAAAGGCAGAATGTGCATCGAATCCATGTCCGCCTCCGCCTGTGTTTGGTCTTCGGTGGGAGCGCGATCGATGCCAGCCGGCAAAGCTTCATTGATGTGAGCCAATTACCCCCTCCTTCCAGAGCTGTGTCTTAAGTCGCGGGGATAGTTTTCAAATTTTGCTAACCGCGAAAGTGAAAGGTATCGATTAAGATAACTTTAAAAAGAATAAATCAGTAAAATACAATTTCTAATAGTTGTTTGTCTGAACCCAATATTTCCACCATGGCGCGACTACGGGCGCTCAGCCTAAAAAACTGAATATTCGGGAGGTTATTTGCACAACAATCATAACGGGCAATTATTGCGTGTCGGACGAACCAGCGGCCGTGTAAACCATAGTCTATGCCATCGGTATTTCACCGGGCGATCAATTGCTTAGCATGTGTGGTCCAGGAATTACACGGTTTGCGTTGTTGGTTAGATAATTCACTGATCGGCCCGGATTGTTAGTCGATTCTTAGCAAATATCGCTAATTAATCATTGTTATACCCGTCGGTTGACGCGGGTGACGTAAGCTCGGGGTTGAGAAACGGCTGGACGCGGTAACTGTGCGACTGACATTGGCAGTTCATTGCATTTGATGGGGAATCGCGCTTGGGATATGGAGAACTAATTGCGTGACGCTTGGACTGTTCGCCAAGAGGGAACGGAGCTGTCGATAGATCCGTCGGCGTGGGCGTTGATCGATGACCCAATTTGGGTTTACGACATCGGCCGGGGGCGGATGGTTTGGGCTAATTCTGCGGCCCTAGCGTTTTGGCATATAGACAATTTGGATAATTTGCGCGCGCGTGATTTCGGGTCCGTATCGGATGTCACGAAAACCCGTTTGCATGATTACGCCGATCGTTTTGCTTTGGGTGAGTCGGTTGTCGCGATGTGGACACTATATCCGGCGAATGAGCCGACAACGGTCAAATGTCGATGCGCCGATATTCAGCTTACGAATGGTGGCAGTGCCATGATGGTTCACGTCATCGGTTCGGAAGGAGTTGCGGAACGCGTTAGAGACGAGGCGGAAGCCGCGGAAGCCGTGCGCGATGCGCGCGATTCGTTGGCGCGAGCCGAAGCACGATTTCGAACATTTGCAGAGGCCGGTTCTGACTGGTTATGGGAAACCGACAGCATGCATCGGTTTGTCTATAGCTCGGCCAGTATTTGCGAGCATATGAAACACCCCCTGAATGAATTTCTCGGTCGAACTCGGCACGAGCTACTGAAACAGATCGGTGCCGAACCCGACACTGACGAAATTAGGGAGAAATGGGTCCAACACCGCGACGACCTTAATTCGCATCGGTCGTTTCGAGATTTCAAATATTCCTATCGGACCGCATCCGGGGAAATTGGGCATTCGGCGGTTTCAGGCGATCCTGTTTTTGACTCCCGTGGTTGTTTCCGTGGCTATCGCGGTGTTGGCCGATCTATAACCATAGAGGTGGAGGCGGAACGACGCGAGCGAACGCTCGTGCGAGAACGTGATGCGGCCGTAACCGCAAATACAGTGATGAACCGTTTCCTTGCTACGATGAGTCATGAACTGCGTACTCCACTAAACGCAATTATCGGTTTTTCCGAAGTTTTGTCCGAGGAGATTTTTGGCAAACTGGGCAACGATGCTTATCGTGACTACGCGAATGATATCCTCAAGAGCTCGCAACATCTTTTGTCGATCGTTAATGATTTGCTGGAACTTTCTCGCCTCGATTCGGCGGATTTCGCCCTCGAGACCTTGCCGGTAAATGTTCTGGCCGAAGAAATTGTCAGTATCGCCGAAGGCCTTACAATTCGACATCAAGTCTATCTCGAGCGTCACCTCCCTGCTGCCCCCTTCGATCTCGAAGTCGATCGCCGGGGCATAAAACAGGTCATACTCAACCTGTTGTCCAACGCGATAAAATTCTCTAATCCTGGCGGTACGGTCTCGCTCAGTTTCTCCCAGAATAATGGCGACACTGAAATTACGGTCCGGGATGCGGGTTGCGGAATCGCCGCAGAAAAACTTGAACATATTTTCGAGCCATTTCGGGCCGTCGAGCCGCATCACGCAGGATCGGGGGCCGGTCTTGGGTTGTGGATTACCAAAAACATTGTCGACGCGCATGGCGGTAAAATCATCATCGATAGTAAGGCTGGGGCTGGAACGACGGCGACGGTTCGCTTGCCTGTAAGGGCGCCGAAAGTTTCTAACGACGCGGCTGACTTGGCGGTCATGCAGCAAGCGTCGTAAGGTTGTGCGCCGCACCGTAATTGCGATCACCAACAGTCAAGATTTGTGCCGCGGTTTAATGAGGCGTATTTCATCTCATTAAAATTTGTACTGTAAGCCGTTCTGCGGTGCGGGGTTTCAAACGTAAGGCATTACATCACGGGCGAACCATTCAATTTGCTCGTTCATCTCGTTAACCGTGTTGGCGGGAATCATCAGGGCAGAGCAGTGGTCGACACCGATCGATCTCAGCATTTCGATTTTTTCGATGACCGTGTCTGGTGACCCGACGAGATTGGCGATCACCTGATGGCTAAGGTCACGGCCCGTATAGGCGAGAGACTGCCGGTGCGCGACCAAACCGCTAGCCATGTATTTGGCTTCCGCCTCCTCATCCGTCTTGGCCAGCAACATCGAGAATTGTGGCGCGATTTCCACCGCATCGCGAGGGCGACCAAGTTCGGCGGTGCGGTCTTTCAGAATGCGGATCCTTTCTTCCAGCTCGGTAAGCGGACGCCAACCCGACAGCCAACCATGACCGAGTTGTGCGGCCCGCTCTACCGCAGCCATGTTGTGGCCGCCGATGTAAAGCGGATAGGGACCCTGTTTCGGCTTCGGGAACATCTCGATGTTTTCAAAACCATAGAACGTTCCATCGTGACTCGCGGAAGGTTCGGTCATGAGCTTCAAAAAAGCGTCGATTCCTTCATCGAGCATGTCACCGCGCCGTGCGCCTTTTAGGCGTGGAGACATGGCTGTGAACTCTTCACGGTACGCGCCGAGGCCGACAGCGAGGATGAAGCGTCCGCCGGACATCTGGTCGAGCGTCGCTACCTGTTTTGCCAAATAAACGGGCTCACGCATTGGCATCACAAGCAATGCCGTTCCGACAATAATATGCTCCGTCGCTTGCGCGCACATTGCCAGCGTGATCAGCGGCTCATAGAAGTTTGGTGCCGTTCCGGGATAAAGATCTCTAACATATTTCTGTGTTGTTATGTGGTCGTTACCCCAGACGGAATGATAGCCGAGCCGTTCGCATAACTGTGCTTGTGCGATGAAATCTTGCGGTCCGGCGAACGGGATCGGATACATGACACCTTCGAAACCGGTGGAGAGGCAAATGCTGAATTTCATCGGGTGATCCTTATGCCGCGCCGTCATATGCCGATAGAATTGCCGTGATTTGTTCGGGGGTCCGCATGGAGGCAAGAACCGTGTCGTCGAGGCCCGCGGCTCTGTACTCTGAAAGCCTGACCCGGAACGCATCCGGTGACCCGGCGGCAGCGTGGCGCTCGACAATCATGTCGTCG
>JAJFJB010000453.1 GCA_021774435.1 Alphaproteobacteria bacterium
CGCTCGAAGAAGACGATGAATCTCGTCGTTTCGGGTCACATTAACCGTGCGATTACCTTCACCGACAACGGAACCGAAAGCGGTATTACACATGTCACGAGTAACTTCTCTCGGACGCGTGTTCGCTGGATCGGTACCGGCAAGATCAACGACGATCTGTCGGTCAAAACTCACATCGAACTCGGCAACCAGTCCTCAATTGGTACCGCGCAAAGTCTCGATACCAATGGCGACTCCGGTATCACCGGTGAAGGCGGTGCCTTGGACGAACGTCACATCGAATTCCAGATCACCAGTAAGTCACTTGGTAAGATCTACATGGGCCAAGGCATCTCCGGTTCTGAGTCGACTTCGGAAGTCGATCTCTCCGGCACGGGCATCATCAGCCTGAATGGTAATGCCGAACTCATCGGTGGTGGCGAGACATGGCAGCTTAACAATGCTGCTGCAGGTCTTGGCACGGTTGGTGCCGCATTTACCAACCTTGACGGTCTCGGCCGACGAGATCGGATTCGTTACGACACGCCGAAATTTGCCGGCTTCCAGATCACGACCTCGCACGGTAACGAAGACGCCTATGACGTCGCGCTGCGTTATGGCGGTTCGTTCGGTGGCGTGAAGGTCAAAGCGGCTATCGCTTATAGTGACACGGAATCGATTAACGGCCGTTCAGTCGTGAACGGATCGGCTTCGGTCTTGCTTCCCTTCGGACTCAGCCTGACGGTTGGCGCCGGTGATCAAGACAATGACCGCTTTGGTGGCATCACCGACAATCAAGACTGGCGTTATGCGAAGATTGGCTACAAGTTCAAAGCACTTGAAATGGGCCAAACGCGTCTGTTCGTCGATTACAGCACCAACGACGACACTCAAGCCGCAGGCAGTGAAGCCACCTACTGGGGCCTTGGTGTCGTGCAAATTCTTGAGCCGCTCGGTGCAGAACTGTACATGGTCTACCACAACTTTGAACTCGAAGTTCAAGGCGCCGCCGATCCGGACGACGTCGACCGGTTCGCAGTTGGTGCACGCTTCAAGTTCTAAAGCGCATAGACCTTTTACGTAGGAGACAAACGCATCGTGAGGAAATTCGGTTGGATAGCAATGATCGCCGTAGCGTTCATGTTAGGTGGGTGCCCCAAGTACAAGCCCTACCTTCCCGAGGAATATCGGGGACCGGCCGATGAACCTTCACCGACCCAACCCGGCATTTTGACCGGGAAACGAGGCGAATACGTCATCTACGGAAAATAGAAAAACTCTTTTCAAACCGGCTTCGGGAAACCGAAGCCGGTTTTTTTATGCCAAAAATTTGACACGAACGATTGGACCAGAAGAAACTATCTCCAATTTGCATCGCTTATTCGTAATGCGTAATTTGGTATCGCAAGCTTCTCCCAATTCCAATGCAACAGGCACGCTTTGACTCCACAATCAAAAACACACCTGCTTTTCCCTACCGTCGTCCAAACGACCAATATCGAAAACGCCGAGATATTGAACGAAAAACTCATTGGGGGGGTAGAGGCGCTACAACAGCAAATCCCCAATACGAAGCCTGACGACTGGGCCTGCTCGGTCTATACGACATTGCATAGCGAAATAGACCTTTTCGCGATTAATCCCTTCTCCAAAGTAAAGGATATTGCGCTAAGGGAAGTCTCGCGGTACGCCGATACCATGCATATGCAAGCCCCTCTTGCGAACCTGCGCATTCTGGACGCTTGGATCAATGTTTATCGCGAAGGCGACTCGCAAGAGATGCATGTTCACCAAAATAGTGTATTCAGTGGCATCTACTATGTTCAAGCGCCGGCAGGCTGTGCGGCGGTCATGTTTCGATCTTCGGAAGCCGACACAATGATTGACCCGCCCAAGACAGCCGTCGACGAATTAAACTCGACCGATGTGATGTTTCCCGCGGTCGCGGGACAGATGATCATCTTCCGAAGCCATCTACGTCATGCCGTCCTGACCAATAATACGGACGCCCCCCGTATCAGCCTCTCCTTTAACATCGACGTCCACGAATAACATAATTCAAGGCCTCGACTTCTCGATTATGTGATCGTGCGGGCGATTGTTTTACCCCCCGGGCCACCTATTGTTGGGCTCATGACAATGTGTTGTTGAGCCTCAAATTAACAAAAAAGGCGGTCAAATGAGCCATGAACAGGGCTGATCGGCGGCGGTCTAAACAGAAACGAACCGCCAGCACCAAAAATCCCACAGTACGGATAGAAGACTTATTTTCGCAGGCTGTTGCATATTGGGAATCAGGTA
Source organism: Alphaproteobacteria bacterium (assembly GCA_021774435.1). Classification (GTDB taxonomy): domain Bacteria; phylum Pseudomonadota; class Alphaproteobacteria; order UBA8366. The sequence goes on from JAJFJB010000453.1 coordinate 2,281, forward strand.
ACACCGAACACGCACGCCAAGTGTGCGCCCGTATTCTCAGGACGCAGCCAGATCATTCCGAAGCCATTAACCTGACGGGCGTGCTGCTTGTCGAGGCGAACCGGTACGATATCGCGATAGAGTATTTCGCCCGGGCCGGCGGAATCGAGCCTGAAAATGCGAGCTATCGTTATAATCACGCTGATGCACTGCATTCGGCACAAAACCTACAGGAGGCGGAATTAAGTTACACGGCGGTCTTGAAACAAGTCCCAAAACATCCGCGGGCGCTTGCCGGCATGGGCCGGCTTTGCCAAGACCGAGGCCGTCCGGATGATGCGCTACGCTACTTTCACGCCGCACTAACCGCGGACCCGGCCAATCTTGATGCGGTTTGCGGAATTGCACGCGCGCTTGGACAACAAGGCCGAACCGAAGAAGCCGTAAACTATATCCGCGGGGCATTGCGTGCGTCACCGGACCTATCCAAGGCACAGAGCGAAATGTTCGCCGCGCTTAAAGCGGGGCAAGAACAGCAAATCCCTCTCTGGCATTTTTCGATGCTGGCAGACAACGACCGCAACATGGCCTATCAGCAGGCGATTGAAAAACTTACCGCAGAGACATCCGAAGTGCTCGAAATCGGGACCGGATCCGGGCTATTGGCCTTGATGGCCGCGTCCGCAGGCGCCGCCCATGTGACCGCCTGCGAGATGTCTACTCCAGTCGCGGAAGCGGCGACGCGGGTCGTCGCGGAAAATGGCTATTCGGATACCATCGATGTCGTCGCCAAGCCGTCACTGTCCCTTCGTATCGGCGTGGATATGCCTCGGCGAGCCAATATTCTCGTCTCGGAAATTCTCGATTCGGGCTTAACCGGCGAAGGTGTCGTCAAATTTGTCCGGCATGCGAAACGTGAACTGCTCATAAATAATGCGCGCATAATACCCGCGCGAGCCGACGTGAAAGCAATACTTGTATCACTCCCCCGTTTAAGGCCGGCAAACCCACTGACATCAGTATGCGGTTTCGATTTATCAGCTTTCGCCCGGTTTCAGAACTTGCAGGACTATCAAAGCATTGACCTGAAACACGAGCCAAACGACCGCCTAAGCGACGAATTTGACGTAGAAACCTTTGATTTCTATAACCTTCCGCCCGAAGCATCGATTGATAATCCGTATGAGAAAACCATAGACGTCAAAGTTTTGGCCGACGGTCCTCTCCACGCGATTGCGTTCTGGTTCGATCTGCACCTCGACGACGACATCACCGTTTCCAGCGGACCGAAAGGCGGCGTTGTCCATTGGGGTCAAGCGGTCCAGTTCTTCGCAGATGACATTGCGATAGGAAAAGGTGACATCGTGCGCCTAAGGATGTATTTCGACGAGATAAAGATCCGCTGGAAGATTGACCAAATTATCGCCTGCTGATCCACCCGTTACATAAATGAGTTACTAACAAAGCTATGGAACCTATCCATGTTATCGGCGGCGGCTTAGCCGGAACCGAGGCTGCCTGGCAGATCGCTAACGCTGGACATCCCGTCTTGCTGCATGAGATGCGCCCCGTCCGTAAAACAGATGTTCATTTGACCGATGGTCTTGCCGAACTCGTTTGTTCGAATTCATTCCGTTCCGATGACGCCGAACAGAACGCGGTCGGCCTGCTGCACGAAGAAATGCGGCGATGCGGCTCATTGATCATGACCGCGGGCGACCGCCACCGCGTACCGGCAGGCGGCGCCATGGCCGTTGATCGGGCTGGTTTTTCAAAGGCCGTCACCGAATTATTAACCGCGCATCCCTTGGTAACAATTGCGCGCGAGGAAATTTCCGGGCTCCCCCCGGAAACCTGGAAATCGGTGATCCTCGCAACGGGCCCTCTCACCTCTCCGAGCTTAAGCACGGCTATCCTCGATATCACTGGCGAGGACTCGCTCGCGTTCTTCGACGCGATAGCGCCGGTTATCTATCAGGATTCCATCGATTTTTCAAAGGCCTGGCTTCAATCCCGCTATGACAAGGGTGATGGCGCGGACTACATAAACTGCCCGCTCGACGAAGCGCAGTACGCCGCATTCATCGACGCCCTGCAAAACGGTGAGGCCATGCCATTCCAGGATTGGGAAAAGGATACGCCCTATTTCGAGGGCTGCCTGCCAATCGAAGTCATGGCCGAACGCGGCGCCGAAACCTTACGATTCGGCCCCATGAAGCCAGTCGGGCTGACGAATCCCCATACCGGCGGCAAGGCGCATGCCGTGGTCCAGTTACGGCAAGACAATGCGCTGGGCACGCTTTACAACATGGTCGGCTTTCAAACCAAGCTGAAGCATGGCGAACAAACCAAAGTCTTTCGGGCTATCCCCGGCCTCGAAAATGCGCGGTTCGCAAGACTCGGGGGGATACACCGCAACACCTTCATTAATAGCCCGCGCTTACTGGATCGTTCCTTGCGGTTAAAGGCACATCCGAGAATGCGCTTTGCCGGCCAAATCACCGGCGTCGAAGGTTATATAGAGTCGGCTGCGTGCGGCTTGATGGCCGGGCGGTTTGCGGTATCCGAAAAGCAAGGTAACGACTTGCTTTCGCCCCCACCGACAACGGCCTTGGGCGCGCTACTGGGTCACATCATTGGCGGCGCGGATGCGGAGAATTTTCAGCCCATGAATGTGAATTTCGGTCTCTTCCCGCCACTAGAAACGCCCGTCAAAGGAGGCCGTCGCGGGCGAAAAGAGCGCCGGTTGGCCTATTCGCAAAGAGCGCTCGCGGCATTGGACAATTGGCTAAACACAGCGAACGCGCCTCATATGGTGACAACCCCTTAATATCGGCCGGTCATTTTTCGAAACAACAAACGCCACACCATCATGGGAAGCGGTTGGGCGCTACGCGGGTCGAATGGATTGTAGTCGAGGCGCGATAGCCGTTTCCGATACATTTCCGCTAAGCCAATCTGCCGGAGAACAGGGTGCGTACAGCTGTCCAATTTGCCCGCGACCGCGCGAGCCGACCGGATATGATGGTCAACGAGACCGCATAACTCCTCGATGGCATTGTTTAGATTTCCGCTTGGCTTGATCTCCAAAAGATCGCGCTCACGGACCTCGTGCCGACGTATCAACTCAACCGGAAGATACTGGCGACGGCTACGAAGATGGAACGGCAGTGCGCGAATAAGACCGAGCAAGGACCACGCGATACCAATATCTCGGGCAACGTCCCGTGCCGCCTCGGACCGATTCCCAACAACATCGAGAGACAGATTCAACAATGGCGCCGCCGTTTCTTCAGCATAGTGCAATAGAGTTTCGATCGTATCTGGCGGATTATCGTGCAAATCGGCACCGCGCGCATCGATCATGCGGTCGAAATACTCTTTCGGCAGCTCGAACGTCGCAATCGCTCCTGCTAGCGCGGCGCCGGCGCCGTGGCGCAAGTCTGCGCCGGCGTAAATTGCCTCTAATCCATCCCGCCACCATTGCAACCGGATCTCGCCCAACGGCGGTTCGGATACCAATTCCCGCGTCCGGGCGATTTCAACATTAAAGGCGAACAAAGCGAAAAACGCGGCGCGCATCGGCACCGGCGCCAACATCCCCAATACATAGCGATCCGGATCGTATGTACGCACAGAATCAGTGCAGTAATCGGGCTGTTCAACCGTCGTTACTATCGTCTCAACTCCGCTTGTTAACCATGCTACAGCGCCACAATAGGGCGTTTTGTAACCGGCTGATTGATATCACCCTGTACATTACTTAAAGCGTTGCGCATAATTAAGAAGAGTAGCTACAAGAATTTGTGGCCTTAATTTGGTCGAGCACTATAGAGGGTGGGAATGTTATGGGCGCTATACTTGAAAATTTAACACGCACGATCATCGCAGGGGCGGTACTCACAGTTCTGCTCTTCTTGATGTACATGGGCTACGACGACATGGAAGGTGCCACGTTCGGCAAGTATCTGTGGCGGTTTGCGCACGTGCTCAGCGGTGTGATGTGGATTGGCATTCTGTGGTATTTCAACTTCGTCCAGATCCCCAACATGGGCAAAATCCCCGATGAACAAAAACCGGCTATTGGCAAGGTTATCGCGCCGGCAGCCCTGTTCTGGTTCCGCTGGGGCGCCATGCTGACCATTATTACCGGCCTCGGCCTTGCGGCGGCGAACGGCTATATCGTTGAAGCGATTTCGCTAGGCTTGGCAGGCACGGAGCCAACCACGGGTCATCGGATGATCGGTGTCGGCATGTGGCTGGGTGCAATCATGTGGTTCAACGTCTGGTTCATCATTTGGCCGAACCAGAAGCGGGCCCTCGGCATTGTCGATGCCGACGCAGATTCCAAGGCCAAGTCGGCCCGGACGGCGATGTTGTTCTCGCGGACAAACACCATGTTGTCGCTTCCGATGCTGTTTGCGATGGTATCGGCGCAAAACCTGTACAGCATCTCATAAGAGAAGCTGTATATCGTTATGGGGAACGGGGCCGTTTGGCCCCGTTTTCTATTGGCGGTTAGGCGCGAGACCGGTTCAGGCGATGGCAATCAGCGCGGCCGCAACACGGCGGTCTTCAGCCATCAGAACGTTGTAGGTCCGACAGGCTGCCCCTGTATCCATCGTATCGACGACTATTCCAGCACTGCGCAGCGCGGTGCGAAGGGCCGAGGGAACCAAGGCGTTCTGCGCGCCCACCCCGAGAAGGAGTACTTCGACGGACGGAACCGCGTCTTGAACCGAAGAAAAGCTCTCCACCGTCAATTCATCAATCGACAATACAGGCCAAGCAACGGTGCGGTCGGTGAAAACCAGCACCGAGCTTTTATAAACGGTTCCGGAAATGCGGAATAGGTTCGGTCCGTAGCTGCTGATGACCTGACGGTCGCCAGGTATGGCCGGTGTTATCTCCACCGAATTGTCACGACGGCGTAACGCCGTCGGCCACCTCATCAGTTTCGTCTTCGCCACCGCGTTCCGGGCGAATATAGAGCAAGAACGGTACGGCCAAGGCAATGGAGGAATAAGTTCCAATCAGGACGCCCCAAATCAGCGCGATACTGAACCCGCGTATCACCTCGCCGCCGAAGATATAAAGCGCCAGCAACGCCAGGAGCGTCGTCACACTGGTTACGACCGTGCGGGACAGCGTCTGGTTGATCGAAATATTAAACAGCTCTTCATATGGCATCTTTTTATAACGCCGCATGTTCTCACGGACACGGTCATAAACGACGACCGTATCGTTAATCGAATAGCCCGCGATTGTCAGAATTGCCGCAACCGTTGCGAGGTTAAATTCGAGTTGTAACAGCGCAAAGAGACCAATCGTCGAAATGACGTCATGAACCAGTGCCAATACCGCACCAAGCCCGAACTGCCATTCGAACCGGAACCAGATATACATCAAAATTGCGCCAATCGCCGCCATAACCGCCCACACGGCAGCCTCACGCAATTCCGCCCCGACAGTCGGGCCGACGAATTCGGTGCGGCGATACTCAACCACGCGGGTCCCCAGCGATGCTTTGATTTTTTCGATCGCGGCTTGCTGGGCTTTCTCGCCGCCTTCCTGTTTTTGAATACGGATCAGGATGTCGTCAGGCGCCCCGAACTCCTGCAGCGAAATCTCTCCAAGGCCCAATCCGCCCAAATCGCTGCGAAGTTCCGGCAAATTGGCAGGGCCATCTGTCTTGGCCTCGATCAAAATCCCGCCAAGAAAATCGATGCCGAGATTCAGGCCGTTACCAAAGAACAATCCAACCGAACCGATAAGCAGGAACACGGAAAACGCAAACGTAATCAGACGCTTGTTAATGAACTGAATGTTCGTTGTGTCGGGAACGAGTTTTAGGAGTTTCATATGACCAATCCTCCTAAAGCGGCAGCGCCTGAGGCCGCGCCCGGCGCAACCAAAGGATCACAAACAAACGCGTTACCATGACAGCGGTAAACATCGACGTCACCAAACCGATGGAAAGTGTGACAGCAAACCCTTTGATTGGTCCGGTTCCAAATGCATAAAGCAGAACCGCGGCGATCAAGGTCGTGACGTTCGCATCGAT
>JAJFJB010000454.1 GCA_021774435.1 Alphaproteobacteria bacterium
AAGGATCTGCACTTCCAGTCCTTGCGTACCCATGTCGCTGTACGCATTTCGGTCAACGAGAAAATACTGCGCCACCATGGTCTGTCGGCGGTGTCCATCACGGTTGGCGAACAAGTCGCCTTGGCCCCAGCGCCAATCGTTGGTGATAAGAACCCGCAAGATAATGTGACGCTTGCGGCCGCGACGGGACCACTGCGCAAGATCGGCAGCCGTGTCGTCGATACCAATAACAAACGCATGGCCGCGGCTCGGTTGACCAGCCGTTTGATCAACGATCTCGATGCCAATCCCTTGCCGCACCAGGATGTGGCGCAAAGTTTGTGGCACCGGGCGGTTGGCACGGAAACGCAGGCGTCTGTCGATGCGGAACGGATGGCACGGGGTGCCCTAAATCTGTGTCAGTTTGCGGTAGAGCGTCGCGGTATCGGCGAAATCAAGGGATGCCTGCAGCAGCACCATGACAAGTTCGTCGATTTCCTGAACGCCAACTATTGGAAAGCTGTCGGCGCGGGGACCTAAGCGAATTTAAGCGGCCCGCCAACCGCCATCGATGGTGATCACGGAACCGGTATTGAAGCTGGCTTCGTCGGACAGCAAATAGACGACGCCATTGGCGATTTCCTCGGCACGGCCAAAGCGTTTTAGGGCATGGCGGTTGCGAGAATACTCTCGCGCCGCTTCCGGGTCCTTCGCCCGCGACATGCTGCGATTCATCATCGGCGTGTCGATGGCGCCGGGAGCAACCGCGTTGACGCGGACACCGTCCGGTGCCAGCTCGAAAGCAGCGGTCTTGGTGAGGCTGACGATAGCGCCTTTGGACGCGATGTAAGCCGCGTTGAGCCGGCCGCCGCCAAAGGCCAGTTGCGATGCGACAGTGACGACCGAGCCGCCGCCTTGCGCGCGCATTGCCGGCAGAGCGGCAATCATCCAGCGCCAGGTTGCCTTCACATTAACCTCGAAGATGCGGTCCCATTGATCAGAGCCGATCTCGTCAATCGCAACACCGGATGCGCTAATGCCGGCGATTGTCGCTAGTCCATCGATGCGGTCGGCGGCCGCTACCGCGCGCGCGACCGTATCGTCGTCGGTCACGTCGCCCAGGATGGGATCGACGCCCTCGGGAATACCATCCCTGTTTTGGTCGATGCCGATGACGCGGGCGCCTTCTGTCAGCGCTTTGACGGCGCTTGCTTGACCGATGCCGGAGCCGGCCCCGGTAATTAGGATTGTCTTGCCTTCGAGGCGCATAGCGGGGCTCCGTATTAGTGAATTAGGCCCATTTCAGGGATTGCTTCCGATGCACGCCAGAAGCGTTGCAATGAATCTCGGTGCGCGGCGACGGCTGCTGCCGTCGCGTCGCCATCCGGTTCCGGTTCCATATCGAAGTGACTATATCGATCGACACCGCGGACAAGCGTTGCGGATAGGCGGGTTTCGCCGACATGGCGGACATGGGCAGGGATATAGCTGAACCCTATGCCGATTCTGGGCTGATTGCTTGTATTGGGTCCTGACCGGTGCAGCGCCAAGGTGTGGTGGAATGAGACGTCACCTGGTGCCATGGTTAGGTTTACGGCACCGCTCGGGTCCACTTCCTTCGCAATCGTCTGCCCGCGCGACAGCATCAGATTGGGATCAGGCTTGTCGGCGTGCAGAAGCTGTCCCTGCTCGTGCGATTGGGGGAGAATTTGCACGCAGCCCATTTCTTCCGTCGACGGTGTCAAGGCGACCCAGGCGGTAACATGTTCGAAGGGGGCGAGGCCGAAATAGGTGGCGTCTTGATGCCACGGGACCGATTTTTCCGTGTTTGGTTCCTTGAACCAGATCGTGGTGTGGAACACGAGGATATCGGGCCCGATCAATGCTTCGACGCTGTCCAGAACAGTGGGATGCCGGACAAGATCGGCGGCCCATTTGAAAAGCAGGTAGGGTTTTACCCGGTTGCTGGCTTGCCGCCGTGCTGGATCTTTGTCCTCTACGCCGCAGGTTCGGATACAGGCGTCTCGCAGAACCGTGGTTTCTTCCGGCGATAGGTGGGGACGACCGGGAAGAAAGCCTTGCCGTCGATAGGTCTCTATGTCGCTTTTTCTCAACATTTCTTTCAGCTCGAATTGGTGTTCATACCGAAAAGGTTTCCGCGATTTCCCGAAGTCGGAATTTTTGAATTTTACCACTCGGCGTGCGGGGCATCTCGTCGACAATTTCCAGCCGCTCCGGAAAATATTGTATGGCCATTTTTTGTTCGGTGAGATAACCGATCATATCATCGAATGTCAGCGCGTTATCAGGTTTCAGCGTGACAAAAGCGCAGCCGCGCTCGCCTAGCCTGTCATCCGGCATGGCCACGATGGCGGCGTCCTGAATTGCGGGGTGCCGATAGAGCACGCCCTCGACCTCCACTATGGGAATATTTTCGCCGCCGCGGATGATAACATCCTTGCTGCGCCCACTGATCCGGATATATCCGTCCGCCCGCATGCGCGCGAGGTCGCCGGTCTCGAACCAGCCATCCGCATCGGTCGCGAAGAGTTCCGGCTTCTTAAGGTACCCGACAAAGTTCGCCATGCCGCGCACTTGTAATTGCCCTTCCGTATCGGCGGGCAAGGGGTTCCCGGTTTCGTCGACTATTCGGACTTCCATGCCTTCGATAGGCGCGCCGTCGGAGCCGAATATCTTGTCCGGCGTATCGCCGGGCCGTGTCGTCGTAACGCCACCATTCTCCGTCATGCCCCAAGCGGCATTGACCATGACACCGAGCCGTTCTGCGGCGCGTTCTGCCAAAATGCGGGGAATGGGTGCGCCTGCGGTCAGAAATGTATGCAGCGACTGCAAATCAAATTGATCGACCGCGGGCGTTTCCGTTAGATCTGACAGAAAGGGAGTCGAGGCCATCGTGAAAGTCGCCTTCTCGGCCTCGATAATGCGTGCGGCCTCCGCGGGATCCCAAATATCCATCAAGACACTGGGGCCGCCGAGGAAGATGGGCATCATCAAGCCATACAGAAAGCCGGTAAGATGGGCGAGGGGCGACGCCATCAACACCGTATCCGAAGGGGCGAGTTCGACCCTCTCGACAAATTTGACGATGTTGCCGATGAGCGTGTTTTGCGTGTGCATAACGCCTTTCGGCTGGCCTGTCGTCCCGCTGGTATACATCAGCAGCGAGACGTCATTGGGCGAAGGTTTGTGTTTGGCAAAGACCGCCTCGCGGTCCAGTTCCGTTTCCCAGGCACGGTCCATGAAACAGGTATCGAACGCATCGGAGCCGTCACCGCCCACCACGAAGACGTGCTCCAGCGCTGGCAGGTCGGCGCGCAATTCGGCGATCATATCAGGGTAATCGAAACCTCTGTAGTCGCGCGAGATGAAGACCGCTTTCGCCTCCCCGAACGAAAGCATGAATCTTAATTCGCGATGCCGGAAGATCGGCATCAGGGGATTCGTCACGGCGCCGATTCGAACACAGGCGAGATGCAACGCATTGAACTGCCAATAGTTCGGCAACTGCATCGCGACGACGTCCCCGGGACCGATACCGTGCGACACCAGGCCAAGCGCGATCCGGTCGACAATAGTGTTAAATTCTTGATAGCTGTGGACCGTGCGTGATCCCGTGCGGCTGTCATAGCCGATCACGGCAGATCGCGCTGGATTCTTGGAAACTGCCCCATCAAGATAGTCGGTCAGCAGCCGGTCGGGCCACAAACCACTTTTTAAGAAGGAATCCACCCGATCGGGCGGCGTTTGAATTTTAAAAGCCATGGGAACAGATTAGTCCGTGTCGTCCAGCATTATGTCAGGTTCGCTGCAACATTAGGCGTGATTCCGCCGTGTCGTACAAGTCGGAGGCCAATCGCGCGCGAAAATCAAATGAAGACAGTTGTCGTACGCCGAATTCACGACGGATGAGCATCCGCCAAGAGCCATTTTTCGACTTCGTGGCGCTGTATTTTCCCGGTCGTGCTGCGCGGCAGGTCGTCGAGCGCGACAAAGCGGATCTGCTTGGGTTGTTTGTAGCCGGCAAGCGCGTTACGGCATAGCCCGGCAAGATGCTCAGCCGTCAAGGAGCTATCATTTGCCGCGACGAAGGCGACCGGCACTTCCCCCCAGTGCGCATCCGGTGCGCGTACCACGACGGCGTCGTCGACCCGCGGTTCCTTCAATAAGACCTGCTCGATTTCGGCAGGGTATATATTCTCGCCACCGGATTTGATCAGATATTTCACGCGATCGACGAAATCGAGCGTGCCATCCGAATTACGCCGAAAGGCATCACCCATATGAAACCAGCCGCCACGAAAATCTTCCTTATTGGTATCCGGAGCATTCCAATAGCCACTGAATAGCGTTGGCCCCCGCATCGCCAACTCTCCTACGGCGCCTACCGGAACATCCTTGTCCTCGCTGTCGACGAGCCGGCATCGGCACATCGCGCTTTGTCCTTTTGAGAGCGAGCTCGGCGCGATGCCAATCGGGATCAAGGAAGCGGATGCCGGCGGCAAGCCGGTTTCCGTCGCTCCGAACGTGTTGGCATATGGCGCCTGCATTAGTGTAGAGATCTCCGCGATTTGATGGCGCGGGACCAAGTCCGCCATGGCGCCAACGACGGTGATGCCTCGCGGCTGCACATTCCGCTTTTTCCAGGCCTCGGCGAAGGGTTCGATTGTCCCGGGCATCAACAGGAGCCACCAGATCTTTTCGCTCGCAACAATATCGACCAGTCTTTCAGTATCGAAACCATCGACAACGATGACCTTGCTGCCGAGGCACAGGGCGCTGATCGACTGATCGGTGGACGCCATATGGAACATCGGTGGCCACGCGACGAAGGCGTCGCCTTGTGCCAGGCCGAAATCGATACAGCTCGATTGCATCCGCGCAATTTCCGCGCGGTGACTGATCAGCGCCCCTTTGGGCAATCCGGTCGTACCGCTCGTATAAATAATGACGAGACCATCTTCCGGATCCACCGAAACCCCGGGTTCATCTGCGCTCGCTTTCGCCAAACGCGCTTCGTAGTCATTGCCAAACCGCACGCTTGTCTGAAACGTGTGGTTGACGCCTTCCAAGGCTCCGGAAAATCGGTCGGAAACCAGGACAAGCTTAGGCGTTGCCAGCTCTATGCAATGCGTCAACTCGCCGGTGGCGAGACGCCAATTAAGTGCGCAAAAGATCGCACCAACTTTGGCAGCGGCGAAGGTGACTTCAAGGTATTCGATCCTGTTTTCCGACAGGATTGCAATGCGGTCGCCGTGCTCTATGCCCGCATCGGAGAGTGCGTTTGCAAGTCTGTTCACGCGCATATTGAACTGGTCGAAAGTGAGGCGCCGCTCCTCGTCCTGTACCGCTATTTCATTCGGGCGAAGCCGCATTTGTTCAAGAAGTAATTCGCCTACGGTGATCCGGGCGGAGGATTCGATTAACGCTTCTGGTATGCCGTTCATTGTTTGCTGTGAAATCACAAGGATTATTGACGGGGATGCATTGAGATCGGTAAGTCATGCAAACCTCGCGTGATCAATTCATCGCGCCACTCAAGGGTGTCGCCACGCAGTGTGAAATCCGTGTATCGCTCGAACAGCGCCTCGAAGGCTACTTGCCCTTCCAGGCGCGCGAGCGGTGCGCCGAGACAGAGATGAATGCCTTTGCCGAAGGCCATGTGGCGGTTGCGGCGGCGGGCGATGTCGACATTCTTCGCGCCCTCGAAGACTTCCGGATCATGTGCGGCGGAAAACAGCGATGCAAAGACGCGGTCGCCTTTCTTTATATGCTGACCGCCGATCTCAACATCTTCCAGTGCAATTCGAACAAGCGTGGCTACTGGCGCCTCGAAGCGCAGGAATTCTTCAACCGCGGACGGGATGAGCGACCGGTCGGCTTCCAGCTTGGCCATTTGATCTGGGTTTTGCAGCAAGGCGAACATGCCGCTGGCAATCAAGTTGGTTGTCGTTTCATGGCCGGCAAAAAGAATCAGGACCAGAGTCGATACGATCTCATCGTCAGTCATCGGTTTTCTGACGTCACCGCCATCGATCATCAGGGTGGTCAAATCGTCTCTTGGATTGGCTCTGTGGTCCGCCACGAGTTCTTGGTAGAACGCCACGCACTCCGTTAGCGCCTTGTAGGATACGTCGTATTTGTCCAGGGTCGAACGACCTTGCAGGACGAATTTCGCGATGTCGTCGGCCCAGAGCCGTAGCTTATGTGTCTTGTTGCGCGATACGCCGCACAGATCGCCGATCACTGTCGCGGGCAGCGGAACGGCAAAATCCTGAATTAAATCAATTTCCGTTCTGTCGCCGAGGCCATCGAGGATTTCGTGTGCGATGGTCTCCACATTCGGCCGCATCGCGGCCAGCGGCTTGGGCATGAAGGCGCCCTGGAGAACTTGCCGCAGTTTCGTATGTTCCGGCGGATCCTTGAAGACCATCCAGCCCCCAAGAATTTCCGCCAGGAACGCGATCTTTTCCTGCTTCGTACCGTCCATGCGGTTGGCGAAGGGCGACATCTTCTCAACGGAAAATCGCGGGTCGCGCAATACCATGCGAACGTCGAAGTACCGGGTGAGGAACCATCCCTTTACCGAGGCATTCCAATGCACGGGTGCGTCTCGGCGCATTGCCTCGTACATCGGAAAGGGGTTCTGGATGGCCTCGGGCTGGTTGAGGTCGAAATCTTGTTCCATGACCGGTACTCCGTCGCGTGCGCGGCTGAGTTTTGCCTTAGATAGGCGACTCCGGATCAAAAACCGGTTTCCGTTTTTCGAGATGGGACGCCAAGCCTTCTTTCACTTCGGACCCGGCGAAGCCAAGCATTTCCAACGCGGTCGAGGCGTCGAAGGACGGACCCATCATACGGTACCAGTTGTTGAGTGCGTATTTGGTCCAACGGATGGCGCTTGGCGCACCGGCCGCGAGCTTCGAGGCCACTTCAATCGCCTTGTCCTGGAGTTCTTCATCCTCGACGCAAAGCGAGACCAGCCCATATTTCTCGGCATCTTCACCATTTACGGGCTCGCACAGCATGAGCAGATACTTTGCTTTCGCCATTCCGCACAGCAATGGCCAGTTGATGACGGCGCAGTCTCCGGCGGCAACGCCGAGACGGGTGTGGCCGTCGACGATCTTGGCCGCCTTGCCGGCAATGGAAATGTCCGCCAGCAGTGCTGCGACGAGGCCGGCGCCAACCGCGACACCATTGATCGCCGACACGATCGGCTTGTTGCAATTGATGATGTTGTAGACGAGGTCCCGCGCTTCTTTCCACGCTTGCAGGCGCGCTTTTTCTTCGTTCATGTTCGCTTCAATCATGCCGAAGTCGCCGCCTGAAGAGAAAGCTTTTCCTTTACCGGTGAGGATGACGGCACTGATATCTTCGTCTTCGTCGATGTCGCGCCAGATATAGGTAAACTGGTTATGGCCTACAGCATCGAGCGAATTGTAGGTCTCCGGTTTATTCAAGGTAATGCGCAGCACGCGGTCGGCGGGCCGGTCGAACTCGAAACTGGTGTATTTCGCGTAACGGTCACTCATTAATCTCTCCGATCAGAATATCTTGTGTGTTTCAGAATTGCGGTTGGTCAGTCGACCATCGTCAGGCCGCCGCTGACGCTCATGACCTGCCCCGTCAAATAGTCCGAGCGGCCGCTGGCAAAGAACAGGATCGCGTCCGCGATTTCCTGCGGTTCGGCCACGCGCCGGAAAGGAATTGCCCGGGTGAGCGCTTCCCGCATGCGTTCTGGCTGAGCATTGAATAGCGGTGTGTTGGTCGGTCCCGGGCACACGCAGTTGACATTGATGCGGTAGCGCGCGACTTCACGAGCAAGCGATTTGCTAAAGGCAATGATGCCACCCTTTGCCCCGGCATACATGGTTTCTCCCATGCTGCCGACCCTTCCCGCATCGCTGGAGACGCTGACAATTTTGCCCGCGTTGCGTTCGATCATCGGATCGAGGAAGGCGCGGGTCAGTTTGACCGGGCCCAAGAGATTGATGTTGATTACCTTCTCCCAGAAGTCTGGGGTCTGTTCGATGAAAGGCTGGATGATATCCCAGCCGGCGACATTGACGACGCCATCGATCTGGCCTGCGTCCAGCGCGACTTTTGCGAAATTTTCGATTGACGCGTCATTGGTTATGTCCAGCGGCACAAAGGTTGCGCTGCCGCCAACCTGGCTGGCCGTTTCGGCACCGCCTTCCTCATTGATATCGCCAAAGAAGACCTGTGCACCGGCCTCGCACAAGGTGCCAACCGTGGCACGGCCGATACCGGACGCGCCGCCGGTGACGACGAAACTTTTTCCTTCCAAATTCATACTCTTCCTCCTTGTCTATGGCTTTGCGTCCGCACGCTTAGTCGCGGCCCGCCATCATCCGCACCACCTCATAGGTGGCCACGGTGTCGCCATGTTGGTTCACGATATTGTTTGTCGTTCCGACAATGCCGCGGTTTCCCTTGCTCGTCTGCCGTATGCTGGTGACTTCGATTTCGCCGTGGATGGTGTCATTCACGAAAGTCGGCGCCTTAATCTTGAGCGTCGTTTCCAGCATGGCGAGTCCCGTATGCTGCATCGTCGACTGCACGAGCAGGCCTTCGATAAAGGTGTAGCATAGCGCGCCCGGCACGGGACGCCCCTTTACGGCGCCATGGGCGTCGCCAAAAGTCGCGTCGGTGAACATCACCTCTAGCATGCCGGTCGCATTGATGAAATTGACCAGATCGGTTTCCGTAACCGTCCGGTTGATAGTCTTGAATTTTTGGCCAACGGTGAGGTCGTTCCAACACAACCCCAGGCCGACGGTTTCGAGCTCGTTTTTCATAGTCGTACTTTCTTTAGTCTTTTAACTAACCGTTATTGGCAGCGCGCGCGCTATCAGGCGTTCTGGTGCTCTGGTCGATCTGTTCTTGGATATGGTCAAATACTGTAAAGCAGGTCGCAAGCTGCGTGTCGGAAAGACCGGAGAGAAATTCATGCCGGAGCTCTTCAATGATTTTTTGTATCTCAAGAACCATCGGTCCGGCTTTGGCCGATAAGTGAATTGTTTTTGCACGCCGATCGTCGGGATCGTTGCGGCGTTCAACCCAACCATCAGATTCGAGACGATCCAATTGCCTTACCAATGTGGACCCCCGAATTCCGACGATGTCCGCTAATTCGTTCTGTTGCAATCCGTCGCCATGGATCGACAAGTAATGCAAGATAAGGCCGCGCGCCTGGCTCAAGCCAAGAGGACCGAGCCGAAGGTCCAGCTCATTGCGCCACTTGTGGTTTGTTTCAGCCAAACGTCTCGCGAAACTGATGATCAGTTCATCCGACGGCGTATTCATGCTCAAGCCCCATTCGCCTACACACGAATTATGTTAGGAGGCTAATAATTAGCTTGCAAACTAAATTTATGTATTCTCCGTTACTTTTGGGATAGCAACGTGGTGCGGATGATCTCTGCAAGTTGGTTTTTCCGAAAAGGTTTTTGCAGCAACGCCTGTCCCGTACCCATTAAATTGCCGTCTTGTGTCGCTGGGTAGCCTGACATGAAGACAATCTTTAGGTCGGCTTGTTTTTTGACGATCTCCTTGGCGAAATCTGGGCCACTTTCACCGCCGGGCAATATCACGTCGGACAACATGAGATCGACCTTGGAGGCTTGTCCCAAAATCGCCCGAGCACCCGCCGCATCCCCAGCCTCTAAAACTTGGTATCCTAAATCGGTAAGCATCATGACGGTAAGTTTGCGTATCTCGGGATCGTCTTCAACGACCAAGATGATTTCGTTCCGGCCTGTCGGTGTGGCCGGTTCGCTGTCGCTACCAAGTTCCTCTGTCGCGGCGTCGGCGCGCGGGAGGTAAAGAGCAACCGTTGTTCCAACGCCAACTGTGCTGCGAATTTCAACATGTCCTCCCGATTGCTTTGCGAACCCGTGAATCATGGATAAGCCTAGCCCGCTGCCCTTTCCGACATCTTTGGTCGTATAGAAGGGTTCAAAAACATGCTCCAGCACTTCGGCAGACATTCCATGTCCCGTATCCTCGACAGTCAATACGACATAATCGCCCGCGACAGCTTCGGGACTCGCCGAAATCTCCGCTGTCCCTAAGGTGACATTAGCACACTCGATCACCAATTTTCCGCCGTTTGGCATAGCGTCACGGGCATTTATCGCCAAATTCAAGAGGGCATTTTCGACTTGGCCGCGATCCGCGCGCGCGGCCCAAAGAAGCGGAGCTGAACTCAATTCGATCTTAATCGTTGCGCCCAAAGCCCGTTCGAGCAGGTCGGACATTTCCGCGAGCAACTCGGATAATTTGATTGCTTGTGGCCGCAAGGGTTGAAGGCGGGAAAATGCGAGAAGTCTTTGTGTTAATTCGGCACCGCGCTCCGTTGCGCGCAGAATAGCGTGTGCCATTGGTTTGTTGTTGCCTGCAGTTTCGACAAGGAACTCGGTATTCCCTTGGATAATCCCAAGCAGATTATTGAAATCGTGGGCAATACCACCGGTTAGCTGGCCAATTGCTTCCATTTTTTGCGCCTGCCGAAGATGGCGCTCTGTTTCCGCGTGCGCGCGCATTTCCTCCTGTAGCGCCAAGTTGATTGATTCCAATTCGCTCGTACGCTCCTGAACCCGCGTTTCAAGTGTATCGTTGGCACTAGAAAGATTATCGAGCAAAACTAAGTTTTCCTCTTGAAGCCGGAGAGAATTTAGAAGCGTTCGGTTTGATATCCGCGCGTAAATTGTCAGGAAAAGAAGAAAAAGAACCCACATTACAGCGAGTGCAATATAGATATGACCACCTTTGATAATCAGGCCGATGATCCATGGGACACTCGCCGTTACGGTAAAGGCGTGAACTGTCGGAAGATGGTAGGAGTTCGTTGCGGCAATCGCGGCGCACATGCCCCCGGTGACGAAAGCAACGAAAAACTGGAGGAACATATCGGGTGTCAGCCACATCGTAGCGACGGTCAGCCCCCAAAGAAGTCCGCTCGCCATCGACCCTGCCGCATAACGATGCGCCGCCTTATTGAGG
Source organism: Alphaproteobacteria bacterium (assembly GCA_021774435.1). Taxonomy (GTDB): domain Bacteria; phylum Pseudomonadota; class Alphaproteobacteria; order UBA8366. Next base: position 11,026 of record JAJFJB010000454.1, read on the forward strand.
TCGTCCTTGGGAACCGGATCGAATTGCCTGCTCAAGACATATCGGATGGCGGCAATAATGGTGGTAGCGATAACCCACGATAGAAGGACGGAACGGTCAATCTCGTTCCAAAGGACTGCCGCAACGATCACCGCATTGATCGCGTTAACGAGGATGCGGAGTGGCATCTCGTGCAGGACGCAAATCTGTGCGTCCCTAACCGCTTGACCGGGGCGGTCGGTTGCATTGCCGCTGCGACGGATCACTGTAGCCTTATTGGCAATTGATTTGGCGAAGTAAAAACATCACGAAGCTTAAAATTTGGTTTCAATGCTACGGATTAAGTCGGATGCTTTTGTAGTTTGTACCCTCAGCGTAAGTGGCAGGAAACGTGCTGTCCAGGCGCGATTTCCTTGAGCGTCGGAACCTCCACCTTACAACGCTCCTCGGCATAGGGGCAACGTGTATGGAAATGGCAGCCCGTGGGCGGTTTGATCGGGCTTGGCACGTCGCCCTGCAGGATAATCTTCTTACGCTTTATTGTCGGATCAGGGATTGGTACCGCCGATAGTAATGCTTCGGTGTAGGGGTGCTTAGGGCTGGTGAACAATGTTTTCTTGTCCGTGTATTCTACGATTCTGCCAAGATACATCACCGCGATATAGTCGCTGATATGTTCCACCACTGCCAAATCATGCGCGATGAACAAATAGGAGAGTTTGAATTCCTGCTGCAGGTCCATCAGCAAGTTGATTACCTGCGCCTGGATTGAGACGTCTAGGGCGGAAACTGGTTCATCGCCGATGATCAAACGGGGGTTCAGTGCAAGCGCTCGTGCGATTCCGATACGCTGGCGCTGACCGCCGGAGAATTCGTGCGGAAAGCTGTCCATCTGCCCTTTGCGTAGCCCAACCCGGTCGAAAAGTTCCGCGACACGCTCATCTTTCTCCTTACCGTCCGCAATGCCATGAACCTTGAGCAGCTCGCCGACGATATCGCCAGCCGACATCCGCGGATTCAGCGAAGAATAGGGGTCCTGGAAAATGATCTGCATTTCCCGGCGAAAGGTCCGCAGTTCCTGTTTGTCGAGTTGTGTGATGTCGGTGCCTTCGACTTCTATCGAGCCTTCGGTCGGTTCCAACAGTCGCAGCACCGTTCGCCCGACGGTCGATTTCCCGCAACCGCTCTCGCCGACCAAGCCCAACGTTTCGCCTTCATTGATGCTGAAGCTGACGCCATCGACGGCATACACATGGCCGGCTGTGCGAGAGAGGAGACCCTTCTTAATCGGGAAATGTTTCTTCAGACCATCGACCTTCAGGATCGGGGTGTTGCTTGTGCCGGTGTTGGCTTGGGACACCTCAGCCATTGTTTTCTCCATACAATTTGTCTGAGTGCCAACAGGCGACCCAATGATCCGGTTTCCCTTCAACATAAGGGGGGTAGGCCGATGTGCATTTTTCATCCGCATATTTGCAGCGGGGCGCAAAGGTGCAGCCGTCCGGCAAATTGTTCAGCAAGGGGACGATGCCCGGAATCTCCGCCAGCCGCTCCACCTTTGCCTCCTCGCCCTTCATGATGTCGAGGTGCGGTACCGATGCTAGCAGTCCGTGCGTGTAGGGATGCAGCGGCTGGGCGAAGAGATCTTCGACGCTCGCTTCCTCGACCTTCTTACCGGCATACATGACCACGACCCGTTGGGCCGTTTCGGCGATCACACCGAGGTCGTGGGTTATCAAAATGACAGCGGTGCCCAGTTTATCCTGCAATTGCAGGATAAGGTCCAGGATTTGCGCCTGAATGGTCACATCGAGCGCGGTCGTCGGTTCGTCGGCGATGAGAACCTTCGGGTTGCAGGCGAGGGCCATGGCGATCATGACACGCTGCCGCATCCCGCCGGACAATTGGTGCGGATATTCCTTAACACGCTGTACAGACTCGGGAATTTTCACCAGATCGAGCATTTCAATGGATCGGGCCAGAGCCTGTGCCTTGTTCATGCCTTGGTGCAAAATCAACGCTTCGCTTATTTGGTGTCCGATCGTGAACACGGGATTGAGCGAAGTCATCGGTTCCTGAAAAATCATCGACATTTCGTTGCCGCGAACGTCCCGCATTTCCGCTTCGGAAAGTTCAAGCAGGTTTCGGCCATCGAGCTTCACCGTGCCGGCGACGGTCTTGCCCGGCGGATCCGGGACTAGGCGCATGACAGACAGGGCGGTGATGCTTTTGCCGCAGCCGGATTCACCGACGATGCCGAGCGTTTCACCTTTTTTCAGATAAAACGATACGTCGTCGACGGCCTTTACGATGCCTCCTCTTGTAAAGAAAAAGGTCTGTAGCCCGTCGACCTCCATCGCCAGTTCGACATCTTGAGGCGCAATGGGCCCCTTCGTCGATGTTTCGCTGCTCATTGTATCGACCATTTACGTGCTCGCCATATTTTGGAGTTTTGTTCGAACGGGCCTTGGCTTCTGTTTGATTTTTAATCTTAGCTGCGCTGCCGGGGGTCGAGAATGTCGCGCAAGGCATCACCCAGAAGGTTGGTACCGAAGACAACGAAGCTGATCGCCAGGCCTGGAAAAATCACTAGCCACGGTGCCACGCGTGCATATTCCGCGGCATTTTCCGAGAGCATGCGGCCCCAGGAAGGATGCGGTTCAGGCACACCGAGACCAAGAAACGACAGAGAGGCTTCCACCAGAATGGCAGAGCCAAGCTGTGCCGTGGCTAATACGATCAAAGGCGCCAGGGTGTTTGGCAGAACATGTCGAACGGCGACACGAAGCTCGTTCATACCGGCGGCGCGCGCCGCCTCCACAAAGGGCATTTCCCGAATGGCCAGCGTACTGGACCGGACCACGCGGGCAACCCGCGGTACCAGCGGAATGGAAATCGCAATTATGGTATTTTCAAGGGACGGCCCGAGCGAAGCCGCCATCACTAGCGCTAAGACCAGAAGCGGTAGCGCCTGCATGATGTCGATGATCCGTTGCATGATCAGATCGAACCAGCCGAGCAAGTATCCCGACATCAGGCCGACGAACACGCCGATGATACCGCCCAGCAATGTGGAAGCAACGCCCACAATGAGGGAAATTCGGGACCCGTGGACGATCCGCGCATACATATCGCGGCCCATGAAGTCCGCCCCCAGAATATTTTCCGAAGTCGGTGCGGACAGCGAGAGTCGAGAATTGGTTTGCACGGGGTCGTGCGCGGTAATGACATCGGCGAATATCGCCATAAAAACGAAAAGGATAACAATGACGATCCCAATGACGGCAAGGGGATAATTCTTGGAAAAATGGAGAACGGCATCCCAGCGGCCCTCGATATTCGCGCCTGCTCTAGCGAGTTCCGCTTGTTGGTCAACGTGCGCCATAACCTAAGCCTCCCAAACGAAATCAATCGCTATATTTGATGCGCGGATCCAAAGCCCCGTAGGTCAAATCGACTAGGAAATTGACCGTTACGACTATCAACGCAATAAGCATGACGAGGTTTTGGACGATGGGGTAATCACGCATCAGAATGGCTTCGACCAGGAAGTGCGCGACCCCGGGAATGTTGAAAACCGTTTCCGTGATAATTAGTCCGCCAATCAGGAACGCGGCTTCGATACCAATGATTGTTGTCACGGGCAGAAAAGCGTTCTTGAGCGCATGGGAATAATTAACAGAGTTTTCCGACGCCCCCTTAGAACGTGCCGTGCGGATATAGTCCTGCCGCAGCACTTCCAACATGGACGATCGCGTAAGCCGCATAATCAACGCAGAACTTCGAAAACCGACAGCTGCTGACGGAATTAAATAAAGTAAAAGTTCATCCCATAAATTGTCTGGTGGGTCGGTGTATATGGGGATGTCACCGAAGACCGCGACGCTGAACATCAAGATGAGCAGCGCCAGCCAAAAAGAGGGCAGCGACAATCCGCTCAAACTGATCACGCGCAAGGTATAGTCCAGTCCGGTATCTTGCTTGACAGCGCTGATGACACCAAGCGGCACGCCGAAGAGAACGGAAAAACCAAGCGCCATGCCGGCAAGCTTTGCCGTTATGGGGATACGGGGACCGAGTTCGTCCACTGCGGGCATTTCCGAGACATAAGAGAACCCCAAATCCCAACGTAGGAGACCGAGGATCCAGTCCATGTATTGCACAGGTATAGGCCGGTCGAGACCAAGCTCTTTTTCAATTTCCGCTTTTTCGGCTGGATCCACGAAACCGGCAGAATCGAACATGATATCAACGATGTTGCCGGGCATAAGTCGTAGCAACACGAAAATGATGATCGACATCCCGATGAGCGTCAGCAGCATCAGGAAGAAACGCTTAACTAGATAAGTTCCCAATACCCAATCC
>JAJFJB010000455.1 GCA_021774435.1 Alphaproteobacteria bacterium
AGTCGCCGGCCAACGATGCCGTCGTCCTGTGTTACGACAATGACGACAATGCCCCGCTCGGCTATATCGAAACATTGATGGCCCGCGCCAAGTTCCTCAGCGAGTCGGCGCAACAATCCGACAAGCCGCATTACCAGATGACGATGCGGCCGGGGCTTCGGATCGAAGACCAAATACCGCTTTTGAAGGAAAATGGCGTGCCGACCTTGTTCGGCGTCCGTCAAGGATTGCAGGCAATCGACCGGCTGAGCCGTTGGTCGGCATGGAATCCAACAAAGCGCAGCCAAAAGACTCACGTCGCGGCGGATCAAATTGCAGCGCTCGATCTGGCCAACCGGAAATCCGTCAACGAGCATGACAGCAAACGATTGTTCGCGGCACTCGGTTTGAGGGTGACCAAGGAACGCGTTGTCGGCAGCCGGGACGAGGCTATTGCTGCGGCGAAAGAGATCGGCCTGCCGGTCGTCCTCAAAGCGCTATCCGACGATATCGCGCATAAATCGGAACTCGGCCTCGTGAAGATCGGGCTCGCCGACGAGACGGCGGTCGATCGCGCCTATACCGAATTGACGGCAGCACTTACTGCGCAGTCCGAACCGGCGCAAATCCTGGTTCAGGAAATGGTTTCCGAAGGGATCGAAGTGTTTGTCGGGGTGAGCCATACCCCTGGCTTCGGTCATACGTTGGCCTTCGGCATGGGTGGCGTAGCAATCGAGGTGGACCCGGATTTCGCGCTCCGCATGTTACCGCTACGCGCAGGCGACGCCGAAGACATGATTGCCGAAATTCGCGGTGCGGCGCGCTTCGGTTCGGTACGCGGCGCACCGCCGGCGGATACTGCAAGTCTCGCCACCGTGCTCTATGCAATTTCGGATCTGATTGAAAGCGCGGACGCGGCGATTCAGGAAATCGATCTCAATCCCATCAAACTTTTGCCGGAAGGCCAAGGATGCGTCGTTGTCGATGCGCTCATCCTGCCGGCCATATAACCAATATTTGGGGAGGAAACCCATGACGGAAGAACTGGTTCAATACGAAACAGACGAAAAAGTCGGCATCATTACGATGAACCGGCCGGAAAAATTGAACGCGGTGAGCCACGATCTACGGCAACAGCTCTGCGATAATTTCGCCCGAGCGGACGAAGACGAGACGACGAGCGTCGTCGTGCTCCGCGCGAATGGCCGTAGTTTCTGCGTTGGCTACGATATCAATTCCGGCGATCCGGAGAAAGAAAAGAAGCGCCACGACGCCATGAATTGGCACAACTCACTCACCGAAGACATGGCGTTCGAATTTGCGCCCTGGGACATGCGCAAACCGGTTATCGCCTCTGTCCAAGGGCACGCGTTGGGCGGCGGTTGCGAGTTGACAATGTTCTGCGACATCACCATTGCCGCCGATAACGCTCAGTTCGGCGAACCCGAAATCCGTTTCTCCAACGTCGGGCCGGCAATCATCATGCCCTGGATAATCGGCTTCAAGAAGGCACGGGAACTGCTCTATTTCGGCGACATGATCGACGCGGCAACGGCCGAGCGGTTGGGTATGGTGAATCATGTGGTCCCGCTCGACGAACTGCATGCCTTCACAATGAACTTTGCCAAGCGCATGACTCTGATCGCGCCCGAAGCGCTGGAAAAGACCAAGCTTGCAATCAACCGCGGCGCTGACTGTGGCGGCTTCCGCAGCGCCATGCAGGCGGGCCTCGACATCGTCGCGCCAATCTACGCGGCCAAGACCGAAGTCGGTTTGAAGTTCACCGAAATACGCCTCAAGGATGGCCTGCCGGCAGCACTGAAATGGCGTCGCGAACAGTTCGCCGAATATGAGTGAGGGAGACACATAGCGGCTCTGGTGACGCCAAGGCCGCTATGCTATCCAACGCAAAATATTGCAGGAGAGCATCGATGGCCGAGTTGCTGTGGGAACCGTCCCCCGAACGGATCGAACACGCTAATGTGACGGCGTTCCGGCGCACCGTGGAAGGACAATGGAATGTCGACCTGCCGGACTACCCCGCACTGCATGACTTTTCTATCACCGAATTAGAAAAATTTTGGCTCAGCGTCCGCAATTTCTGCGACGTCCGGGCCGAAAGCTGGGGCGACAAGGTTCTGGTGGACGGCGACAAGATGCCGGGCGCGGCGTTCTTTCCCGACGCGAAATTGAATTTTGCCGAAAATCTGCTACGGCGGCGCGACGACAATACAGCACTCATCTTTCAGGCAGAGGACAAGGTAAAACGCACGCTGTCCTGGCGCGCGCTCTATGACGCCGCCTCGATCCTTGCGCAGGCCCTGGCCGACTTTGGCGTTGGACCTGGCGACCGTTGTGCGGGCTTCGTACCCAACATGCCGGAAACCATTGTGGCGATGCTGGCCACAACCAGCCTGGGCGCGGTCTGGACGTCCTGTTCACCCGACTTCGGCGTCAATGGCGTGTTGGACAGGTTCGGGCAAACCAAACCCAAGATACTCTTCACGGCAGACGGATACTTCTACAACGGAAAATCGCACGGTTCGCTCGACCGGGTGGCGGAATTTTCCGCGCAACTGCCAACCGTCGAGAAAATTATCGTTCTCCCCATGATCAGCGACGCCCCTGACATCTCAGGACTCGCCAATGCGGTAACCTTGGCCGACGCAACGTCATCGTATACGCCAGGCGATATAACTTTTACACAGATGCCGTTCAACGACCCGCTCTACATCATGTATTCGTCGGGCACGACCGGGAAACCGAAATGCATCGTCCACAGTATTGGCGGCGCGCTCTTGACGCATATGAAGGAACACATCATCCAGTGCGGTACGAAGCCTGGCGACAGAGTGTTCTATTTCACGACATGCGGCTGGATGATGTGGAACTGGCTGGTGACCGGCTTGGCGGCGCAGGCGACCCTGGTTCTCTATGATGGCGCCCCCACCTATCCCACTGCGAATGTGCTGTTCGATCTCGCCGACGATGCGAGAATCAACCTGTTCGGAACCTCGGCGAAATACATTGATGCGTTGGCGAAAGCGGAGCTCGACCCGATGCATACGCATGATCTTACCTCTGTCCAGACCATAACGTCGACCGGTTCCGTCCTCGCGCCCGAAGGCTTCGACTATGTCTATGAACATATAAAGAAGGACGTCTGTCTGTCGTCCATGTCAGGCGGCACCGATCTGCTTGGTTGTTTTGTCGGTGGCAATGCCACGCTGCCTGTCCTTCGCGGTGAAATTCAGTGCCGGGTCCTGGGCATGGCGGTCGAAGTCTTCAACGATAGTGGACAATCGATCTATGACGAGAAAGGCGAAATGGTCTGCGTCAAACCCTTTCCGTCCATGCCGATCTACTTCTGGGACGACCCGGGTGGTGCGCGATACCGCGCCGCCTATTTTGAACGTTTTCCATATATTTGGTGTCAGGGCGATTTTGTATCGCGCACGGAAGGCGATGGCTGGATCATCTATGGCCGGTCGGACGCAACCTTGAATCCCGGCGGTGTGCGCATCGGTACGGCGGAAATCTACCGTCAGGTCGAGCAATTCGACGAAGTCGTGGAAGGCATCGTCATTGGTCAGGAGTGGGACAATGATACCCGCGTGATCCTGTTCGTCATTCTGCGGCAAGACCTGACGCTGGATGACGGTTTGATCGATCAAATCCGCAAGCGAGTACGGCAAAATTGCACACCACGCCATGTCCCGGCCAAGGTCATACAGGTCACTGATATTCCACGCACGAAGTCCGGGAAGATCACCGAATTAGCGGTACGTGATGTCGTGCATGGCCGGACCGTGAAAAATAGCGAGGCGCTCGCCAACCCGGAATCCTTGGACCTCTATCGCGATTTGCCGGACCTGCAGAGCACCTAAATCAAGGAATTCTAGGTATGAGATTTACGATCATGGGCGCCGGTGGCGTTGGCGGCTATTACGGCGCGAGACTCGCTCAAGCCGGCGAAGAAGTCGTTTTCATTGCACGCGGCGATCACCTCGCGGCAATGCAGGCGAACGGTCTGACGATACACGACAGGGATGGCGATTTCACAATCAGTCCCGTCAGCGCTACCGACGATGCATCATCCATTGGTCCGGTCGATGCCGTCCTGATGTGCGTAAAGCTCTACGACACCGAAAAAGCCACAAGACAAATCAAACCACTTCTTGGCCCAGACTCCGTCATTGTTACCCTGCAAAACGGCGTTGAGGCGCCGGAAATCGTGTCCAACGTCATCGGCCCCGGCCGCACTTTGGGCGGTGCCACCTATATCTCGGCCACAATTGAGGCGCCCGGTGCCATTCGCCGTAATAACGATCTTACCCGAATTGAATTCGGCGAACCGGACGGACCCGCCAGTGACCGGGCCAAAGCGTTATCCGATTGCTTCAAGGCTGCCGGACTGGACGCCAGCACCGTTGACGATATGGCCGCGTTGCTTTGGTCGAAATTCGTCCTCTTGGCTGCAAATAGCGGTATGACAGCCCTGACCCGGCAATCGACAGGCGCAATTCGGGAAGACTCGGTCATGCGAGAAGCCTATCTCGCGGCGTTGCGAGAAGTCATCGCGGTTGGCCGCGCTCGGGGAATCGCATTAGCCGATGACATCGAACAAAATTGTATTAACTGGCTGGACACGAACGCACCGATCAAAGCGTCCCTATTGGTCGACCTCGAACGCAATCGCCGTCTTGAAGTCGCTTGGCTTTCCGGCGCCGTGCATCGGTTTGGCGAGGAGTATGTTGTGCCGACACCGACACATACGGCGATATATGCGGCCCTGAGGCCGTTCGAAAACGGTTAAACTTTAAAAATCGACACAGCGGCCGGATTTTTCCCAATCGCCGTAGCGGGTTGGCTCCAATCCCTTGGGGCCACCGATTTCCTGCGGTTTTTCACCTTTTTCTTCCGCCTTTTGGCGTTCAACTTCTCCTGCGGCTTCCGCTTTCATTTCCGCCATCCGCTTGGCATCGACACGTTCCGCTGGATTGACAGGTAGCGGTTCAACGTCCGCAGCGGTGCGGGGATTCCGGGCTTTTTCCTTCAATCTTTCGAACAAGCTGGCCATGGCCTCAGTACTCCTGCGGTTACCATTCGCCGCGCAATGGCGTCTTTTTTTGGTTATTGCATCGCAATATAAGCCGCGAAGAAAGGAACGCCAACATGAACTATGCGCGAACCGCGCTCTTGCTTGCCGGATTGACCGGCCTATTTCTTGCCGTCGGCTTCCTGATTGGCGGCGAAAGCGGCATGCTGATCGCCTTCGCAATCGCGATCAATATTTTCACCTATTGGAATTCCAATACGCTGGTTCAGCGTAGGTATGGCGCGCAGCAAGTCGACGAGCGCTCAGCCCCACCTTCCCCGCGAATACGAAGCCGATAAACTCTTCTCGACTCACCCCAACACCGCAAACCGGGTACAGAAACTCATGGAAATGGCGGGCGCGACCGGACCCTATGCGTAGATTTGCGCAAACAAGCACTTTATCTAGCGGCTCTGCACCGTTAGGACTCCCTCTGTGAAAATTAGAGATCCTCGTGTTGCGGCATATGAGCTGTTGTCGGCGACATTCCAAAAACATCGCCGTTTCGATGAAGCGCTCGCTGCCTTGAATAATCTCTCAGGCATGGAGCCACGCGACCGAGCGCTTGCTCGGCTTTTGACGATGACCGTATTGCGCCGGACCAGCGAGATCGACGCGATGATTGCACCGTTACTGCGCAAACGACTGCGCGGCAGAGCTGCGCCTGTGCAAAACCTGCTCCGGATCGGAGTCGCTCAACTGGTGTTTCTGGAAACGCCACCTCACGCGGCAGTCGCAACGACAGTTACCGCCGCCTCGGCAACCGGCAACCGTGCCTACAAAGGATTGATCAACGCTGTCCTGCGACGCATGACACGGGAGGACACCAAACCCGCCGAGAATCCAGGACGCCTTAACACGCCGGACTGGCTTTGGAAGAGCTGGACCCAAGCATATGGTGACGAAATCGCTAACGCGATCGCAACCGCACACCTTCAGGAACCGCCGCTCGATATTACGGTGAAATTGGAACCAAAGGATTGGGTTGAGAGTCTGGACGCGACGTTGCTCCCGACAGGGACGCTGCGCCGAACTTTAGGCGGCGATATCCGCGCGTTGCCCGGTTTCGACGAAGGTGCCTGGTGGATACAGGATGCAGCCGCGGCATTACCGGCGAGATTAATTGGCGACCCTTCCGGGAAGACAATTTTTGATTTATGCGCCGCGCCGGGCGGCAAGACGGCACAACTCGCAGCCGCTGGTGGCAATGTCATTGCGGTCGATGAGAGCGCTTCGCGGTTGGAGCGTTTGGCGGAAAATTTGGAACGGCTCGGACTGAGCGCGCAATTGGTCGACGCAGACGCGACGAAATGGACGCCTCCTCAAAAGGCCGACGCCGTCCTGCTCGACGCGCCCTGCACCGCGACGGGCACCATCCGTCGCCATCCCGACATCGCGCACCTTAAATCGCCCGATGAATCGCAACGCCTCGCTATTTTACAAACCGAACTTTTGAACCGAACCGCTGAAATGCTCCAGGCAGGCGGCGTTCTCGTCTACGCCACTTGTTCCTTACAACCCGAAGAAGGGCCAGAACGTATCGAGGCCTTTCTCTCCGATGGTGCCCCTTTTTCACGGCACCCGGTCGAACCCGGAGAGCTCCCTGGTCTCGAATCGGCAATCACGGCGGCAGGCGACGTGCGCACGCTGCCGTCTCATTGGTCGGAACAGGGGGGCATTGACGGCTTCTATATCGCGCGACTGCGCCGAAATTAGAAATCGTTGGATTGACGCTTGCACCGGATTTCCGAAAACACTAGGTAAAGTTCATGCAACAAGCTACACGCATTGCGCCCTCGATCCTTTCGGCCGACTTCGCAAAACTTGGCGCGGAAGTCGAGGCCATCGACAAGGCAGGCGCTGATTATATCCACATCGACGTCATGGACGGTCATTTCGTACCGAACATCACAATTGGCCCGGATGTCGTGAAAGCACTTCGCCCACATAGCAAGAAGCCGTTCGATGTACATTTGATGGTGTCTCCGGTCGACCCCTACATTGAGGCCTTTGCCGAGGCCGGGGCCGATATCCTGACAGTGCACCCGGAAGCGGGTGCCCATACTCACCGGACCATCCAATTGATCAAAAGCCTCGGGCGCAAGGCTGGACTGGCGCTCAATCCGGCGACACCCGTTGCTGCCGTTGAGCATCTGTTCGACGATATCGACCTGATCCTGGTGATGAGCGTCAATCCTGGGTTTGGCGGGCAGAAATTCATTTCGTCTCAGCTTGATAAAATTCGCGACCTTCGCGCTCGCATCGATGCCAGCGGCCGCACGGTCGATCTTGAAGTCGATGGTGGTATCAACAATGAAACCGCCCCTCGAGCAATCGAAGCAGGAGCCGACTTGCTTGTCGCCGGCACGGCAACGTTCGCCGGCGGCCCAGACGCTTATGCCGTCAATATCCTGCGCCTAAGAGGCGGAAGCACCCAGCAATGACGGACCTATCGCGAGACCATCCCGCTTGGCCGCCGGTTCAACGGCGTCTTATGGGGATGGTATTTGCGACACCATTCTATAGCTCTACTCTGCTTCACCGGCGGCCAACGCGATTGTCTGCGGCACCGCCCGATCCATGGCCTGGCGATGCCGAATGCGGCGCTGCCATGATCCAAGGCACATACAAGTTTTCCGGTACTACGGTGCGTCCTGAAGAATCGCCGTGGGATGAAGTCGATGCGGAGTCCGCTTGGCGTGAAGCACTGCACGAGTTCACCTGGTTAAGGGATCTCCGTGCGTTCGGTGGTGACGACGCCCGAAAGCATGCGCGAAAATTGACTGCCGAATGGCTAACGGATCATCGGCGATGGTCGGCCACGGCATGGCGGGCGGACATCATGGGCCGACGTCTCGTCGCCTGGACATCGCATTACGAACTATTTTTTGCCAGCGCACCGGATCCCTTTCGATCGCAATTACTCAGCAATATGGCTCGGCAGGCACGGCATCTTGGCCGGACAGCGGCCCGCGAAGTCGACGGCCTGGCACGTCTCGCGGCCATCAAAGGGTTGCTCTTTGCCGGATTGTGCATCCCTGGTGAAATGCCTTTACTGGCGCGAGCGACCCGGCTGCTCGAAGCAGAACTACCGCGCCAAATTCTTCCCGATGGCGGTCACCCCGAGCGGAGTCCCGCAGTTCAACTCGTCCTATTGCGCGACCTGGTCGATATCCGCGCGGCACTCAGCGCCGGCCATCAGGAGATTCCCGAAGCCCTGAAAGGTGCCATCGGGCGCGTTGCACCCATGGTACGGTTTTTTCGTCATGGTGACGGAGGCCTTGCCTTATTCAACGACAGTGCGGAAGGAGACCCGGTCGCAATCGACCTAGCATTGGCACAAGCCAACGTGCGCAAACGGACACCAGATCGATCGATCGATAGCGGCTTCGAGCGTCTCTCCGCCGGTAAACTCCTGGTCCTGTGCGACGCCGGCGTTCCTTCAGAATCAGGCTGGGATGCGCATACCCATGCGGGCACACTCGGCCTGGAAGTCGGGTTCGGTAAGGAGCGTTTGATCGTGAACTGTGGGCCCACCCTGGCTTCGGGCGAGGAGTGGCGCAATGCCGCACGCGCTACGGCCGCGCATTCGACTCTGGCCATAGAAGATACAAATTCGAGCGAACTCGGCGCCGATAGCGGATCGGAACGCCGCGTGTCCCGCGTCCATGTCGAGCGGCAGGAAAATGACGGCGAAATTTGGCTTTCCGCCAGTCATAACGGATATGCAAAACAGTTCGGCCTGATCCATAACCGCCGGCTTTACATGTCAGCCTCGGGCGACGAACTGCGCGGCGAGGACAGTCTGACCGGAGTCGAAAATGACGGTCGCGGCGGGGTGCCCGGCAATCCAGAAAACCGTGCCTTTGCCATCCGTTTTCATCTTCATCCCTCCGTTAGCAGCTCGCTGGTGCAGGATGGTGCGGCGGTTTTGCTTCGCCTACCGGGTGGCTCCGGTTGGCGTCTCCGTGTTGGCGGGGCAAAGATCGACATGGCGGAGAGCATCTATTTCGGTAGCAGCGGCGCGAAACGCACGCAGCAACTTGTCCTTTCCGGTCGCACAGACGGCAGTGGCGCGACAGTAAAATGGGCCCTCAGGCGCGAAGGCGGCAAAAACAGTAAAGGCTGACAAATCATGCCCGAACACGAGACGATGCAGGCAATGCTGTTCGAAACGGCGCACAAACCGCTCCGTCTCGCGACCATATCCCGGCCTCGACCCGCGCCGGGGCAGGTCTTAATCAAAGTCCACGCCTGTGGGGTCTGCCGGACGGATCTTCATTTGGTCGACGGCGATTTAACGGATCCGAAAACACCCGTCGTCCCTGGGCACGAAATCATAGGCACCGTTGTCGAATTGGGTCGCGATATTGATCGATTTAGCGTTGGGCAACGTGTTGGTGTGCCTTGGCTCGGCTTCACATGCGGTACATGTAACTATTGTCGGGCGAACCAGGAAAACCTTTGCGAAGGTGCCCGTTTCACCGGCTATCAGATCGATGGCGGCTATAGCGATTTTACGGTCGCGGATGCGCGCTATTGTTTTCCGATCCACGGCGATTATTCGGATGCGGAAGCCGCACCATTGCTTTGTGCCGGCCTAATTGGCTATCGCGCCCTGAGGTTCGCCGGTGAGGCGGAACGGTTGGGCATTTACGGGTTCGGCGCAGCTGCCCATATTATCGCACAGGTCGCCCGACATGAGGGTCGCCGCGTTTATGCCTTCACCCGGCCCGGCGATACCGAAGCCCAAAATTTCGCGCGCGGGCTAGGGGCCATATGGGCTGGCGGATCAGATGAAACAACGCCGGAACCACTCGACGCCGCTATTCTGTTTGCACCTGTCGGAGCCTTGGTCCCGTTGGCGCTTCGCGCGCTCGTTCCTGGCGGCACGGTCGTTTGTGCCGGCATCCATATGAGTGATATCCCGAGTTTTCCATACGACATTCTGTGGCGCGAACGGCATATAGTTTCCGTTGCCAACCTAACCCGCCGGGATGGCGAGGAATTCCTCGCCCTGGCGCCGAAAATTCCCATCCGGACAACGGTTACGGCAATGCCACTCGCGCAAGCGAACACCGCGCTCTCCGAACTCCGCAACGGCCGCCTCACCGGCGCGGCAGTCTTGCTGCCTGACGCTTGATGTTCTTGCGCTAACGGGCCGCCTTCAATTTAGCTTCCCAGTTGGCCGGCAACTCGATCTTACGTGCGACCGGGTATCCCAGGATGCCATTATGAGCGAAGGTAATCGCGTGATTGCGCAACGGATCTCCGCTGACCGCGATCATGTAGTCGTCCGGTTTGAAAACGATCGGAACCAGGCGGTTCGGGTCTGTGCTTTTCGCAAAAACTTCGGGCGCACGCCGCAGATTAACTTGGTCCTGGAGATTACGAATCGGATGCTCCGTCCATTCGCCAAGGTAGCGCTCGAACTCCCAGGCCGGCATACGGCAATGATCGAAGAAATATTGCCGTAAACGCTCCTTCGTCCAGCCATCCTTGGCCAGTGTCTCCGCGACGATGGGGCTCAGTACAATAAGTGGCCGAAGCGTTCCGGGTGACGTGCCGATGGTGAAAACGAGATGCCATGTATTTTGTTTCAACATCCCGTCCGCGAGATAGGGCAGGATCTTGTCGCCCGTATCACCTGACGCGGACGCAATCAAGGCGCTGCCGGTATAGCGTGCGATACTGACCGCGTTTTGCCCCTTGGCCATACCAAGATCTTCCGCCATCGTCGTCCAACCGAGTAAATCGAGCACCGGTTCGTTTTCGGCCATAACGACACGCCACGTATTGCCGAACGTGCATTTGTCATTCTTATGCAGCAGGAACCCGGCCAAGTTACGGAGTGCAAGGCGCCAAAAGCGGCCTATCGTCGTATTCGGCTGGAACCCGTCCCGCAACACGCCTTGCTCATCATTAAATCGCAGAGCACTGGCAATCGGCCCGTTGACCGTGATCAGAGTCTCGCCGCCCGGCGTATTGCCCGAATGCTCGACCCCATAGGCCTGATCGCCCATTGCCTCGATGAGCGCGATCAAGACGGGCATATATTCCGGCCGGCAACCCGCCATCACACCATTCACCGCAACGGACCAGACCGTCGCCGCACGGCTGTCTGGCAAGAGTATCGCCAAAACTTCGTTCGGATCGCGGTCCGTGTAGGCGAGGAACGCTTCGACCCGCTCCACTGTCGGCGGAATGATCGGAAGGCTGTCGCTCCACTCATTTTCGGTGAACAGCCGGTTGATCTCGTCAATCGTACCCGAGAAGACGACATCACGAGGTGCTGGATCCTCCGTAAGCGGAACCGCATTAGGCGAAACCGTCAGGTTTTGAACAACAGCGTCCAACGTCACGCCCAGGATATTATCCGCAAGTTCCTGGTCGCCTTGCGTCCCGACATGTCCGGGTACCAACGCAACCGGCAGGTTGGGCAAGCCGAGCCCAACGCTGGTCGTGCTGGCTTGCCCGATAAATCCTTCGCAAACCAACGAAGAGGACGGAACACCGGCTTTCTCGGCGGCAGCACTAGCCCGCAACACGGCGGGCGTGCAACTGCCTCAACAGCCCATGCCGGAAATAACGGCATCGACCCCCAGCGTCTTCATCTTGGCCGGCAGGTTCGACAGAATTTCGCGCTCATCCGCGCCGTGGGTCGACCCAAATTCCTTCCAACTGACAAAATTGACACTAGGATAACGTTCTTTCAGACCACGCTCCAAATGCTCAAATACCTGGTCACCGCGAAACAAGAAATCCCAAAGTTCGCATACTGTCTTGCCGTCAAGCGTATCGAGCCGTGGCGCCGTTTCCACCACTTCCATCTGACGCGTCGCGCGCGGCCAGACCACATCGTGGATTTCCGAATTCGTCAGCATCTTGTCCTCCTTCAGATCTGGCACCTAGCGTAGCGCGCGATGATTATTGGCGAAACCCTCGTCCCGACAGGTGGAAAGTTGTAGTAGGGTATCGCGACCACTTTGAAGGATGCTATCGATGGAAAAGAATCAGTTTGGCAGCACGGAACTCGAAATTTCACTGCTGACATTTGGCTGTGGTGCCGTCGGCGGACTGATGACCGCAGGAGATGCCAACGACCAAGATCGCGCGGTGGCTTGGGCACGAGACAATGGCATCAATCACTTCGATACAGCACCGTCCTACGGGGAAACCGCTTCGGAAAACAATCTCGGCCGCGCGCTTGGTCGCGACCGCGATGGGATCATCGTCAGTACAAAAGTCGGTTTGACGGACGAGGACCAGACCGATTTCGCTGGCGCGATTCGAAGCTCCCTCGAAGCAAGCCTCAAGCGCTTGCAGCAAGACCATGTCGATATCTTTCAGCTGCACAACACCCTGGACTGTCCCAGCGAGCGCGGGACGCTCACCGCAGACCAAGTTCTCAACGAAGTCGTTCCTGTATTTTCGAAACTACGCGACGAAGGCAAAACGCGCTATCTCGGCTTTACCGCCAAGGGCAGTACGGATTCGCTACATAAACTGATCGAGTCGGATTGCTTCGATAGCGCTCAAATTTTCTACAATCTCCTAGTTCCCTCTGCCGGGGATGCTATTCCAACCGATTATCCCGCGCAGGACTATTGCAATCTTTTGACGACCGCCGAAGATCACGGCGTTGGTTCAATTGGCGTGCGGGTTCTCGCCGGAGGGGCGCTTTCCGGCAGCGATACGCGCCATCCCCTAGGACTGCCGAATGTCTCGCCGATCGGCTCAAACACAGACTATGCAACAGACGTGCAGCGTAGCTTGCGCTTCGAAACCGTAATCGCAGCAGGACATGCGGAAAGCCTGCCCGAACTGGCGATTCGATATGTAATCTCCAATCCTATGCTTTCTACGATGGAAATCGGTATCGCAACGCTCGAGGAACTGCAGAAAGCTACTTCTGCCATCAACAAAGGGCCGTTATCGAACGAGGCATTAACCGAAATCAAAAATATCCAAACCGGATTTGCAGGGGAAAAATTCTTGCCTATTTAGGTGCTGCACCAAAATACTCAGCAAGGGCGGGATCCATACCGGTCGAATCCCACTCGAACAACTCCAACAAAACATCGTCCGGTGCAGCGACCATGATGTACCGCCCCCCATCGAATTCCCGAATATCGCTGCGAAAAATCTGACCAACCGCCTTCATATGGGCCACAAGACCATGGAGATCATCCGTCCGAATGCCGACATGATGGATACCACCGCCTTGAGGTTCCTTTGGTGGTTGATCGTACAAATGCAATCGCCCACTGCCGACCGTCATGAATACGTTACGCTGACCGGCAACCTTGCCGTCATATGCAACGACGGCATCGAGCATACCTGTCCACCACGCTATAGTGGCATCGATATCTCGACAGAAAATATGAACGTGATGGAGATCGGCCTCAGGCAAGGAATCACATCAGCGGTCGCCGAAATGCCGACGCCAAACCGGGCCGACAACGGGGTGGTTTCTGACACTCTGAGTCAAGGCCGTTAGCCGCGGCGTATCGATTTCGCCTCGGAACCATATGAACAACATCGCGATAAAGGGATCCGCAACACACAGCGTATTTCCCAGCAAAAATGGCCCCTCGCCGATTGCGCTCTCCAGGACTTCCAGAGCCTCGCCCGTACGGGCGATCGCCGCGGATTGCGTCGCCTCGACGGCGTTTGGGTCGCTCGTGAAGCGCGTCGGGTAGCCGGTCCGGAGAATGCCCTCATAGGCATTTACGCTGGCGAAGATCAACCAGCGCAGAAATATCGCATGCGCCGTCGTACCCGGTGCCGGCGCAAGCTGCTTTTCCGGATAACAAGCCGCGAGATGGATCAGGATCGCCGTTGATTCCGTCATCGTTGTGCCGTCGGGCAGGATCAACGTGGGGAATTGGCCCCAGGGGTTCGTCTCCCGAAATTCCTGTGGCAGCGGCGTGCCAGGCTTCGACTCGTGCTCGATCAGTTCGAATTCCACATCCGCGAGAACGAGCGCGGCTTCGACCACAAATCCGCCCGAACCGGTCCGGTTATAAAGACGATAGGTCATGGCAGGGTCATCCTGTTGATTCTTCACGCGCCGCATGGAGGACGCTTTCCTCGACCATGGCGTCAATTTCCGCTTCGCTGTATCCGATTTCGCTCAGGATATCGTATGTATGCTCGCCGAGAAGCGGGGCGCCTTGGCGAATCGATGTCGGGGTCCCCTCGAACCGTGCTGCCGGTCGCGCCTGTCGAAGCCGGCCGGCGTGCGGATGATCATGCTCAACAACGATACCGCTTGCTTTGATTTGCGGGTGGTCGATCATCTGTTTCCGAGTCAGCACCGGCGCGCAGGGCACACCTGCGTCGTCGAGAATTTGCAACCACTCCGCGGCAGGCCGCTCAAGCAATGCTTCCTGGATCAGGTTAAGTCGCTCGTCGGCATTTTCATCACGCAAGGCCGGTGTGGAGAACCGCTCATCGGTCAACAGATGTTCGCAGTTGGCTGTCTTGCAAAACGCCGCCCACTGCACATTCGTCATCGTCGAGACGGTGATGTAATCGTCCTTGGTTTCATAAATCAGATCGATGAAGGTGGCGGCTCGCTGCTCGCTGACTTCGTTACCAACAAAAGTCTGGCCCCCCATATCCGACGACCACAGAAATGCGATAATTGAATCGAGCATCGAAACCTTAACATGCTGCCCTTCGCCTGTCTTGGCACGGCCGGCAAGCGCGGCGGTCACCGCTTGCGCGGCGGTAACCCCGGTGAGTTTATCCGGCAAGATCGTACGGATGAGCCTCGGCCGCTCTTGGTCCGAGCCTGCCTGAACCGTTGCGAGGCCCGACAGGGCCTGGATGATGGGATCATAAACGGGCTTATGGGATAGGGGACCGATTTCGCCCCAGCCGCTCATCGAAACGTAGATAAGGTCCGGCTTGATGGCGCGCAGTTCGGGCTCACCGATGCCGAGCCGCTCAACCACACCTGGCCGAAAGTTCTGGATGAATACATCCGCTGTCGCGACCAGTTTCATCAGTGCGTCTCGGCCTTCGTCGGTCTTCACATTAATCGACACCGATCGCTTGTTACGATTGTTGTTCAGAAACGACGCGCGCATTCCCTGTTGGCCATGGCCTGCATGGCGGGTGTGGTCGGGCCGTTGGGGCGCTTCTACCTTGATGACATCCGCGCCTTGGTCTGCGAGCATCATCGTTGCGAACGGGCCGGCAATGACATTCGTAAAATCAACAACGCGATAGCCGCTGAGCGGTCCTGACATCCGCGTATCTCCTAGCTGTCTCAATGATTAAGAGAATAGGTAGGGTATTTAACCCCGATCACCAAGAGTGCAATAGGAGCCCCGCCGCTATCAACCCTTCACAAAGTTGTATCCCCGAACACCTGGCTTGCGCGGAACTGCCAAAAATTTGCGGGCATTCAGTTAGAGTGACCAGTACCGAAATTCGCCACCATCTGCTTGGCCGCGCCAGAGCCCTTTAATATCTGCAACGAGACCGCCAGATACGACGATATTTGTCAGATCGATGTCTAAGTATGCCGTATGAGCGACCGCACCGACCACGGCGTCATATCCCGTTTCGTACGTGTTCCGCAATTCAATTCCATATAGCGCTTTCGCTTCGGTGAGATCGGCAAGTGCATCATGGACAATGACCTCATGACCATCGGCCACCAGACTTGAAACGATATCGGGAACCTGCGAATTACGAAGATCTGAAACGTTTTCCTTGAACGTCAATCCAAGCACCAGGATCCGCGACGCCCTGCCGAGCTGCGCTGATATCCGTTCGGCCACGTAGCCGCTCATACCGTCGTTTATCCGCCGGCCCGACAATATTATTTCCGGTTCATGGCCGAAAGTCTTCGCCGCGTGGGCAAGGTAATAGGGATCGACGCCGATACAGTGCCCACCGACCAGTCCTGGGCTGAAATTAAGAAAATTCCATTTCGTCGACGCCGCCGCGAGTACGTCGCTCGCCGAGAGATTCATACGGTCGAAGATCATGGCAACTTCGTTGATGAACGCGATGTTAATATCGCGCTGCGCATTTTCGATGACCTTGGCCGCTTCTGCCGTCCGGATATCCGCCGCGACAAAAATGTCGCCGCCATTGACCCGGCCATAAATGTCGGCAAGTCGTGTCGCGACAGCCGTCGTCTGACCAGCGACTACCTTTGTAATATTATCGATCCGATGTGCCCTGTCGCCAGGGTTGATCCGTTCGGGCGAATAACCGAGAAAGAAATCCTGACCCACCTTGAGACCGGATGTTTCGGACAGGACAGGGCCACATACGTCTTCCGTCACACCCGGATAAACCGTGCTTTCGAATACGACGATAGCGCCCTTTTCCATAATCTCGCCGACTGTCCGCGCGGCCCCTTTCAAAGCCGTTAGGTCAGGTTGCTTGTTGTTATCCACCGGTGTCGGTACGGCGACGATGTAGATATCGAATGCTTTGATTGCCGAAACGTCATGCGTCAATTCCAGACTGGTATCACGCAGTGTCGCCGCATCAATTTCACCAGTCCTGTCGGAACCGCCCTTGAGTTCCGAAATGCGCCCGCTATTTGCATCCAATCCGATGGTATCGAAATGGCGCGCAAGCGCTATTGCCAGCGGCAGACCAACATAGCCTAGGCCGATGACGGCAATCCGAGGGCTATACGGTGTGGAATTCTGAAGTTTCTTCATAGCCGCAAGTAGCGCTTCATGGCATATCCTGTCAACCGCACAAGTATCTGACTCTAATAATGTTCATCAATTGAACCTTGACGTTCATTTGTTGAACGCATTATGTTCGTGGCGTGAACATGGCAGTGAACCACGGATACAAAATATGCCGAATCAAAGAGCATCTGGTGGCACATCGGATGGCGATGCGGAGATTACGCTGGGACTTCTGAACGCGGTGGAAGAAAACAGCACCGTCACACAGCGTTCCATGGCAAACGATCTTGGTATCGCGCTCGGTTTGGCGAATGCCTACCTTAAACGCTGCGTCCGCAAAGGGCTGATAAAGATCAGCCAGGTGCCTCCGAACCGGTACGCCTATTATCTGACACCTAAAGGATTCACGGAAAAATCCCGTCTTACCTCGGAATATTTATCATCTTCATTCACCTTTTTTCGACGGGCACGCGGTCAATGTGGCGAAGCTTTGGAATATTGCATCGCCCGAGACTGGACTCGCGTTGCGCTTGCCGGCTGTGGTGAATTGGCGGAGATTGCGACCCTGTGCGCGGTAGAACATGAGATCGCATTAGCCGGAATCATAGATCCCGGTACAAAATCGAAAGAATTCGCCGGTCTCAAAGTCTCCAACAGCGCAGAGGAAATTCGCGATATCGACGCAATCATCGTAACCGACCTCCAGGCACCACAGGCCGTTTTTGAAGCACTTTGTCAGGAGGTATCGGCGGACCGCGTCGTAACACCGCCACTCCTGCGCATTAGCCGGCAAGCCGAGCCGACGGAGGCGCCGTCATGAAACGTTGGTACGTTGTTTATACCCGAGCCGGTATGGAGAGGATGGCGTGCGGTCATCTCGAAAACCAGGGATACACAGTCTATTTGCCGCAACGGCTGAAGGAGCGCAAACACGCCCGCCGCGTCAATACGATCAAAGTTCCCCTGTTTCCACGTTATCTCTTCATCGAATTGGATACAGAATGCGATCAGTGGCTTGCCGTTAACGGGACCTACGGGGTTTCCTATCTGATTACGATGGGCGACCGTCCCTCCCCCGTTCCGCGGGGCGTTGTCGAAACGGTTCGCGAACGAGAAAACGAAGACGGCTTGGTAGAAATCGTCGAACCTGTCCCGTACACCACAGGCGACGTGGTCGAAATCACTCGAGGTCCCTTTGCCGACCAGACCGGTATTTTCCGGTGCGGCGACGACAAACAGCGCGTGACATTACTCCTGAGTCTTCTCGGCCGCGAAATGGAAATTCGGCTTCCTGCGACTACCGTGCGCGCTTACGGGTGAAGATGATCGTTCTCGCTGCGGCCGTCCTGATCGCAACGGTCGTTGCAACGGGACTGGTCCTAAAGTTCTTGCGGCGGCGGGCCATTTTCGATCGTCCAAATGAACGCTCAAGCCACACCGGAATGATTCCACGGGGCGGCGGCCTCGCCGTAGTCGCCGTCATCTTCGTCGCATGGACAGGCATTGCCCCGCCGTGGGAACATCTGGAGATTGCGACTGTTTTGTTCGCGGCGTTGTTGCTTGCCGGTGTTTCCTGGATCGATGACCTGCGATCCCTTCCGCCTTGGGTCCGCCTTTTCGCGCAAGCCGCCGCCGTGCTGCCCGCACTCGTCTGGCTTGGCCATAAGGCACCAATTTTCCAAGGCATTCTGCCAGGACCAGTCGACATCATCTTAGCCGGCCTTATGTGGCTGTGGTTTATCAACCTTTTTAATTTCATGGATGGAATCGATGGCATTACGGGGGTGGAAACCGCCAGTATTGGCGTTGGAATCGCATTTGTGACGGCGCAGTTCCACCCCTCTGGTGTTGATCCCTTGCTTCCCACGGCTGTCGCGGCGGCGGCGCTTGGATTTCTGTGGTGGAACTGGCATCCGGCCAAAGTATTCCTCGGCGATGTTGGGAGTGTCCCTCTTGGATACTTGCTGGGATGGCTTCTATTGAACCTCGCCAGCGATGGGTTCTGGGCCGCGGCGTTTATCCTGCCATTGTATTACCTTACGGATGCAACAATCACATTGGTACGCCGCGCAGCGCGCGGTGAGCGTGTTTGGGAGGCGCATCGCGAGCATTTCTATCAGCGCGCCGTTCAGAACGGTCGCAGCCACGCTGTGGTAAGTGTTGGGGTGGGTGTCTGCAACCTGGCCCTGCTCGGTCTTGCGGCGCTATCGTTGGTTTGGCCTTGGGAAGCTTTAGCTGCGGCGTTTGTCGTCGTTTTCGCTTTCTTGTTCTGGCTTTCCCGATAGGCAGCAATTTTACGGTGGCTATCTGAAGACTCTAATGCTGGCCGCTGCCCGTTGCGCGCTTGCGTCGGTCGTCAGAGGGGACTAATAAGGCCCGAATATGGCGACGATTCCTGTCCTAAGAAGAAGCCGCGCACGCATCGCCTACCTACATGATGTTTGCATGGCCGCGATATCCTTTCCGCTATCGCTCTATCTGCGCGTTGGTGGCGATATGCAATATTTTGTCGCCTCCTTCCTGACCGAAGGCCTGATTATCTTCACAGGTGTCGCGGCCGGCGTTTTCTGGTTCGCGAACATGTACAGGGGTGTCTGGCGCTACGCTTCACTCAACGACCTGCTGGCAATTACCAAAGCCGTATCTCTGGTCATCCTCATATTCCTGCCATTGCTGTTTCTAACGTCGCGTTTGCAGGATGTCCCCCGCTCACTACCTTTGATCAACTGGTTCGTTCTACTAGTCCTCCTTGGCGGCCCGCGCTTTCTGTATCGAATATTCAAAGACCGGCGGCTGGAACATGTCCTGGAACGCGATAGCGCCAACCGAGTTCCCGCTCTCTTAATTGGCGCGGGAGACGCAGCGGAGTTGTTCATCCGCGAACAAGCAAGAGACAAATCGGCACCGTATAAGTTGGTTGGCGTCATCGACGAGACCGGCAGACGCGTAGGGCGTGAGATTCATGGCATCCCGGTGCTTGGCAGCCTCGATGAAATCGAACCGCTTATCGAACAAAAACTCAGGGTTAAACCCCAGCGCCTAATTCTAACGCATGATCGTATCGATGGGGGAGAAGTCCGCAATCTCCTCACCCTGGCGGATCGCCATGGGATGACCCTGGGAAGACTGCCTCGTTTGGCGGAATTGAAGGACGAATTGAGCGACCGGCTGGATATTCGCCCGGTCGCCGTGGAAGATCTACTTGGGCGTCCCCGCACCGTGCTCGACCGAGACGCCATGCGCGCACTGGTGAAAGGCCGCCGCGTCCTGGTGACGGGCGCAGGCGGGACCATAGGCTCGGAACTCGTCCGGCAAATCGCCGTAAACGACCCGGCAGCACTGGTCCTGTTGGATAGCTCCGAATACCTACTCTATGAAATTGACATGGAAATCGCGCGGTCCCATCCGACGCTCGATCGTCGACCCGTTCTAGGCAATGTCAGAGACCGCGACCGCATCGATGACGTTATCTCGCGCGAATCGCCTGAATTGGTCTTCCATGCCGCCGCCCTGAAACATGTCCCGATGGTTGAGCGAAACCCTAATGAAGGCGTCCTGACGAATGTAATCGGTACCCGCAATGTCGCCGATGCCTGTCAATCGGCCGGTGTCCGGTTGATGGTGCAGATTTCGACAGACAAAGCCGTGAACCCTGCGAACGTCATGGGCGCGACAAAACGGCTCGCAGAGGGTTATTGCCAAGCGTTGGATTTGTCGCAACGCAGCAAAGATGGAACACGGTTTGTTGTCGTGCGGTTTGGGAACGTTCTTGGATCGACAGGGTCCGTGGTGCCGTTGTTTCAACGGCAGCTCGCAGAAGGCGGTCCCTTGACCGTAACCGATCCAGAAATGACCCGTTACTTCATGACCGTTCAGGAAGCCGTCGAGTTGGTTCTGCAAGCCTCCGCACTTGGAATCGCCGATGGTGAGACCGAAGGTAGAATATTTGTTCTCGATATGGGCGAACCAGTCCGAATTCTTGATCTCGCGCGACAGATCATTCGTCTCGCCGGTTTGCAACCTGACCAGGACATCAAGATCGACATCATCGGTCTTCGGCCCGGCGAAAAACTGCACGAGGTCCTGTTGCACCAGAATGAAACACCAATCCCAACAGCGTGCGAAGGTCTGACGTTGGCCGCCCCCCGGACTCCGGACTTGGCACTCATGGTGCGTACCATCGACGAATTGGAGCGAACCGCAAAGGCACGGGATACCGAGAGAACGCTTACCTTGTTGCATCGTCTCGTACCGGAATTTGAAAGTGGTGGTACCGGAAGAACAGCCGCTGCGCTGTAACATCAAATGCTGGAGGCGCAGGAAGCGCCAGATTTAATGGAGTAAAATATGGCCGACAGTAAAATCGCGCGTGCGCTGATTTCGGTTTCCGACAAAACGGGACTGGTCCCATTCGGTGAATTTCTCGCGAGCCAAGGCGTACGGCTCCTTTCGACGGGCGGGTCCGCACGCACTCTGCGTGATGCCGGGCTAGCGGTAACGGAAGTTGCGGACCACACCGACTTTCCCGAAATGCTCGATGGCCGCGTCAAGACACTGCACCCGAAGATACATGGCGGTATCCTTGGCCGTCGAGACGTCGACGCCCACCGCATGGCCATGGAAGCCCACGATATCGCACCAATCGACCTGGTCGTGGTCAATCTTTATCCCTTCGAAGAGACCGTGGCACGCGGTGCCGATTTTGAGGAATGCGTCGAAAATATCGATATCGGTGGCCCTGCCTTGATTCGTGCCGCCGCGAAAAACCATGACTTTGTTACCGTCATCACCAACCCATCCGATTATGACGACGTGACCGAGGAAATGACGAAGGGCGAGGGCGCAACCACATTGGAATTACGCCGCCGCCTCGCCGCAACGGCATACGCACGAACCGCGGCCTATGATGCAAACATTTCCGCCTGGTTCGAAATTCAACGCGGTGACGTATTCCCAAGCCGGATGGCGGGAAGCGGGGTCCTTAAGCAAAAACTGCGCTACGGCGAAAACCCGCACCAGGAAGCGGCACTTTATTTAAGCGGACGGTCTCGTCCCGGGGTTGCCCTGGCGAGCCAAATTCAGGGCAAGGAGTTGAGCTACAACAATATCAACGATACCGACGCCGCCTTCGAACTCGTGTCGGAATTCAAAGACCCAGCCGTGGCAATCATCAAGCATGCGAACCCCTGCGGCGTCGCAGTTGGCGAGACGACCCTCGATGCGTATCGGCATGCGCATGCGTGCGATCCGGTTAGCGCCTTCGGCGGCATCGTGGCGCTGAACCGGCCGCTCGACGGCGACATGGCGCGTGCCATCGGCGAAATTTTCGTTGAAGTCGTCATCGCGCCGGAGGCAGACGCCGAAGCCCGTGCCATGTTTGAGGAAAAAAAGAACCTCCGCTTGCTTGTTACCGGCGGCATGCCGGACGCTGGCGCTGTCGGCATGAACATGAAAACCATCGCTGGTGGCTTCCTCATGCAAGGACGGGACAACGGCCGAATCGAACGGGACGATCTGAAGTTCGTTACGAAGCGGGCACCGACCGACCGCGAAATCGAGGACATGCTCTTTGCCTTCAAAGTCTGTAAACACACCAAGTCGAATGCCATCATCTATGTCCGCGACGGAGTCACGGTCGGCATCGGCGCAGGACAGATGAGCCGGATCGACTCGGCGCAAATTGCGGCAATCAAGTCCAAGGACCATTTAGGAACGGAAGGCTCCGTCGTAGCTTCCGACGCCTTCTTTCCCTTCGCTGACGGTCTGATCGCCGCCATCGAAGCCGGCGCCACAGCCGTTATCCAGCCCGGCGGCTCAATCCGAGACGAGGAAGTTATCACTGCTGCCGACGACGCTGGCATCGCGATGGCCTTCACCAATATGCGCCACTTTCGGCATTGATTCGTTCAACTGACCTAACTACTTCGGTTCGCGAACGCGCATCAACAAAATCAAACCGGCGGTAAAAAAGACCACAATGACGCCCATACCCACGCGCTGACTGTTGGTCGCGGTGGTGACAGCCGCGAGTGCAAACGGGCCCAGGAAACCCGTCGCCTTTCCCGAAAAAGCATAGAGGCCGAACATCTCCGTGCGCATCTCTATTGGCGCAAGCCGCGCCATCAGGGACCGGGATGCCGATTGCGCGGGGCCAACGAAAACCCCTAACGCGGTTCCCAGTATCCAGAACCATATTACCGAGTCGATCATGAGCATCGCGGTACTCAAACCGATCAGTGCCGACACCGACACGATGATGACCGGTTTCGCGCCAACATAATCGTCCATCCAGGCGAAACCGGCCGCGCCCAGCCCGGCCGTGACGTTGAGCACGATGCCGAACTTGATGACATCGCCCAACTCCATCCCAAACGAACCCGCCGCGTAGATACCGCCAAAGGCGAACAAGGTCCCAAGACCGTCCGTGTAGAGCATTCGGGCGATCAGAAACCAAAAGATATTCTTGTATCGTCGCACATGGCGAAAAGTATCGACCAACTCGTCAACACCGACCCGCAACGCTTCGCGCATCGAGCGGGCGGTCGACGGCACATCCGGCGTAAAGAGAAAAAGCGGTATGGAAAATACCGTATACCAAGCGGCGACAAGCAAGACGACGGCACGGATATTTTCGGCATTCTGCGTCGATATGCCGAACCAAGGCGTCTCAGTTTGGACGAACCCAAGGAGACACATAACCAGGGCCGCCAGGCCACCGACGTAGCCAAGGCCCCAACCCCAGCCGGACACACGCCCGATATGCGACTCAGGTGCAATTTCCGGCAACATGGCATTATAGAACACCATCGTAAGTTCGAATGCCACGCTCGCCAACGTAACGAAGCATAGCGCCCATAGGGCAAATTTCGGGTCGGGATAAGTAAACCAGAGCATGGCCGTCGCGCCCACGCAAAGCCCTGTAAATGACGCCAGCCATGGTTTTCGCCGCCCGCGTTTGTCTGCAACGGCGCCCACAACGGGACTCAAAACCGCAACGACAAGTCCTGCCAACCCGAGCGCCCATCCCCATTGAGCGGAGCCTATCTCCGGCGAATCCGCGACCGCTTTGGTAAAGTAGGTCCCGAAAATAAACGTGCCGATTACAGTCGGAAATGCCGAATTCGCCCAATCGTAGAAACACCAGGAAATCAGCGCGCGGCGATCGCTCAATTTGGACAAAACACACCGTTGGAACTTGAATCGAAGGCCCGTAGCATGCCAGTTACTGAGGCAACCTAAAACAACAAAGGAACGGCTATGATCATCACCACGACATCTTCAGTCGAAGGTCGCAAAATCACCGAATATTTTGGTATTTGCACGGGCGAAACAATACTCGGCGCGAACGTTGTCCGGGATATGTTTGCCGGCGTCCGCGACTTCGTCGGCGGCCGTTCAGGTTCCTACGAAAAAGTGATTCGCGCCGCGAAGGACGCGGCGATTGAGGACATGCAGTCACATGCGGAAGAACTCGGTGGCAATGCGATTGTGGGCGTCGACCTCGATTATGAAGTCGTGGGCGACAAGGGCTCCATGATGATGGTTGTCGCAAGCGGAACCGCCGTTCGCATCGAGTAGCAACCGTGCAGGGGCTAGCGAGAGACCAGGCCCCGCAATTCGCGGTTGGCGACCGCGAGCATGGCAAGATCGACCTGACCGATCGTTTCGAGCTCACCTATCAGACCTTCGACCCGGTCGACAAGATCGTGCCGGGATCCGACCCAGCTATCTATCGCATTCGCGCCCGTTCCACCGATACCGAGCACCTTTATGGTAAGCTCGCTTTGCGTGCCCCACATGTCATCAATGATCGCTTCGACCGCGAGCTTATGCCACGTGCTGTCCGGCGTCAGGCGGTTCGCGCCGCGGCGCAACCAATCAAGCCGAAAACGGCTGCCGACCGCAAAGTAGGTCCGCGCGGTCTCAATCACCGGCTTATCAGCGTCCCCGGCTATGCGGATAATATCGCAGGCGGTTGACAACATTTTGAGTGCACCAATGCGCTGCGACAACATTTCTGGAACACCTGGACCGACGAATCGCGTGGTGCGTTGCGCAACGTCCTCTCGTTGATCCGGTTGCAGAACATCGTCCATCTGCGCACCGAGCGTCTTGATGCCTGGTGCAAATTCCGCCATGAGCTTAGTGATATCCAGGGGGTGATCGACATTGCGCAAAAACCATTGCGTCGTACGATCCACGGTGCGGCCGATTTCCCGCAACATTAGTGTCTGCGCATCCGTCGAAACCTTATTGTCTAACACTTCAATTTCAGCCCAGATCGAGCGTAACCGAAACGCCTCTCGGACGACCGTATAGGCCCGCGCTATTTCCGGCGACTCCAGACCCGTTCGGATTCGCATTTCGTTGACAAATGTCGGCCCGGTGCGATTGATCATCGAATTGGTCACCGATGTCGCGACGATTTCACGACGCAAGGTATGCTGTTCGATTGCATCATGATGGCGTTCGCGCAACGCCATCGGAAAATATCGTGACAGATCGCCTTCAAGAAGCGGATCATCCGGCAGATTGGATTGTAAAAGTTCTTCGTAAGTCGCGTTCTTTGCATACGCCAATAGAACAGCGATCTCCGGTCTCGTCAGACCGACCTTCGTTGATTCCAACCCATCAATCGTTTCGTCATCCGGCAAGAACTCAATTGCCCGGTCCAATATGCCAGCGCGTTCCAGGGACCGCATAAGCCGCTGATGACGATCCAGCAAGCGATAGGCTTGGCTTTCCTCGACCGTGATCGCCTGTGTCTGCGCGTAGTTGTCGTCAAGGCACAACAATCCGACATCGTCGGTCATCTCTACGAGCATACTGTTGCGCTGCTTGTCCGTCATATCACCACGGCCGACAACGCTGCCAAGTGCGATTTTGATATTCACTTCATGGTCCGAACAATCCACGCCGGCAGAGTTATCAATCGAGTCGCTATTGATACGGCCACCGGCACGGGCAAACTCGATACGGCCGTTCTGCGTCACACCCAGATTGGCACCCTCACCCACAACTTTGCATCGTAATTGATTGCCGTTGATCCGAAGTCCGTCATTCGCACGGTCGCCGGCATCGCTATGAGACTCGAATGATGCCTTGATATAAGTGCCAATGCCGCCGAACCACAGCAGATCCACTTCCGCGCACAACATTGCGGCAATGAGCTCGTTCGGTGTTAAAGTCGCTTCCTTGAAACCGAACAATTTTTGCATTTCCGGCGTCAGCGTCACCGACTTGGCACTGCGGTCGATGATGCCACCGCCTTTGGAAATAAGCGCCGCGTTGTAATCGCTCCAACTGCTGCGCGGCAAATCAAATAGGCGCTTGCGTTCGGCAAAACTGACCGCGGGATCCGGGTCAGGATCGATGAAAATATGAAGATGATTGAACGCGCCAACGAGACGAATATGTTCGGACAGAAGCATACCGTTGCCGAAAACGTCGCCTGACATATCGCCACAGCCGACAACCGAAAACTCTTGCATCTGCGTGTCATGGCCTATTTCGCGGAAATGGCGTTTTACGGATTCCCACGCACCACGTGCGGTAATGCCCATTTTCTTGTGGTCGTAGCCTTCGGACCCGCCTGAAGCGAATGCGTCACCAAGCCAATAGCCGAGCGATACGGCTATTTCATTGGCAATATCCGAGAACGTTGCCGTGCCCTTGTCTGCCGCAACAACAAGATAGGAATCATCCGGATCCTTGCGCACGACCCGATCCGGGGGCACTACGGCGCCATCGGCCAAATTGTCCGTAATTTCAAGCATCCCGCGAACAAAGGTCTGGTAGCAGGCGACTCCCTCGGCCTGGAACGCTTCCCGATCACTTGGCGGCGGCGCCTTCTTGAGAACGAATCCGCCCTTGGAGCCGACCGGCACGATCACCGCATTCTTGACCTGTTGCGCCTTCACGAGACCCAGGATTTCCGTCCGGAAATCTTCCCGGCGATCGGACCAGCGCAAGCCGCCGCGCGCGACCATGCCGAACCGAAGATGTACCGCCTCGAAGCGCGGGCTGTAGACGGAAATCTCGCGCAGCGGACGCGGCTCCGGCAGGTCTTCGATTTCCTGACTGTTGAACTTGAACGATAGATACGGCACCGGGGCGCCATCAGCCGTCGTCTGAAAGAAGTTCGTTCGTAATGTCTGCTGCATGAGATTGAGATAGCGGCGGAGGATTCGGTCTTCGTCTAGATTGGCGACACGGTCCAACTCCTGGTCAATCGCCATTTGCACCGTCGCTTCAAGACCTTCGCGATCCCCTTCGAAATCAGGATCGAAGCGGAGCTTGAAAAGACGTACGAGTAGGCGCGTCAGATCCGGGTAGCTGGCCAGCGTTTCTTCCATATAGGTCTGGCTGAACGGAATGCGCGCTTGACGCAAATATTTGCAGTAAGCGCGTAGCATGACCACTTCCCGCCATTCCAGATTCGCGCAAAGAACGAGCCGGTTGAAACCATCATCCTCAACATCGCCGGCCCAAACGCGTGCGAAGCTGTCATGGAAAACCTGACGAACCGCGGTGTAGTCAACGCTGGATCCATCTCCGGTGATTAGTCCGAAATCATGCAGATAGACGGGGCGCTCCGCGCCAAGTGGCAATATCTCCGATGGCGCCTCCCGAATAACCTTCAGTCCCATATTCTCGAGACGAGGCAAAATATCGGAGAGGGCAATTGGATCCCCGACATTGTAGATCTTGAAGGAGAGCTCGTTCTCCTCGGCCTCGATCGGCCGGTAGAGGTTCATGCCGAGCAAGCTACCTTCGAAACTTTCTTCGATTCGGGCGATATCGAAAACTGCGGTTTGCGCGCTATAGGTCTCACGGTATCCTGTCGGGAAGGAGTCCCCGTATTTCTTGAAAAGCTGATTGCCTCTGGCTTCGCCAAGGTTCTCGATCAACGCCTGCGCCAACCGGTCTTGCCACGTCCGGGCGGAATCCGTGAGACGCGCTTCAATTTCCTTCACGTCGTAATCGGGAATTGCTCCTGGCGTGGTCTTCACGATGAATAGCCATCGTCCCAGCAACTCGTCGCTAACATGCGTATACACCTCACGCACGGAGCCATTGAATGCTCGCGACAAAATCGCTTCAAAGTTCCGTCTCAATCCGGTATTGAGCCTTTCGCGCGGCAGATAAATCATGGCCGACACATAACGCTCATAGGGATCTCGGCGCAGAAATAGTGCGGTTCTCTGGCGTTCCTGAAGGCGAACAATGCCGTGCGCTACATCCGTCAACGCTTCTAGATCGCTCTGAAACAACTCGTCCCGGGGATAATCTTCCAGAACATGGATAAGTGCTTTGCCATCGTGGCTTCCGGCGTCGAAGCCAGAATTCCCGACGACAGCGGCAACCTTGTGTCGCAACAAGGGGATTTTGGTCGGTGTCTCGCTGTACGCAACGGAAGTGAAGAGTCCGACAAACAGCTGTTCGCCAATTACTTTACCCTTATCGTCGAACAATTTTACGGCGACCGCATCCATATGGACGCTTCGATGGACCGTAGAGCGCTCCGTCGCCTTAGTAATGAGCAGCAATTCCGGACGACGGACAAAAGCTTGTACTTCCGGCGTTTGCGCACCGAGGTTACGCAAGCCTTCGAACACCTGTACATCCGGATCGCGCAAGACGCCTAGTCCAGAGTTCGGCACGACTTCCATTTTCGCCCGCTTGCCTGTCCCCGCAAAAGATAGCTCGCGGTACCCCAGGAACGTGAAATGATCGTCATACAGCCAGGAGATGAAGGCGGCGCCCTCTTCCAACTCCGATTTCGGTAATTTCGGCGGTTTCTGCTTTAAACGCTCCAACTCATCGACGACCTTTTGTCGCATAGCTTGCCAATCGCCGACCGCAGCCCGAACATCCGAGAGTACACCACGCAAGTCCAACTCAAGAGCTTTGCGGACTTTATCGGTTGCTTGCTCATCGATTTGGATATGAATACAGGATTCGCGAACGGCACCGTTTCCGTCATTTTCGGCACCGGACATGGAAAGCGCCTTGCCATCCTTGCTCCGGTTGACAACGAAAATGGGATGAATGAGTTGATGGATCGTAATGCCGCGACGATTCAAGTCCGCCGAGACGGAATCCACGAGGAACGGCATATCGTCATGGACGATCTCAATCACAGTATGCGTCGAGTGCCAGCCATGTTGGTCGAAGCCGGGATTATAAACGCGGACCTTGGCCGTTTTTGGTTTGCGAGCCGCCGCGAAACTCCATAGCGAGAGCGCGGCCCCGTATAGGTCTTCGGTATCCTCAGATATGATATCCGTAGGCGCGACATTCTCGTAAAACCGGCGAATGAAGGCTTCGGCGAACGATGCCTTCTTCCCCGTCATACGCGATTGAACGGCTTCGACGACTCTTTCGATGACTTCATCCTTAAGCACGTCGGTCCGTAACGCCATGGTCGTTCTCCGATAGTGTTTTCGGTGTTGTTAACCTTATTTTCTTAAGCTTTTGTGAAGTTAGAGCCTGATTATATCCCGACGATGATAAATTCACATAAACTTCCAACCTCATAACGAACAAATAAATACACGGGCATAGCTTTCCCCGGTTTTTGTGTAAACTAGGCGCAGGGGGAGGTCAGAAAGCAATGCGCCTGGTCAGCTACAATGTGCAATACGGGACCGGCAAGGATGGCCGGGTCGATATTGGACGAATTGTCGATGAAGTTGCCGGCGGCGACGTCATTGCGATGCAGGAAGTCGACCGGTTCTGGACACGCTCAGAAATGACAGATCAGGTTCAGGCCCTTACCGCGGCGTTGCCTGAACATTATTGGGTCTACGGACCCGGTGTCGATTTGGATGCGGGCTTTCGAGACGCTGACGGGCTCCTGCATCGGCGCAGACGCCAATTTGGCAATCTTTTGCTATCGCGTTATCCGATCTTGTCTTCGCGAAATCACCTGTTGCCTAAAATGCACTTCCACGCACAACTCAGTATCCAGCGCTCCATGATGGATGGGGTAATCCAATCCCCCGGCGGATCAACGCGGGTCGCATCGGTACATTTGGCGCACGCGGCAGAACCCGAACGGCTCATACAAGTCGCCCACCTGCGCGCTTTACAGCGAAACGCCGGACAGGATGGCGGCGTTCTCACTGGTGCCCATTCACATTGGCTGGAAAAAGCACCTGCTAGAGGCGAACCTAAAGGCTCCATCTTACTGGGAGATTTCAATATGTCGCCTGACGAAGCTGCCTACGCGGCGATGGTCGGACCGGAAGATCCCAAATATGGCCGAATCACAGAAAGTAACGGCTACCTTGACGCCTGGATCCATAGTGGCGGCGACCCGAATGATGGTCATACGAAATTCGAAGAAGGCGGCAACCGTCGCATCGATTACGCATTCGTGAGCACCGGCTTGGCCGACAAGGTGCAGGCAGTTTGGGTCGATCGCAAAGCACAAGGTTCCGACCATCAGCCTTTATGGCTGGAAATCGATTTATAGGAGCAAATTGGGATGAGCGAGGAACTCTGCGCCCTGACTATTGCGGAAACGGCGTCGCTAATAGAACAAGGCGACCTGTCACCCGTCACCCTCATCGAAGCCTGCCTGCAACGGATCGAGGCAATCGGTCCCTATTTGGACGCGTTCATTACGCTGACGGCGGATGCGGCGCTCTCTCGAGCGCGCGAGGCTGAGGCGCAAATCGCCGCGGGGAACTATCTCGGTCCCCTGCACGGTATCCCCTTTGGTCTTAAGGATATTTACGACACGGCAGGAATTCTAACCTCGGCGCACTCCAAAATCCTTATCGACAACATCCCGGAACGAGACGCGACAACCACCGCACGGCTTTACGCCGCCGGCGCCATTTTGTTGGGCAAGCTCGCAACGCATGAATTTGCCCATGGCGGCCCTTCTTTCGATTTACCGTGGCCGCCGGCGCGTAATCCCTGGAATACCGACCATGCCACGGGTGGCTCATCGAGTGGTTCCGGCGCCGCGGTTGCTGCGGGATTGGTCAAAGGCGCACTTGGTTCGGATACCGGAGGCTCAATTCGAAATCCCGCCTGCTTATGCGGCATTGTCGGGCTAAAACCCACCTACGGTCTCGTCAGCCGGGCCGGTGTTATCGCGAATTCCTATACCTTTGACCACTGCGGACCGATGACCTGGACGGTCGAAGATTGCGCGATCATGTTGCAGGCGCTTGCCGGCCATGATCCGGCGGACCCCGCTAGCGCGTCACGCACGCCACCGGACTATCGGGCTGGCTTGAGCGAAGACATTCGTGGCCTCCGAATCGGCGTGGTTCGGCATTTTTGGGAAGAAGACTTACCGGCAAATGACGAAGTGCGCGCTTCCATGGACGCTGCGCTCGACGTTTTGCGCGGCCTGGGCGCAACGATTGAAGATACCCGTATGCGGCCCATGCAGGCCTATTACGACGTCAAGGTAACAATCGCGGAATCGGAACTCTTTGCAATTCATGCGTCTGAATTGCAGAGTCGACCGGGGGACTTCGGCGCCGACTTCCGCGGACGTGTTTTGCCTGCGTGTCTCATGTCGGGGGCGGACTACGTCAACGCGCAGCGCGAACGCCGCGTGATGTTGGCGGAAATGGCGCCGCTTTACGAAAAATACGACGTCCTGATTACCGCTGGCGTTTATGGTCCCGCTGGTCGTCTCGGCGTTGGCAAGACTGTCGGGTTTTGGCAGAAACCGTCAATCGCAACGCCGTTCAATGTGACGGGTGGCCCGGCACTCGCACAGTGCATCGGGTTCAGTGAAAGCGGCCTTCCCCTTTCAATGCAGGTCATCGGGCGCCCCTTCGACGAACTGGCCGTGCTACGTGTCGCGTACGCGTACGAAAAGGCCACATCATGGCGTGACGTACGACCTGACGTAACTGGTGCCGAACCGATTGCGGCACCACCGGTGTCGATTGAAAGTGCATCGATAAGTGAAACCGAACGCGCACGCGTTACTGCCGCCGTTGAAACCGCGGGTCTAAGCCTATCGGATATGGATTACGAGCAAATCTGTGCTGCCGCACCCTATGTACATGCGATGGTCGGCAGGTTGAAGCGCAAACGCGACTATGGCGAAGAGCCGGGAAATACGTTTTCTGCGCTTTAATAGGGGGTAACGCGCAACCGGTCCGGAATGTATTTCCGAACCGGTTCAGCGTTTACGATTATTTATCGGGGAAGCTGCCTGTTAACCCTGCCGCCAGGCTGCTGTCGCTTTACATTTTTTACAAACCCGTTCTCCGGCCCATTCGCTCTCGAAATTCGTGGTGCAAAGCAGGCATTTACGGGTTTTTTGTGTGTGATGTTCCCGAAATTCTTCGTCTTTTGACGGTAATGCTATATCGCTCATATCGTTCCTTTGAGGCATCCCATTTGATTTGCAATGGAATAATCCCCATCAACTCCCTAAGTTGTTACCGTTTTTGTCTTTTTCCCGTTTAGCCAGTCCGTCGAAGTAAATGGTAACCGAATGCTGTGGTGACCACGTCGCTGTCGGCACCGACCTCAAGGTCAAAAGCCACTTCATCGAATTCCGGCACCATGGCACCGGGTGAGAAAAATCCGAGATCCCCGCCGTCCCTGCCGGATGGGCAATCGGAATGACTTCCCGCCAACGCCGCGAAATCTTCACCATCTGCAATTTTTTCTTTTATGGCGCCGATTTCCGACAAGGCTTCTTCTTGCGACCGCGTTGCGGTTGAACGTTCTGAGCCGTCGTACATCAAAAGGATGTGCGAGACGCGCACTTGACCCGCCATACTGCCCTCCCATTGTTTTGAGAACCTGGCAGGAGGATAAGGTCGTACCCGGTCCGGTTGGTCGATGATTGTGAGATATCATATTTAGCACAAAACCCGTAAAAATCCAGTTTTTTGTACACAAGAAGTCCGGACAATTCTGTAAAAGTCTAAAAATTTCACGGTTTTACATTTTGAAAACAAAGAGTTGATATAAACTCAATGCTATCTTGTAAATATATCGAACATTCCGCATCACTGTTGGTTTGATTCAAATCAAAGCACTCTCCAGCGTTGCCATTTATCTTCCCGGCAACGTTAAATTTTGAGATTTTGCCGGAGGGAATTCACGATGGAAGCAACAGGTGAGCACAAAATTCCTGTCGATAAGGGCCATTCAGCATGGCCGCATTTGTTCGAGCCATTCCGCAATGCGGCGGCGACCGTTGCCAATTTTTTTTCGCCTAGTGCCGATGCCGTAAATGCGGAAAGTGCCTATGAGATCAATCTGGAACTGCCCGGCGTCGCCGCCGAAGACATTGATGTTGCAATCAATGACCACGTCCTGACGATCAAAGGCGAAAAAAAACACACACACGAGGAGAAAACGAAAACCTATTACTTCTCCGAGCGCAGTTACGGTGCGTTTCAACGTTCCTTTCGTCTCCCGGGCGATGTCGACACCGATAAGATCGGGGCTGATTTCAATGATGGCGTTTTGACGCTCACAATGCCGAAGACGTCACCAAAAGCCCGAGAAGAGAAAAAAATCGACGTCCGACGCGGCTAAGCAGCGCCTTTCCAGCGCGAATTGATCACTATGTATCATACGAAGCGCCCGCAAAGGCGGGGGGCTGCTCCTTTACGCAGCCTCTGCTTTTGGCTGCTTGCCGGCCTCTGCAACGACGTATGATTTTTTATCGACATTATAGTAGTGCCGAGTCGGTTTGTAGTTGCCACCCACAATCGTGAAGATGAATGTTTCTTCTTCAAGGGCTGTAAAACTGTGAATCTCCGCCGGCGGCATAACCATCGCCATCTCCCCCGGCATATATACCCGGTCCTCGATCGTTTCGAGGTCGGCATGTCCTGCGACGCTGCCATCATCGCGCCGGTCGTAAACGATGTGCCGCAGCCGTCCCTTCAAAAGCACGAGCGCTTCCCAAATGCCGTGATCATGCGGCGGCACAACCATGCCATTAGGCAGTTGATCCAGTGTCATCGACAGTTCGCCGTCATAATAGATGTATTTCGAATTATCGATATGATTTCCCGGTCGCTTTACGCCCAGCGAGAACAGGTCCGGTCGACTAACGAAGGGTCGAGTCGCGTTCAGCAAACCCGCCCGCAACTTTTCGATATCGTTGGGGTCGCGCTCGATCGCTGCCATCACCGCCTGCGCGCAATCCCGAACGGAGCAAAGTGTTTTC